>CAZEUR010000074.1:0-2513 GCA_964515175.1 uncultured Holosporaceae bacterium | reverse complement strand
CCTTCTGGAGTATTAATTTCAGTGGCAACAACAGCATTCACTGTTATATTTTCTAGTTTATATCCTTTTCTCCTGACTTCCGCGGCATAAATTAAAATATTGGCTTATATCAATATATTATCATTTTTACTAGGCACAACATTTTAATGTGGGTACAATGACATTTTGCTATTTCTTTTAATACCAAATGCTCGATATAACATTTTGGCGTTCGCTGATAAGTGCCCAGGCATTCTATAACGTAAATTAGTTGTAGAATCCATATATATACTAGATTCAACGCTTAACAATGTACTAAGTATATTATCAATCGTAAACCTTGGTTGTGTAACTTGAGTTTGATATTGCATTAATTTAAGTGCCGCAAATGACATATAGCAAATAGCAATATGAGCATGAATTCTTTCTGCCTTATAATGATAAACTGGACGCATTTGTAGGTTGTGTTTGTTGATTCGAAAGGCTTCCTCAATGCGCCATAAATTACTATAACGAGATAAAATATTCTGAATTGTATCAGAAGCTATATTGGTAATTACTCCGTGGATTCCATCCCATTTCTCTGCCTCAGCTATTTTTATATCATTGATAGCTGCATCGCCAGTAGCATTCATATACATTTTAGCAGTGGTTTTTAGCACCTTGTTTGTAGAACCTTCCTGAGACTTTAAGCGCTCTATTATTCTTTCTCGCTTTTTAGCATCATTAACTGCTCTTGATTCTTTATAGGATACACATAATCTTCTGGAAGGTATTTTGTACTCATGAAATAACTCAACCATTATTTCACAAGGAATATTAATATAGGTTTTATACTTATAATGATCATCAAATAACTCCAACATGATTTTATTAGAAATGCGCCCTTTGGCTGCAGACTCCAATAAATTAATTTGTTGCTTCTCACTAAGCTTAGTAATACTCGCCTTATGACCATTATAAATAATATCTGTACCAACAATAACAGCAACATTATTAATAAAGTCATCTTTTACTAATTCATACTCACTTGGTTCAAGTAAAGCACAACGACACCTAGAAGAATAGCGTCGCAGTTTATTTAATTGCGTGATATGCTTATTAAATGCTTCTTTATTTGCCACACTTGTCACATTAAGTGGCGAAACGTATTTAATACTAGTAATAACCGCATCATCTATTGTAACAATATACCCTTGTATATCATTTCCAAGGGTACATCTGACATGATCTACCTTTTGTGGATAAACAAATTCAGCAACTAGGCCATCTTCTTCACCAAATTTCACTTTGCTATAATTGTGCTCATCTAAAATCTGTTGCTGTAATTCCCGTGGGGCTCCACGTAATTTAGCCGCTATTATATACTCATATCCATGAGATTCAATTAGATTAATATTGTCATCACTAAACATGGCTCTGTCACCAATAAAGCATGCACTTTTTATATCAAACATCCCGCTCCATTTGTTAATAGCTGCTAATAATGTTTTAACTTCTGCATAATTACCAGGAAATATCTCATAGCCAATTGGTAATCCTAACTCATTAGTTGCTAAAGCCAGTACCAATTGTGTATTATTAAATTTACCATCTTTACTAAAACCAAATTCACGCAAGCTATCTTGATTTACAGATTCACAATATAATGTAGTAACATCAAATAACACTACATTAACCTTAGGCATTAATGCATGGGTTTTATTAAATACCAAACGTTTTATGTTATCAATACTAGGATACAAATTATCCATCATGCGATAAACCTGATCTACGTTATAGTGCTTATTAAATTTTTCATACATAGTCTCACATAGCGCTAATTTACTCTGAGGATATATCATACGAGATAACACTACATCTTTAAGTAACTGAGATTGTTTGCTACTTTTTAATAATTGTCCAAATCCAAATTCTTCAAATATCTTACCTACAATATCTCCAACCCCATCATTTAACCGAAATTCTTCTATCATATTGTCCAGTACTACAGCAGATGCATCCCTATTATCCGAAGTTGAAGCTAAATGCTGCTTTTTCTTCCGCCCGCGCTTCATCAAATCTTGAATATCTTGATCAGTTAATTTTAAATTACTTTTTGCCGACTCTGCCTTAATTATCTGCTTTATTTTTTCTGTTGCTAATGCCTTTAATTTAACTTCTTCTTCAGCATTGAGAGCAACACCAATATGAGCAATAATAGACTGCCTAACTCCCTTGCCAAACCTTTTACCTTCTACAATTTGAACTGCCTTGCGGGGGCTATTGGGTGTGCTTTTAACTCTAATGAACATATTATATTTGCCTATTGATTAGTTTTAGCATAATTTTATCATACCTACTACAGAATGTGTATAATATTATTAGCTAGGCACAACATCTCTAAAGTAAATCGAACATAACCTGTCAAATATGCTTTATTTTACAATGAGTTTAGGTTTTTACTAGGCACAACACTTCGAAAAACGCGGAAGTCAGGAATATATTATCATTTTTACTAGGCACAACATTTTAATGTGGGTACAATGACATTT
>CAZEUR010000073.1:0-2595 GCA_964515175.1 uncultured Holosporaceae bacterium | reverse complement strand
TGGGCAATGTCCCATTCGTAGTTGAAGGTTGGGACGGCGGGAGTGCCTAGGCTAGGCGGACTTCAAATTATGGTCAACGGTTTTCTCCACAGGGCGGTGCAAGGCAGAGGCGAGTATCCAGAGGTCCTTGGCTCCACCGATCTTGTGGAAGTGCTTCTCGGCTTCCAGGAAGCCCGTGGCTGTCCAGCGACGCACCATGTCGTCGTCGCGGTAACGCGTCACCCTGCGGGTCACGCGGCGTACCGTGCCATTCGGGTTTTCGATGGGGTTGGTGGTCGCCAGGCTGCGGATGAGCGCGGGTGTCAGGCCGAGCTTGTTCACCGTGAACGTCTCCTCCATGCCTTCGAGCAAGGACGCCGCAGCGTCCGGGTAATCGGCTTTGAGCCACGCCGCCTGCGTCTTGAGCCTGGCCATGCCTTGGTTCGCCGGCAGCTTGTAGGCGGCCTTGATGGCCGCCGCCGTTTGGGATGCGATCGCGCGCGGCAGGCGCTCGGTGACATTGCGCAGCTTGTGCGTGCGGCAGCGCTGGACGTGGGCGTGTTCGCCGAACATCTCCGTGATCGCCGAGCGCAACGCCTTGGAGCCGTCGATCACGAACAGGTAGTGGCGATCAGTGTGCAGCCCCCGACCGGTGATGTCGCGCAGCAGATCCTTGACGACCTGGGCATTCTCGCTGGAGCCGCTGACCAGCCCCATCAGGTGTTTCTTGCCCGCGCTGTCCACGCCAATGGCCACCAGGATGTGCCGGCTGTCTACGATGATGCCGTCCATGTAGATCGCCAGGATGTCCTGGTCCTTGAAGCGACGCGCCGTCAGTTCGGCCAGCGCCGTCTCGCTGGCGCGCACGAACTGACGCGAGACGCTGCTCTTGGAGATGCCCACGGTGCCGGCCATCTCTGGCAGCACCTTCTCATACTTGCGTGTGGACACGCCCGTCACCATGATGTCCTGGATGCGTTGCCCAAGCCTGGGGTTGCGGCTGAGCTGCTCGTAGGCGGGAATCGGGACTTCCTTGCCCGCCTTGCTGCGCAGCCGGGGGCGAGTGACATTGAGCTTGCGCTCTTCCATCACAATGCGCCCACGCTGCGAGCCATGCCAGCGCACATCGCTGGCCGAGCGGCCGGGGTGTTTGCCACCGGCGACTTCCATCGCCGAGAGCACCAGCAACTGCTCGACCAGGCTGCGCCCGGCCTCGTGCATCAGTTCGTTGATGCTTGCTCGCGTGTTCTGGATCATGTCCAGCAGGGGCAGCAGCATCTGGCCACCTTCGGCCAGGCAGGCTTGCAGCCCATCCGGGTCTTGCTTGCTGACAACGTGCAACGGCGCCGCAGCACGGGGCTTCTTGGTACGCTTCATATTGGCGGTTCTCCATCTGAGATGGTTGGTCTTGGAAACCCGATTCTCTCGGATTCCCTCGGGGAACCGCCGCCTTCAACCTTCAACTATTTCTGGGACATTGCCGGCGCACCCTGATTAACCAAAGGATCACCCAGGCCAAAATGACCCTCCATCCACAGATGCCCTAAACTGGCACCGGCTTTGATGAACTCGGGAATGCCTTGAATAAGTGTTCACGCGAAACTAGTTTGAAATTTGACGCCGTAGCCTGCCAGCAGATCGGCCAGTTCGGCATCAATGGTTTCCTTGGTCCAGGTGACGAAACGTCGCCACCGATACTTCAGGTGCCGCCAGACGATCTCGATCATGTTCAGTTCAGGACTGTAGGGCGGCAGGTAGAACAGGAATGCTTTGTGCTCGATCAACCACCGCTCGCGTGTCGCTTCGTCGATGCCGTGATGAATACTGGCGTTGTCCAGTACGATCACAGTTGGCCACCCATTGCTGTCGGCCAGCAAGCCGTCAATGAACCGCATGACGTCCGGCCCTTTGACCGTGCCGGGGCACGGAGCGTGAATCAGTTTGTTCGGTCCGAAATCGAGCGCCCCGATGACGCTGCGCCGGGTATGCGTGTTGGGTTCGATCGCGTGGGGCAGGCCTCGTGGTGACCAGCTTCGCTGTACCGGTGGCGAGCAGCAAAAGCCGGCTTCGTCCAGAAACAGCAGGCGTACAGCGCCCTCGCGAGCGGCTTGCTGGAGCTTGTCAAGCGTGGCCTGCTTCATGGCGAACTCTGCTTCGTTGCGCTTTTTTTCAGCGAGAACCGGTTGCGCTTGAACGTGAAGCCCTCGCGCTTGAGCGCCATGCCCAAAGTCGCAATACGGCACGGCAGCTCACCGTGGACGGCTTCGACCCGCTGTGCGATTTGTGCCAGCGTCAACGATTCGGCCCTGGCGACCTGAGCCGCTGTGGTGACCATCGCCTCAGACAACGCCCGCGGACGTCCTCCGCCGTGACCGCCCAGCAAACCGACGATGCCATCGGCCAGCCAGGCGCGAACCCAATTATAGGGCGACTGCACGCTCACCCCGAGACGCTGCGCCGCCTTCGGCGCGGACACACCGTTGCCTATCAGCGACAGCACGGCAGCACGCGTGCGGATGTCGCGATGCCGATGATTCACGCTCAGTTGCTCCAGCGTCAGCTTCTCTACGTCGGTCAGCATCAACCTGCATTTCATCGGTACGCAACTCCTCAGGG
>CAZEUR010000072.1:0-2650 GCA_964515175.1 uncultured Holosporaceae bacterium | reverse complement strand
ACCAAAAAATAAAAATAATGATGTAAAAGATACTGTAAAAAACATCGAAGAAACAAAAGAATTTGTAATTAATTTAGTAGTAGAATCAGCACAAGAAAAAATGATGCTATCTTCCACCGTTTTGCCAGATGGAATAAGTGAAATAGATAGTTTCAATATTCCAATTAAAAAATCTTATATTGTAACACCTCCATCAATAGCAATTTCTCCAATTAATTTGGAATGTCATTATGTAAAAACTATAAATATCGAAAATAACAAAATGATAATTGGTAAAATAGTAGGAATATTTGTAGATAATATACTGATAAAAAATGACAAAATCGATGCAAAAAAACTGCAATTATTATGTCGACTTGGCTACGACGAATATGCAGTCATTGAAAGGGTTGTAAGCCTATCCAAACCGTGATATTTAAGCTGTAATGGTTAAGATTTTTTAACTTCTTCGAAATACTACTTGCAATCCAAAAAAATTGTTGTATAGTAAGCTTCTACTATGTTAAGAGATAGTTTTTTACATATATTAAATTACAATTGAGTTTCTGAGGATTATTTATTATGGTGCGTCAAAATGACTATATTATGAAGGTAGACAAATTCATTGGTGATAAAATTTATCAGCTAAGACTTGCCCATGGTTTGTCACGTCAACAGCTTGCTGAATTGATTGGTGTAACTCATCAACAATTACAGAAGTATGAGAAGGGAACTAACAGAATTGCAGCTGGTAGATTACTGTTGATTGCCAAAGCACTAGGTAAACCTGTAGAATATTTCTATAGTGAATTTGATGAGGATAATGTCAATACTACAAATGATACTACTCATCAAAGAATGTGTATTGAGGTGTCGCGCAATTTCATGAAATTGCACAATAGTAATCAACAAAATGCAATAAATGCCCTTATTCGTTCTTTAGTCAAAGAAACTATATAATATATCCCATATTTTATCAAATGGCCCAGCATGAATTTCCTGGGCCATTTTTTATTTCTAGTAATCAATTTTTCACGTCAATTTATTGACTTTTGTTAGTTTTTGAATATTATAATCAACATAATAGTATATTTCTTCAGGTAAAAAATATGAGCCAAACACGTTCTATATTAACCATTACACAAACCAAAGCAATACATGATCTATTAATAGATATTATTGTACATAATGATGAAAAAACTAATTTAGACCTTCCGATAAAAAAGGTCCGAGATGTTATTGCAAAACATAAAAATGATGGAGGAAAATTTAGGATAATGGGTGTAGAATTCGAAAACCCATCTCAACTTAATATTCTTGAAGTATTTGATGAAGAACGTGACAATATCATTCCTAAGTTGATAAAAAAAGATATGACAATTTCGAAAGAAGTCACTACAGCAAAAGAAGTTTTTCTTGCAAGAAAAAATACGACCAAAGCAGATACAAAATCTTTATCAGATGCACATATGACTGCGCCAAGTTCATTTGATGAAGAAAGACTTACAGCCGTTTACAACTATATTGCAAGAATTATTGAGAGTAATGATTTAGAGAAAGCTCTTAAACATTTTATAGAAACAATTCCTCAATGGATGAATCCTCAACCCGTTATGGGAGTTTTTGGTAGTACGATGCAAATTGTAAATCCAGGTATTACGTTATCTGGAGTAAAATTTACTCCAGATAACGCAACAGAAATGTATAGTATGGCAAAACATGCGCGCATAGGATTTCCTGAATGGCAAAAAGATCAACTTGCAAAGAAAGATGCCGAAAAAAAAGCTGCTACTCAAATATTCTATTATGACCACGAATGCACAAAAAAAGTTGAAAATTATTATGATACTAGTTATAAATTAGAGCATTTGGATACAGCAAAATTAACTAAAGAAAATGATCCATGTTTATTTCAACGCCGTGGCAATGCTATGGGTTGTGACGATTTCAAATTCGATGTTGAGGAAAAAGAATATAAGAATATTGGGTATCGTAATTCACAGGAAAAAGAATGTGTGACACTCTTTCAACAAGCAAAGCATCCAACAAAACCAGAAGTAGCACTAACACTTAGCGTAAAATTTACCCAAGACACAAAATTGAAAATTTCTAAGCCTCTTCCATATAAGAAATATCCATATGTAAACTATTGTACTGATAATTATTATAAACTACTTTTATCTGATGACAGAAATGATTATATTAAATTTCAGATTCATACATCAGGTGATAATCTTAGAAAACCAAATGAATTGGAATCATTATTATTAGATGCAGGAATAACACAACATTTATCAAATCTTAATCCACATGACCAAGATCAACTAAAGGCTACAGGGCTGGATTCTTTATTTATAATAGATGATGAGTTGTAATAATATAGAGTATAATATTCAACTATTACCAAGTTAAAATCTATAAAATAGTAAGCGCGATGAATAAAGCCTATAAATTAGTGGGTGAACGACAAGCAACAACCTACTTTATGATTATCGCAACTTGGTAATAGTAACCTTTCTATTTAACCTTAGCTTGATGTAAGAAATAGCATGAAACTGGTTACAAACGTCATCCTCAGCCCCTTAGTCGTCATCCTAGTGCTTGACACTAGGATCCATAATGCATAAATGGGTCCTCGGGTCTACGCCCGAGGATGACGAATGTGGTCAAA
>CAZEUR010000071.1:0-2890 GCA_964515175.1 uncultured Holosporaceae bacterium | reverse complement strand
GGAAGGACATTCTTTCTGATTCTATTGGCGCCTTAAGGATTGACCTTAAAAAGGCCCTCCAAAAATATAACTCCTATAGACCTCATAATGCCTTGAAAGGCCTCACCCCTTTGGAGTACATTAACACTGTCCTCAAGGTCGCTGCTTGAGTCTCATATGTTGTGAACTCATACACTCATACACCACCACCCTTGCCCCCCCCCCCGAAATAGGATAGTCTGAAAGCGTGGACATAGATAAATAATAAATATAGGGAGATCCTAAAGTAATGCTTAAATTTTTTCAAAGGTTAGTTATTTTTTCTGTTTTATGCATAGGTACTGCTCAAGCTACAGACTGGTTGTGGGCTGGCGGAATCTATTACACTAATCAGCGCTGGGGTTCTAATAACTGGTCCATTCTACCAAGCTATTTGGATAATGGATTTCCTAGTGCCTCAGATCGAGCCTTCTTCGGAACAGATGACTTCGTCGGCCTTGTCCGTCAAAACGCTCTTGCCCCTACCCACGGCCAGTCGATTTCGTATATTTACTTAGGACCTTATGGATATGATGGGACCCATCGGTTTACTGTAAGCTTCGATTCAGATCAAACCATAGGCCCTTGCATTACAAATGGAGCTGGCAGTAATGGGGGCACCATGATTACAAATAATACGCCAGGAACTCAGCAACAAATTACTTTTGTAAGTGATGCTCTGTATGGAGGAGTGAGTGCATCCGGTACCAGCGCTGATACTCTTTTAATATTCAATGGAAATAGCCAAAATCCTAATACCTGGTATTCAGACCAAAGTCCAGCCATTAACGCTACACTAGATGTACAGAATTCTACCGACGTTCTGTTATTCACAAATTCAGATACCAACCAAGATACCGTTGCCCTCCAAGGACCTCTAACAGGCGCAGGAACTATACAGGCTTCCAACACAAGTGCGGGAACTTTGACTCTTGTGTTGCACAATACGTCTGGAAATACACTATCCGGATCAATGCAAGCGGGAACGGGCACAACAATCACACCTATGGTTGCCAATAGTTTTCCTGCTAATGCGGCCTTATCTCTATTAGGAGGAAGTTTAGACCTTACAAACCTTACTCCTTCTACATCTCCAGTTATGACCGCGAGCGCTTCCACCATTTCGTCTTCATCCACTGTAAAGGTTGTTATCGACGCAACAAGCAATCACACTACTTTCGTTAATTTAAGTAATGGTGTACTGACCTCAACAGGGTTTACTCTAAATGTGGATGTGATAAATGGCACCCTTACAACGAATCAACCTTATACTCTCTTTACAAATGCAGGAGTAGGAAGTCCCGCTACACTAGAAGCAACACTAACAGGCGTCACTCTATCTTCAGGAGTAACGTCTTCTGTAAGCTTAAGTGGTACCACTTATAGCTTGTTACTGAGTCTCCCCTCTTCATCCTCTTCCACTTCTCTTAGCGCTCCTAGTATAAAATCCATTGGGTCTTCAAAAAGCTTTACAACAGCGGTAACATCTACTGGAGTAACGAGAATCAGCAGTGTCATGTTAGAAGGTTCTCGGGCTGAAGCAAGTGGGAGGACAGGAGGCCTCTCCTCCGACACGACCTTCTCCTTTACCAGCAATCCTTTCCAAGCACCTAATATCAACACAGCAACATTATCAATGACGGATGGAGGATTGCGCCAATCTGTTCAAGAAACACGAGAAAAATTTAGACCCCTAAAATTGGGAAAGACGAGTATTTGGGCCCAACCCTTTGGGAGCGTTTTGAGTCAAGATACAATGTATGGCCAACTTGGCTTTAAGGCAAGGACTGGCGGTATTTTATTTGGAGGGGACTATCATCTTCGTCCAGAGATTATTGTAGGAGGGGGAATTGGATATGCTATGACAAAGCTAACAATGGGTTCTAATGGTGGAAAAACAAATATTAAAGACAAATTTTTGACAGTCTTTGGAACTTATTTTAAAGAACGTTTTTATATAGACGGGTCTTTGGTTCTAGGCATTCAGAGGTATGCTGGGTATAGAAATATTGTGAGCGCTAATTTAAGCGCCTCAAGTCATCATAATGGGTATCAAATCACGCCTCACTTAGGAGGAGGGTATAATTTTCGTACACATGAACTATATCCCTGCCAAATTTTTGCAGCATTTGATTATGTCTATGCACATCAGCAAGGCTACACAGAAACAGGAGCTGGAACTCAGAATTTAATATATCAAGGCAGTACGGCGACTATGCTGCGATCAGAAGTTGGAGGTAAAATAGATCGTACATTTGAACATAATGATACTCTCTCGAAAGTTATAGGAAGACTAAGTATTGTTAATAAAAAACCTTTCCAAAAAGGCACCATTGTAACCGCAAATGCGGGAACATTTGAACCAACCATCAAAACAGAAAATTATATTTCTCCAGGCCTTGAAGCCAAACATGAATGGGAAGATGGAATGTCTGTTGGTTTTGCTTACTCGGGTGAATTTGGAACTAAATATGTTGCCAATGAACTCTCTTTGACAGTAAAGAAGAGGCTGTAGAACTTTATAAGCAAGGGAAATTCCCAATTTAGTCGAAAAAACTCAATCCAACACCGGGTTTGCGAGAGGGTCCATGGCTATGTCGCAGCTTGTCTAACACTCTCCCTTGAAATCCTAAAGTTGGGTTCTTATATAGGGGTGTGCTCAGGATTCGGAAAAAATCGTGCGCTAAGGATTTGTTGGAGTTGGGGTTAGGGGAGCAATGGAACAGCGAACCGACTTAAGGAAAAAGTCAAGTGTATAGGTTCACAACATATGAGACTCAAGCAGCGACCTTGAGGACAGTGTTAATGTACTCCAAAGGGGTGAGGCCTTTCAAGGCATTATGAGGTCTATAGGAGTTATATTTTTGGAGAG
>CAZEUR010000070.1:0-3028 GCA_964515175.1 uncultured Holosporaceae bacterium | reverse complement strand
ATATAAAGAAGCAATTGAGCAAAAATTGCCAATCGGTTCAGGAAGAGTTGAAGGTAGCCATAGACATGTTATTCCCGACATTGAGCAACCCCCTGCATAAAAAATTATATTTTGTATAAGATAAATTGGTATACTGCTATTATTATTATTTTGATGAGGCGGTAGTATGAATTTGAATATCAAGAGAATTGATCATTTAGGCGTTGTAGCTGGGGTAATGAAAGATATTAATTTAATTGAGAAATTGGATATGCGGTTGCAAATTGATAATGGCAATCAAGAAGTTTTAACTCCAGGAGAAACTATATCTGGGATGATAATTAATAGTTTAGGCTTTGCAAGCAAACCGATGTCTCTAACACCGATGTTTTTTGACAATAAGGCATTAGAGCAATTAATTAGACCTGGAATTATGGCTGAACATTTTGATAGACATAGATTAGGTCGTGCTCTAGATAAGATATTTAATTACGGCTGCGATACTTTGTTTTATGAAATAGCATCTGAGGTGTGCAAGCAGGAAAATATAGATACAACATTTACTGGTTTGGATACTACGACATTATCAGTTACTGGGGAGTACTTTGATCCCACTGCAGATAATATGGTTATTTTGCAAGCTAATGATATTAATGATTATCAGAATAAATGTGATGAGTGGCTGAATCATTGTGAGCAAGATTTACTATTTATTCGAAATAACTCGATTTGGGAAGCTCGCTTGAGAATAGGCAATGGATCAGAGGCTAAACTTTTAGATGGTGAAGAATTTGCGGTATTTACAATTGAATTGGATAAGGCGCATAATGGGTCTGATTATACTACTTGCGCTTTAGAAAATGTGCTTAAGAACAATAAATTATTTGATAACTATGAATATCACAGGATGCATGAGAATATTATTAAGCTAGAGCACGGTTACTCCAAGGATTTGCGTTCAGACTTAAAGCAAGTGGTCCATGAGCTAATCGTATCGCAGGATGGTGGGGTGCCGTTAATGATGCAATCATGGAGTGGAGGCAGTTCTGATTCTACAATTTTTAAGCAAAGGTCTGACGCATTAATCAAATGCTTTCAAGAATCACCATCTCCGCGCTACTTAATCGCAGATTCAAAATTATATTCAGAAAATAATGCTAAGAATTTGGCTAAGTTGCAATTTATAACACGGATTCCTGGCTCTATAATTGAAGAGAATAAATTGATAGATGAAGCAATTAATAAAAACATGTGGGATAAGCTTGATGATAATAATTGTTACTATGTATCTAAAATTAGTCATTACAACATAGCACAAAGATGGATTGTAGTTAATTCAAGTGCTGCTGCAGATAGAGCTAAAAAATCTGTGGCTAAAGCTGTACACAATGAATTCACAAGTATAACTAAGCAACTTATCAAATTATCCAAAATAATATTTAATTGTAAAGAGGATGCACTATTAGCATTATCTAAACTAGATAAAACTAAATATCACAAAATAGAATCTCCAATAATTGAAGAGGTAAACATTTACACCAAAAAAGGCAGACCTAAAAAAGATGCTAAACCAGATCAAATCAAGTATAGTATTACGGCTACAGTAAATATAATTGCGGCCTCTATAAAAATTGCAGAGCACCAAAAATCATGTTTTGTAATTGCTACCAATATCCCTATAGAGCAATTATCAGCACCCGAAATAGTGCAAAAATATAAGATGCAAAACTCTACTTTAGAGAATGTGGGCTTTCGGTTTATAAAAGACAAAATGTTTTTTGCAGATTCTCTATTTCTCAAGAACCCCCATAGAATTATGGCCTTACTAACAATCATGACCCTCTCTCTACTGATCTATTCTGTTGCTCAAAGACGAATGCGCGCATTTATTAAGTCCAACAATGAAATACTACCTAAAAATATACATGAAATAACGTTTGCAAATAAAGATGGTAAGATTGATATCAAAAATAATCTCAAAGCTGAAGTTAATGCATCCAACAAGCCAAGTTATGCTCCTACAATAAGGTGGCTATTTCAATTGCTAGATGGCATTAATGTAGTTACCTTAATAATCAATAATGTTAAACAAATAATATTTGAAGGTATTACACCATTGAAAGAAAAAATATTAAGCTGCTTTGGTACTGGTGTAATGCAGATTTATAGGCTGGTATAAAAATGGTATTTTTATACTTGGGGGTTGCTCAATGTCGGTGGTAAATTTAGTATACTCCTTAAGCGCTAGCCCAACTCAAAGTATTCCGTCCAATTGTAGTACTTGGAGTGAAACAAAAGCTGCGTATAGATTTTTTGATAATGAAAAAACCAATAGTGAAAAAATCTTGGAACCGCATTGTATATCAACGCTAAATAGAATTAAGGCTGAGAAAACTGTATTGCTATTACAAGATACTACAGACATTAATTTTACAGGGAGAAGCTCTATCTCTGGAATTGGTTATACAGGAAGTGCGACAGATAAGCAAAAAAATATGAGGGGATTCTTTCTGCATCCAACAATTGCAGTGACTCCACAAAGACTATGTTTGGGAACCATTGATAATCAAATATGGATTAGAAAAGCTGCGCCAATTTCTAAAAAGCTGGAAAAATCAAAATCGTACCATAAAGACATACAAGATAAAGAAAGCAAGAAATGGTTAAACAGTTATAGAAAAACTAAGGAATTAGCAAAATCTATACCAGATACAACTCTTGTAAATATTGGTGACGTGGAATGTGATGTTTACGAGTTTTTTCTAGAACGTGATGAATCTATTCCAAATGCCCATTTTATTACAAGGTGTTTAAAAAATAGGAAATTAGGGAATAGTGAAAATAAACTTTGGGATGAGGTATTAAGCAAAGGATCTATGGGGGAAATTGAATTTATTTTACCAGAAGGTAGAGGTAGGCAGTCACGGCATGTAAAACAAGAGATTCGTTCTGCAACAATTAAATTACAAGCTCCAGCAAGAAAAGGATATAAATTAGAAAATATAACAGTGAATGCTGTTGTTGCCACTGAAATTAATACTCCAGAAGG
>CAZEUR010000069.1:0-3156 GCA_964515175.1 uncultured Holosporaceae bacterium | reverse complement strand
AGTACGGTCGCAAGATTAAAACTCAAAGAAATTGACGGGGACCCGCACAAGCGGTGGAGCATGTGGTTTAATTCGAGGCTACGCGAGGAACCTTACCTAGGCTTGACATGATAGCAGTAGGAGGGATGAAAGTTCCTCCGACCGTATCCAATCGGAGGCTAACACAGGTGCTGCATGGCTGTCGTCAGCTCGTGCTGTGAAGTGTTGGGTTAAGTCCCGCAACGAGCGCAACCATTACCCCTAGTTGCCAACAGGTAAAGCTGGGAACTCTAGGGGGACTGCCGATGATAAATCGGAGGAAGGTGGAGATGACGTCAAGTCAGCATGGCCCTTACGCCTAGGGCGACACACGTGCTACAATGGTCGGTACAATGGGCTGCGAACCCGCGAGGGGGAGCCAATCCCAAAAAGCCGACCCCAGTTCGGATTGCAGGCTGCAATTCGCCTGCATGAAGCTGGAATCGCTAGTAATGGCGTATCAGCCACGACGCCGTGAATACGTTCCCGGGTCTTGTACACACCGCCCGTCAAGCCACCTGAATTAGTGGTACCCAAAGTCGTCTCTCTAACCGCAAGGGGGAAGACGCCTAAGGTAAAACTAGTGAGGAGGGCTAAGTCGTAACAAGGTAGCCGTAGCGGAAGCTGCGGCTGGATCACCTCCTTTCTAAGGAGTAACACCAGTCTTCGGACAGGTGTATGTTCGGACTTAAGCTACGCACATAAAGGATATTCAACAAAATTTAGGCCGCTCGAGTCTACGGGCCGGGCTCTTTTTGGCCCCTAACGTCCGCGTAAAGCGGACGGTTCGCAGGAAGCTCTTAAGGGCTCATAGCTCAGTTGGTTAGAGCGCTGTGCTGATAACGCAGAGGTCTCTGGTTCGAATCCAGATGGGCCCAGAGCTTCTTGGCGATATCGAGATCGGACTCGGGGATGTAGCTCAGTTGGTAGAGCACCTGCTTTGCAAGCAGGGGGTCACCGGTTCGATCCCGGTCATCTCCACGGCGTTTTAGACGGTTCAGCGGCCACAAAGTTTGGTAAGACCCCAGGGTCTTCAGCCAATCGATCTTTGAAAATTTCATATTGAAGAATAAGAAAGCAATTACAAGTTGCAAGTCAAGCTACGTAGAGCGTATGGTGAATGGCTTGGCACTATGAGGCGATGAAGGACGCGGTAAGCTGCGATATATCTCCGGGGAGCTGCAAGCACGCATTGATCCGGAGGATTCCGAATGGGGCAACCCCGTACATGTCAACATGTACGATTTTTGACTGAATTCATAGGTCAAAAAAGCTAAACGAGGGGAAGTGAAACATCTCAGTACCCTCAGGAACAGAAATCGAAGAGATTCCCTGAGTAGCGGCGAGCGAAACGGGAACAGCCCAAACCACTAGCATGCAAGCCTGCAAGCGTTGTGCCGGTGGGGTTGTGAGAGTGAGCGGATCTCCTTGCAGGGAGGTCGGCCAGTTACAAAATGAACGTCTAGTCGAAGTATCTGGAAAGATACACCAAAGAAGGTGATAGTCCTGTAAGCGAAAGACGTTTATCTGGTCGGTTCATTTCTCAAGTAACATGAGACACGTGAAACCTCATGTGAATCTTGTCAGACCATTGACAAAGGCTAAATACTCCATAGTGACCGATAGTGAACTAGTACTGCGAAGGAAAGCTGAAAAGAACCCAGGGATGGGAGTGAAATAGAATCTGAAACCATATGTTCGCAAAGCGGTTGAAGCTCTATAGCCGACTTCGGTCGGTGATGAGCGACAGCGTGCCTTTTGCATAATGAGTCTGCGAGTTGTTGTGTCTAGCAAGGTTAAAGTCTTAAGGACTGGAGCCGAAGGGAAACCGAGTCCTAACTAGGGCGTCAAGTTAGGCGCAACAGACCCGAAGCGAAGCGATCTATTCATGGCCAGGATGAAGCATGGGTAACACCATGTGGAGGTCCGAACGGGTGTTAGTTGAAAATGGCTCCGATGAGCTGTGAATAGGGGTGAAAGGCTAATCAAGCTTCGTAATAGCTGGTTCTCTCCGAAATGCCTTTAGGGGCAGCCTCGAACAGGTAAGCGCCGGGGGTAGAGTACTCGATAGGCTAGGGTCCCTACCAGGATACCGAACCTAACGAAACTAACGAATACCGGTTGCCGCAAGTTCGGGAGTGAGAACATGGGGGATAAGCTCCATGCTCAAAAGGGAAACAGCCCAGACCGCCGGCTAAGGTCCCCAATATATGCTAAGTGGAAAAGGATGTGAGATCGCGTTAACAACCAGGATGTTGGCTTAGAGGCAGCCATCATTTAAAGAGTGCGTAACAGCTCACTGGTCGAGTGATTTCGCGCCGAAAATAATCGGGGCTCAAGCATATAACCGAAGCCGCGGATTCAATGACTTCGGTCATTGAGTGGTAGGAGAGCGTTCCATATGGATAGAAGCCATACCGTAAGGAGTGGTGGACCGTATGGAAGTGATGATGCAGACATAAGTAGCGAAAAAACACGTGGAAAACGTGTTCGCCGTAAACCTAAGGTTTCCTGGGGAAGGCTAATCCGCCCAGGGTCAGTCGATCCTAAGCCAAGGCCGAAAGGCGTAGGTGATGGACAATCCGTTAATATTCGGATACTGCAGGCATGACGTTATCAATTAATGAACGCGCAGAAAGCTAGGCCCAGCCCACTGTTGGATATGTGGGTCTAAAGTCGTAGGCATCGCAAGATGTCGAGAGCTTATGGGGAGTTGAGGCTACGGCCGAGACAAACTGGCTGACGCTACGCTGCCGAGAAATCTTCATTAATGAGTCATGTCGGCAATCGTACCGTAAACCGACACAGGTAGGTAAGGAGAAAATCCTAAGGCGCTCGAGTTTACCGTTGTTAAGGAACTATGCAATCTAGCCCCGTAACTTCGGGAGAAGGGGTGCCACATTTCGTGGCGGGTCATACGACTCGTTGCGTTATGTGGTTGCAAGAAATCGGGAATTGTGACTGTTTAGCAAAAACTCATCTCTCTGCCAAGTCGCAATGTAAGACGACGTATAGGGAGTGACACCTGCCCGGTGCCGGAAGGTCAAAGCCAGGGGTTAATCGCAAGATGAAGCTCAGGGCCCAAGCCCCGGTAAACGGCGGCCGTAACTATAACGGTCCTAAGGTAGCGAAATTCCT
>CAZEUR010000068.1:0-3215 GCA_964515175.1 uncultured Holosporaceae bacterium | reverse complement strand
ATTAACACTGTCCTCAAGGTCGCTGCTTGAGTCTCATATGTTGTGAACCTATACAAGTTTTTCGTTGACATTTTACGATTGTCTCAGATATATACCACCTATGGATGTATATGTAACTAGACCTTTTCTCCCTCCTTTAGAAGAGTTGTTGCCCTGCCTTGAAAAAATATGGGACAACAGGGTTTTGTCTAATTGTGGGCCCTATCACGCCCAACTCGAAGATGCCCTTTGTAGTACGCTTAAAATTAAACATATATCCCTGGTTAGCAATGGGACTCTCGCCTTGCTCGTTGCCTTTCGAGCTTTAGGGATCGAAAACGCTGAGATTATTACCACTCCATATTCTTTTGTTGCTACTTCAAGCGCGATTGTATGGAGCGGCAATACCCCGGTTTTTGTTGATATCGAGTCTGATTCTCCAAATATAGATCCTTCAAAAATCGAAAAAGCGATTACCCCGAAAACAAGAGCCATTCTTGCTGTGCATTGTTACGGGCATCCTTGCATTACAGAACAAATTGCGGCTATCGCACAAAAGCATAATCTTAAGGTGATTTATGATGCCGCGCATGCTTTTGGGGTTGAAACTGCAACGGGAAGTGTCCTGAATGAGGGGGATCTATCCATTTTAAGCTTCCATGCAACCAAAGCCTTTAATACATTTGAAGGTGGCGCCATTGTTTGTCATACTCCAGAGATGAAAAAGAGGATTGATTGTCTGAAAAATTTTGGCTTTTCAAATGAACTTCAGGTGGAAGATATTGGGATTAACGCAAAGCTGTCAGAATTCAATGCGGCCCTAGGCCTTCTTCAGCTCAAGTATTTTGACAAGATGACGAAGAGGTGCGAACGTATAGATCAGTTATACAGGTCCCTACTTAGTAATATACCTGGCATTGAATGTCTGGAAAATAAAACGGCAACAAAAAAAAACTATAACTACTTTCCTATCTTAGTGAAGGAACCGTACTCGCTAACTCGCGATGAACTTTACGAGGCATTAAGAGCTAATAATATCTATGCCAGGCGTTATTTTTACCCCCTTATCACAGATTTTCAAAGTTATAATCACTTTGTGTCTTCCAACCCCGCTAATCTGCCAATAGCAACTAAGGTTGCTCAGCAAGTTTTATGTCTCCCCATTTACCGGGAACTTTCTCCTACAATTACGGAAAATATCTGTGCGCTTATACAGCATTATGGAGCATATTCGCCCTGTGAAAAGATATATGCCCTGCAGGAAAAAGGGTAAGCATGAAGATCGAAACAGGTAGGTTATTGAGCAAGCTGAGTTTAATGCAGGGGGCAGAATTAAGGAGCAACACCTTTTTTAGAACGAATAGAGAATTCCGAGAAATTGTCATTTTTTTTTTGAAAGATCTTGCTCCCCGCACTGCCTTCTCCAAGCTTGATCTTATCAACGATCGTTCTCAACACCTAAAACCACATTTCACCTTGATTCTGTATGGTAGGCCATGATCATATCCCGCATTCACTCACTGTATGAACGCTTAGGGCTTAAATTTTTCCCATCGTCATCGATAAATTTAAGGGTATTAGTTCATTTGGGACGTTATAAAGAAGTCGTTGACTCCTACGAAAAGGGGAGCATTGATATCGATCAAAATTCTGGTACGGTAGGATATTGTTACTATCAATTGTCGAATTTTAAAGAAGCTATCATTCATCTTCAAAAAGCCTTACAAACTTCTCCTACCTATTACTCACGGTTATTTTTGGCTATAAGCCTTCGGGCTTTAAATAGAGACGCAGAAGCTATAGATCAATTGCTCCAATGCTTGAAATTGCACCCGAAGCACAATAGTGAAACTTTAAATCACTTATTGCTATGGACCGCTCAAATTACAGATAAAAATATTTCCAAAAAAATATTCACTAAAATTGATACAGCTATCGAAAATTCTAATTTATCGAACCTGGATTTCGCTAAACTCTTATTCTACCAGAAGCGCGACAACGAAATCTCTCCTCAAATGATTGAGGGTCTGAAGCTATGTCGTTTTTATGATGCCAAACATTTAACTAGCAGTGGAAATGGGCAGTATTTACCACTTGGCATTCCGGAAAAACTTCGTTTTATTTATCTTAACGAGAATCGTGATGATGTTTGGGTTAATGTCAATCCTCCCTATGTTGCTGAAATCTACGAGGCTACAGTTATACATAACTCTAGCCTTATACTTGTTCAGGAAGAGAAAATTCTTTCTGATCTGTTAGCCAATAAAGATTATGGAAAGTTTGTCAGCATGCAGTATGATTCAAATGTCATCGCACATAGAGATGATGCCCTCTTGATTAAACGGCCAACTCCTGACACTGAAATTGCCGAGGGGATAATGCTAAGTGGACTCGCAAGCTCTGCTTATGGACATTGGTTTGCTGAATTTTTGCCCAAATTGCGTTTTCTTGAAAAACATCCAAACTTTTCTCGGTTTCCGATCATTGTAGATGAAGGAATGCCCCAATCTCACTACGATTTCTTGTCCATACTTGCTTCCAACCCCATCTACCGACTGGCCAAAGGCAGCTCTCTAAAGGTCAGGAATTTGTTGGTAGCCAACACGGATTTTTTCTTCCCAACAGAGCTCGTAAGAAATCACTCTGTTCCTCCGGAGCACCAATCAAGTCTCACGGTTGGTGCACTTGAATATATTGGCGTCAAAATTACTAAACATTTTGGGGCCCCTAAGAATCCAAAAGACCGGATATTTTTATCACGTAGAAATTGTCAGTGGCGCAAATTGGAGAACGAAAAACAAATTATTGATATGTTACAAGAATTCAACTTCAAAACCGTTTACATCGAAGATTTTTCTTTCAAAGATCAGGTCAAAATATTTCAAAATTCTGAATTTATCGTTGCTCCAAATGGCTCAAGTCTCAACAACCTAATTTTTTCAAGCCCAAAAGTAAAACTACTCATGCTTGGCCAAAAAAATCTTTTTAATTGGGGGGGGTGGTTTGGCTCTTTTAAAGAACTTGGCTATTCAATAACCTATTTAGCTGGAGATCCCCTTGGTGATAAAAAAGCCAAGCATTCTAGCTATATTGTGTCAGCATCGACTGTTCGCACCAAGGTTATAGAAATGCTTAACTCTCAATGAACTGACTCTCATGGGCTAGACGAAAAAGTGTCAAGCAGGGCCGACGCATCTAAATTTTTATTGACAAGAAGGGAGGAGTGCATGGTTTAT
>CAZEUR010000067.1:0-3442 GCA_964515175.1 uncultured Holosporaceae bacterium | reverse complement strand
GAAAATCTTATTTCTTTTTAAAACACCTTAGAGGATGACTTACGCAAGAGGTCTATTAAGAAGCCTGAAAAGCAAGAGTTTTTATTAAATGTTCATGTAGAATACGGAGTAAGCCAGCGCGTTGAACAAGAAGAATTAGTTATTAGAAAAGAATCTCCTTTAATTCTGTTGATCGAGAATCAACGCTATCAGCTTTCTTTAAAAGAAAATTCCAGGCATAATACTTATGGTGTTGGGTTTTTCTTAGGTAGAAGAGTTAGCAGTGCTGATTTCTATCTTCCGGAGGAAGTTCTTTCACAACTCAAGAAATCCAAGGAAGTCGAATACAAGATTCCTTATCACCCTATAGATATTGAAGGAAGCTTCTCTGAAGAAAACTTTAAGAATTTAGAAAAAATAAAATGATGATTAACCAAGATCAAATCTCTCACTACAGAAGGAAACTGCAATATGAGATTGATTCATGGGATCTTCATACTTCCCTTGAAAAAGACCCGACCTTACCTATTAAAGAATTCCTTTATTCAAACGCGACTACAAAAAATCATGGGTACGATTTTTATAGGCTTGGAAATTTATCTCTTATGGGAAGATTTAAGATCCCTCTTTTTTAAAACTGAATTGACCCTCAGAGGTGCTGCCTTGGTCATTAAAAAAATTGAAAGAACGCATCTTCATACCTTATAATTAACCAAATGAGACTATCGCTTTCAACTTTGATTCTTCTACTGTGTACAGGATTTAATCTATGTCATTCAGCTTCTGCTTTAGATGAGGTTTCTTCTGAAAGCATGTCTTTTATCGTTCAGGATAAAAAGGGACATTTTTTCACCATTCGACCTGTTAACTATGAAATAGATCTTGAAGGCATTCAAAATCTTGTGTCACAGCATCAGACATATCTGACATCTGAGAAACAAATAGATTTTTTAGAAACAGAAATGCCAACGGCTCATCTTTTTTCTATTTACCGCTGGAGAGATCTCTATGCCACTGAACTTTTGGGGAGTAACCCTATTATAAAAAGGTGGGTAGTTGTAGATAACGAGAATAGCAAGATTGTGGGGGATTTCGATTGTTATGAAGATAATTCTATTGATTTTCTGATTTCTCCTCCATATCGAGGAAATGGGCTTAGCTTAAAGGTTCTTAAAATTCTTTCTGAGTATTTTAAGTCTCGTATAGGACATAAAACGATCCAATTTCGACTTAAGAAAAAATTAAGACAGATAGACTCTTATAAATCCTTTAAAGAATTTGTGAGTTATAGAGAAGCTCCATATCAGGGTTCCTTAGCCGAAGTTAACTATTTAAATGTTCCCTCTTTGCAGATTTGTTTAAAAACAATGTCTCTAAAATCTATCAATTATAAAAACTCAGATGTAGTCTTCGAGTTTCCTTCTTTAGAAAAAGAAGAAGATCCCTCTCTCAAAGCGTTTGTTTCATCTCTCTGCTCTCCTCAGGCCGAAGAAAGAGAGCATGCACGTTCCATCTTTCATGAAAAACGTTTGAAATATGGTTAATAAAAAACCTCACCCTTGTTTTCATCTCGCATCATCTCTATATAAAATCTATCTGACACAGATTGTTGAATGTAAGGAATGCTTGAAATGAAAAAATTAGTTCTTTTTTTGGGACTTGTTTGTCTCGGAAATCTGTTTGCCGCCACTGCAGAAGATGCTCCTATTGTTTCTTCAACTCCTCAGAGAACCATTCTAGATATTTTGCCCCGTGAAGTTATTACAGGACCTATTTTTGATCTCCTCTCCGAATGCGATATAACTGCATTTACTTCTGTTAACAGACATGCTCGATCTTTACGCAAAAGTGTTGTTATTGATATGCTCACCTCCCCTCTTACATTAGAAAGATATAAAACTAACGTTTCTTCTATAAAAATAACAAATTTGCATGGAGATAAACTGCTATCCGCTTTACGTCAATTAGAGGGCGAATTTCGATTTTGGCATCTGAATGTGTTAGACGTGAGTGGTTACAGCAATCATGGATTTCCCTTTGCTTATTCTACCCTCACTAAGCGTATGCCAAACCTTATACATTTGAATATTAGCAATACCTCTATTGACGATGTAGCATTCTATACAATTTTAGATACGCTACCTAACCTTGAAACTCTAGAAGCTGAAAGATTGAAGCTTGATCCCAGATTCTTTGATCTTAAGAATCTCCGTAAATTAAAAAATCTCCGAATTCTTAAAATTCGAGATAATCAAATTCAAGATGAAGGAGCCAAAATAATTGGAGAAAACTTAAAGGCTCTTGAAATATTAGATGTATCCAATAATGGTATTAATTTTGAAGGAGCGCATGCTATTGTTACGGGACTCCCTGGCCTTAAAAAACTCAATATTGCAGAAAATGGTGTTGGAGCGTCTGCGAAAAAAGATGTAATATTCTTAACAGCACAGGACATGATATCTACGCTCATGAAATTTATGAGAAGCCATAACCTCTCTCCTCCCCCAGAAACTGAGAGAGCACACCAACTCGGTCAACAAGTGTATAAATGGGCGAATGCTGAAGCAGAAGAAGAAATTCGCCTATTGCTTCCGCATACAGGGATAACTTTTTAACCAGTAATCTCAGCGATAGTTTTGCAATTCCTCAAAAGCCTTCGGATTCTTCGTCTCCTCCACAAACTCTAGAATCTCCTTAGCAACCACTTCGGGAGATTGGTACGTGGTATCAACCGTCAGATCATATATATAATTCCCCTGATGAACACGCTTAATTTGGTCATTGGAAAGACCGATAGATCTGTCACCTCGGGATCTTTCACGTTTTTGCATCTCTTTCAGGTCACACATCACTCCAATAAAATAAACTTGATGGTTTTTAAGGATTTCCAGGTAATCTTGAAGCTCTTCTTCCTCTAACAAAACTTCATCAATAATAAGATGAGAATTATGATCAGCTAAATATCCAAACAATTTCCGACCTTCCTTGAAGAAATTTTTGCCCAAAGGACCGGGGTGAATTTTCATAGTTTGACCATGTTCATTGTCGTCAGGCATGAAGACAAAATAACCCTCTTTTGCATGGCTTCCCAAGGCTATATATTTTGAAGGCAGCATATCAACCAACAAATCAACGCCAACCCTGAGCCACGGAGTGGAGCTTATGTTTTGGATGGCGTAAGCCAGGGATGTTTTACCAGCTGATCCGCATCCATTTAGAAAAATTATTTTGCTTTTCATTGAAGTTCCTCTACTTTCCCCGATTCTACATCATACGCGCGTCCAATCCCAATTTCTTTTAAGAAAGATTGGTCATGAGATACCACTAGCATAGCACCTGGATATTCTTTTAATACCTCCGCAATATGCGTTCTGGTTTCCAAATCCACATTATTAGTAACCTCATCTAAGATAACGTCAGTTCGGGATTAGATCGAGTTTGAGGGAAGGTTTTTTAAATTTAC
>CAZEUR010000066.1:0-3573 GCA_964515175.1 uncultured Holosporaceae bacterium | reverse complement strand
GGATCGAACCGCTGACCTCTACAATGCCATTGTAGCGCTCTCCCAGCTGAGCTATAGCCCCGTAGTTCCTACAAAATAGCCACCCTTTTAGCACTTTTCAAGTGTTTTTTACAGAAATGTTAAAAGTACATTCAGCGAAAAGGATTAGACCCAAGATCTACTTAGCTAAAAGTTTTTCATGTTCATCTCAAAAACTATTTGTTCCCTGGGATATCTTTGAGAAAAGAGCCTGATCTTTTTCACCCTGCCCGTTGAAATACCGGATATCTGAAAAAAGAGTAAGGGACGCTTCTGTCACAGAATTAATAAACGTATGATCCTTCAAAGATTTCACAACAAAAAGGCGCGGTTTGAGCTTCTGATCTGCATATGCTTGTTTATAGAACTTAAGGGGCTCCTCTCGACAATCATTATCTTGAAGAACCAACAGGTTCACCACTTGCACCAAGTCTGTAACCTCCTCTATTTGCCACAAAGGATCCATGATGGTTTGAAATTTATGGTAAACTTTCGTTTCATCTTCGGCAGAAGTGCCTGTAAAAGAAAACATCCGCCCAAAGGGTGTATACCAAAGAGAAAAAGTAAAGCGACTTTTTGTTGGATCTAAGCTTTCTCCAACTTCCAAAAATATATATTTCTCTGATCTATCTTGGCTAGGATCGGGCTTTGGCCATGCCGTAAAGCCACTTGTTGCTCTAAAGGAGCCCGCCGTTTCTAAAGCTGTTTCTCGGATTGCTTTCTCCAAACTTTCCTTTATGACAGACATGGCCTTAAAGTAATGACCCATCTCTTCTTCATTATCCCAAAACTTGGTCACAGAATCCGGTTGTGCTGCGGCGCCATAAAGGGATCCACTTAATAGTAATATTGCAAAACCCCAACCAGCCAAAATTTTCCTCATGTCCACTTCCTCTTTAAGATGCCCCAGACCACAGCCTACAAATATCTTCTCATCTTAATTCTTTAATTTTCCAAATTTTCTAAAGAACTACTTCTGCCATCCATAAACTTGTGCTAAAAAGACAAGGATGAAAGAACTTTATCATTTTTTCCTCCATTCTTGTTTTCTACCAACTGAAAATACGCTATAATTCTGAAAAATTCAATTCTTAAGGATGTTTATGAAACCCACATTTAGAAAAGTAAAAATACTCGCAACGCTTGGCCCTGCCAGTTCATCTCTTGAAAAAATTCAGGATCTTGTGAAAGCTGGGGTTAACGTCTTTCGCCTCAATTTTTCCCACGGCACCCACGAGGGCCATGCTAAAAATGTAGAATTCATCAGATCAATCGAGAAGCTGGAGAAGAAACCTTTGGGTGTTCTCGTAGACCTTCAAGGCCCCAAACTTCGAGTAGGTCAGTTTGAAACAACACAGATCACCTTGGAACCAGGTCAAGAATTTACTCTTGATTTGAACCCAACGCCCGGAGACACAACCCGCGCCCATTTCCCCCATGAACCCCTCTATAAATGCCTGGAGGTGGGAACACCCATACTCCTCGTGGATGGAAAGATTCGTCTAAAGGTCAAGAAAATCTCCAAAGATTCTATCCTCACAAAGGTAGAAGTGGGCGGTGTTCTCTCCAACAATCAGGGTGTCAATGTGCCAGAGGTTTTGCTCCCCATTTCGGCCCTCACGGATAAGGATCGGAAAGACCTCAAATTCGCGCTCACGCTTGATATCGATTTTGTGGCCCTCTCTTTTGTGCAGCAACCCAAAGATGTGCTGGAACTTCGGGCCATTATCAAAAACAAAGCCAAGATTATTTCCAAAATTGAAAAACCCCAAGCCATTCAGCACTTGGAAGAGATTGTGGATCTCTCCGATGGCATCATGGTAGCCCGAGGTGACTTAGGCGTGGAATTTCCGCCCGAAAAAGTCCCCGCTCTTCAGAAAAAAATTGTGCACACCTGTCGGTCTTACGGGAAGCCTGTGATCATTGCCACCCAAATGCTGGAGTCCATGATTCAAGTACCCACGCCCACACGAGCAGAAGCCTCCGATGTGGCCACCGCCGTTTATGATGGGGCCGATGCGGTTATGTTATCCGCTGAATCCGCATCCGGCAAATACCCCGTTGAAGCGGTGGAAATGATGAGCAAAATCATTTCAAGTGTGGAACAAGATCTCCTGTATTCTAAGATTTTGGATACCACCATGCCCCGACTCCCCACCTCAACGACCGATGGCATCACGAATGCTGCGCGATCCTTGGCCCAAAGCCTACCCGCGGCCCTTATTGTAACCTTTACGGATACGGGTGGTACGGCGCTGCGGACGGCTCATAAACGCCCCCCCTGCCCCATCTTGGCCATGACGGTAGATATTAAGACAACTCGGTTCCTCACCATCGTCTGG
This sequence comes from uncultured Holosporaceae bacterium, assembly GCA_964515175.1. Taxonomy (GTDB): domain Bacteria; phylum Pseudomonadota; class Alphaproteobacteria; order UBA7879; family UBA5542; genus CAIWGV01. The sequence goes on along the minus strand of CAZEUR010000066.1, from coordinate 1,213 downwards.
GGAGTTTTACCCATATTGATTCCTGCCACCAAGAATTTTGAGGAGATGATCAAAAACTCTCTGAAATATTCTAAAGAATTAGGTCTTGCGAAGAAGCGGGAGAAAATTATCACGACTTTTGGCATTCCTTTCGGAGAGCCCGGAAGCACCAACAGCATCCATGTAGAGGAAGTCATTTAATGTCCGGAAAATCCATTTTTCTGTATGGGGTGCATGCGGTATTCGCCGCCCTCAATAATCCTAATCGCCATCACAAGGCTTTGTATTTGACCGAAAAAACTCGAGAATCTTTGGCGAAAGAACTGAAGGGATATAAGCTGCCTCCCCTGAAAATTGTAGATACGAAAGAAATCCAACGGATGATCCCCGCAACCGCGGTGCATCAAGGGATTATTCTGGAATCTTTTTCATTGGAAGATTTGTCTTTGGAAGAAATCGTGGAACGGGCAGAAGCGAATGCGACGCTCGTGATTTTGGATCAAGTGACGGATCCCCATAATGTGGGCGCGATTCTTAGGTCTTGTGCCGCCTTTGGGGCGAGCGCTCTGATTCTACCGGAACACCATAGTTCGGATCTCGGCGGCATTGCGGGGAAGTCTTCTTCCGGCGCCCTTGAGATCGTCCCTGTGGTAAAGGTCACCAACTTGGCCCAAAGCCTGGCCTATTTAAAGAAGCATGATTTTTGGTGCTATGGCCTCGATGAAGAGGGCACAACAACGCTCGGGAAGTCCTCCATCACGGGCCGCAATGCTTTTGTCTTTGGTGCCGAAGGTCAAGGCATAAGACGCCTGGTGCGCGAGTCCTGTGATGACTTAATTCGTCTCCCCACATCCCCTGAATTCTCAACCCTGAATGTCTCCAACACCGTCGCGGTGGTGCTGTATGAGGTGAATAGGGGGAGGTAAGTCCGCTTAAAAGTTTTGGGGCTATCCTAGATAACGCGATAAAGTATTATAAAGGACAGCCCCATTTCTTGAATTAAGCATCTACCTTCTGCTAGTTCAAACCCCACTGTTTTCAAAGCAAGAAGCTGAACAACAATTGCAACATGGGGTATTAGCCCCATTTGTGCAAAGGTACGGTCTTGAAGGGTAAAATATCTTGAAACCGTATCTTTTCACACTAGAGGGCAGATTTTTCAAGTTCTGGTTCCACAAAATAAGTCCCAATAGGAATGACGGATCCCGAGCTCACCCCAGATTGATCTAGAGCC
>CAZEUR010000065.1:0-3653 GCA_964515175.1 uncultured Holosporaceae bacterium | reverse complement strand
TGATGCGGATAAAAATGCCTACGATCAGTACTATGAGTATGGTCTTTTATTTTTGTCAAAAGGAGGGGTCATGGTCATTGATAATGTCTTGTGGCGTGGAGATGTGGCTGAGGAAAGCGCTGACCCCATTGTTAAATCTTTACGCGCCTTAAATAAAAAAATACATGAAGATCCTCGAATATTTCCCTGCCTCTTGCCCTTTAGTGATGGGGTCACAATTTTAATAAAAAAGTAAAGTATTGACAAAATTTTTGAAAGAGGTCTATCCTAAAAAAAGGGGGGACATGATAATGTTCAAAAAAATTCTATATACAACTTCTTTATGCTTGGCCATGTTGGGAGCGTACGTGGCAGATTCAAGCGCACATGGTAAATTTTATGCAGGGGCTGCGGCGGGGTACGTGTACCTTGTGCCTTATGGGCAGGCGTCAGAGAGCGCTCAGGGGGACGGGGAGTCCACAAATCTCAATAAGAGATCTGGTGGCATTGAGGGAAAAATATTTGGGGGATATGACTTTTTCAATGACAAATTTAAATTGAGCAGTGATATTTTTGTGTCCATCAACAATGCCCATACCCGTAAGGTTTTAACCACCCAATTAGAAACAGATACGCGGACCAATACTATTAGTCAACGCTATGCGGCGGGGGTTTATGTTAATTTTGGAGGGGCATTGACGAACTCTGTCTCTCTTCTGGGAAAGATTGGTCTTGCGAACAGTAGATTTGTAATCAAGCATCAGCCCTCAGAGGATGCAGCATACAGTTCTAAAGCCCAGTATGCAAACTTGTGGGGAGTCTCTCCGGGTTTTGAAATTCGGAAAGAGTTGACAGAAAATTGGCGGGCACATTTGGAAGGGACCTTTACGTTCTATGAAGCATGGAAAAGTAAAGACTTTGATCCTGGTCCTGGGAACGCCACAGTGAAAATCGGTCCTCGGATTTTGAGTTTTGCTTTGGGAATTTCTAGAAAATTCTAAATTTTTTATAACTATATACCTATGGGGGGTATTATGAAAATATTAAAGGTAATCCTGTTCTCAACAGTTTGTTTGACAGGTATTTATGAGAGTTCTGCAAGCTTGTCATTAGAGCAAATTGAGCAGCTGAAAGAGGCGCCGCGTCCTTTGCACGTGTTGAGACAATTGGAGGCGTATGGTGTGAGTCGGGGCACTCCTCTTTATGGCCGCGTCCACAATTATTTTGTTTCGAGTTTGGCTCCTGAACAGAAGATGCAAGCAGTGCGGGGATTTTTTGATGCATTAAAAGCTGAAACCCTGGCTCGGACAGTAACACCCGCAGCACCTGTTGTTGCTGAGCCCGGAGTACCTCTTCAGGCGGCCCCTGTTGTGGTCTCGATTGCTCTTGAGCCAGCAGCGCCAGCTTTGCAGGCTTCCCGTCGTCATCCAGCTGAGGTAAGGGCCTCCACCGAAGCGGCTTCTGATGAGCTAGCAGCCTCTATTGGAGGGGTCGTTGTAGTGAGTCCAACAGCATCGGTAGATGACCAAGTATCTCCTTCTAAAAGGGTAAAGTCGGCCCCTTTAGCGACAGCAAGTGTTGACGCGCCTCAGCCCATGGGTGGGGTTGTGGATGGAGATGCAGAAGCTCTTCAAAAAGCGCGAACCACTCTTCAATCGCAGATTGCAGATTTAGAAGGAGAAGCAAAGGATCTTGAGGCACGCTATTCTGCCTTGCAGAGTTCATTGGCAGATCATCAAAAGGAAAAAGACGAAAAGCAGGCAGCTTTAGAAAAACTCCAGGAACAAATGAGAGAAAGGGCAGGGGAATTGCAGTCACTTTTTGACACAAAAGAAAACTGGAGAGGGGACATTGTGAACTTCTATGGATCTTTTGGGGTTGCTCTTTTAGACGATGATACAGAAACTGCCTCCCGTCTAGAGAAAAGGTTGGATGACCTTATGAAAAGTCTTTATGCGACAAAAGATCCGGAGGCTCAGGAGCCTCTTGTGGCAGAGATCCGAGGTATTTTAGGCGCACATGAAAAAAATCCTCTTGCAAATATATTTTGTGAAATGGGGATTTTTAGGTGTGCTTGGGAATCGACTCAGGGGAAGCCTCCTTTTTCAACCACTCTTCAATCGCAAGATACTTTGTCACGGTACCAAATGGTCTCAGGGATTTTACAGCGGGTAGTTGGTTTTAGCCGAGCCTTGTTTGAGGCTCTAGATCCAAAGCATCTCGAGTTAGCTAAAATAACAGCAAAATCTTCGGCTGTTCTTGGGGCTCTGAGTAAAAATAATGAGGGGACTCTTAAGGCGTTTCTTAAGGCAGACAGGTTTGAGGATTACAAAAAGGATTTGGTGGCAAAAAACTATGGTAGTCAACTAGAAAATATTATATCCGGTCTCAAAGATACTGCTTTAGAGCTGGAAAGTGCTAAAAAGAAGAATAAGTCAGGAGACAAACAGAAAGCTTTGGCTGCCCTAACAGCTTCTGGACTCAAGGGGGATATTGCAAACTGGTCACATGAGAAGGTGAAAAGAGCTATTGATGACCTGGCCGATGAAACCGTAGCTCAGGTTGTTGTGGAGTCCTTTAAGGAGATGGTATTACCCCAACAATATTCTTCTATCATGGCTCCCTTAACGGCGACCTGGGAGACTAATCTGGAAAAGAGGACGAAATACTTTGATACAATAAAAGGACTTCTGGCTGGAAATGATCAAGAGATTCAGGCATTGCAGGGCACAATATCAGATTCTACAGCGCAAGCGGAAGATTTGGGGCGAGCACTCTCTGTTTTGGAGGAGACTTTACAGCAAGAATCTCAAGATCTAGAAGGTGTGGCACAAGAAAAACAGGCTTTGAACGCACAGCTGCAGGCTCTTAGGCAGCAGTAGGAACAGGCTCAGTTTTTAGAGGTTAGGTGTTTCATATAAGATCATAGAGCGTGTCCAAAACGCTCCCTCACCCTCTTCCAAGATCTCGGCATAAATCTCTTGTTGCCCAAGACGGCTTCCTTCATAGGTTTTTAAAATCTGATCCAGGAAAATAGGGGAAAGATTTTTTCTGTTTTCGTAGGTGCTTCCCCGGGTTATGGAAACGTTCTTATCCTTTATCAGCCGTTTCAAGAGGGGGATCGGGCGGGGCGTAGTGGTTATCACCGTGCGGGGATGAGACCCTAGGCGTAATCCAAACATAAGCTGATCCCAAGTTTCTTGAGCATGTGGAAATTTTGCCAATTCATCAATCCAGGCGCCATCAAACTGGGCACCACGGAGTTTTTCGGGTGTTGTATCCGTATAAATGGTGGCGCAAGCTCCTCCAGGCCAAATCAGTTCTTTTCGGCAATCTATATATGTCGGGCGAAGGCGCGGTGGAGAAACAGTCAAAAGACCGCTGGGGCCTGTGAGCATAACGGAAAGAGCTTCTTGTTCCGTTTGTGCAATAAGCGCGATTCTTTTGCAAATGCCTCTTTCTGCCCATCTCCGAATAGTTTCTGCCCCTGTTCGGGTTTTGCCAAATCCGCGACCTGCCAAAATGAGCCAAAAGGTCCAGTCTCCTGGAGGAATTCTTTGGGAATTTCTGGCGATGGAATCCCAGTTATATTGATGAGAGTTATTCGTTGTTTTTTCCTCCTTTTTTGGTTTAGTTAAGAGTTCCTGAACGTGCTTGAAGGGTAGAGCTGAGCC
>CAZEUR010000064.1:0-3980 GCA_964515175.1 uncultured Holosporaceae bacterium | reverse complement strand
GTTCAGGAACACTTAACTAAACCAAACAAAAAAGGTGGAAAAAGAAGAAAAAACAAACAAAACCCTTCATCAGGGGTCACAAACACCTATTTTTTTTGAGAAATCAGGATGTCTGAATAGAACAATCCAACGATATCTTGTTTTCAGGGTAACGTTGTTGCAAGACCTGCTGAACAAAAAGTTCAAACATCTCCTCCTTCATGAGAGGCAGAAGATAGAGTTCTTTTATAGAAACCCTTTGATCAGATGTTTCGATGTTGATAGATCCCACCGCTGTTTGATCAAAAATACCCTTGTCAGCAAAAGCGTCCATCTCATCAGACTCTAATTCCGAAGACATCATAGTAATTGGCTTTTCCGCCTCAGTGTCAGAATTTCTTCTAAGCACTAACGCAACAGGCACACCGTCTTTTTCAAGTATTTGCTCTGAAACAGAGGGAAAAGTCGCAGAGATCGCATTGAATCCTATCATGGGAAATGATAATGTCCCTAAGCCACCTCAAAGTCCTTTAACCTTCCCATAGACTCCTGTTTTCCCAAAATCTCCATCACCTCAAAAATACTGGGCGAAATAGAACTTCCCGTCAAAGCGATCCGCAAAGGTTGCGCCACCTCTCCGAGCTTTGCCCCTTCCCGCACCGCAAAGTCGCGTGTCAGAGATTCCAGACTTTCAACTGTCCAAATATCCTGCATCTCAAGCTCTGGCACAATCTTTCTCAATAGTTCCAAGTGTGCTGACTTCAATAAAGTTCTTGTTTCTTCGGGAATAATCAAAGGTCGATCTTTTACATAAAACGCTGAACTTGCAGCCAAATCTTTTAGTGTAATAGCCCGTTGTTTCAATCCATTCATGCCTGCTTTTAGTCGGTTCAAATGCAGAGATGACAATTTATATCCCATAGCTTCCAGCCTTGGCACAATAAGCGTTACAAGCCGATCATTATCCGCTTGTCTCAAATAATGGGCATTTAGATTGTCCAACTTCTTATAATCAAACCGAGAAGGCGACTTTCCCACATGATCCAAAGAAAACCATTGGGTAGCCTGGGCATCTGAAATGATCTCATCATCCCCATGGCCCCAACCCAAGCGCAATAAATAGTTACGAAGCGCTTCAGGCAAATACCCCATTTCCTCATAGGCCTCAACGCCAATGGCCCCATGACGCTTGGAAAGTTTAGATCCATCGGGCCCATGGATCATGGGAATGTGAGCAAATTGAGGCACATCCCACCCCATGGCTTGGTATAAATGATATTGACGGAAGGTGTTGGTGAGGTGATCATCCCCCCGAATTACATGGGTAATCTTCATATCATGGTCATCCACCACCACGGAGAGCATGTAAGTGGGTGTTCCATCGCTTCTGAGTAAAATCATGTCATCAATCTGAGAGTTTTCCACCGTTACGGGTCCTTGAACCAAATCTTGAACGGTTACATTCCCCTCTTCCGGAGTGAGCAACCGTAAGGCCCCTTGCGTCAAACCTCGATGTCGACAATGGCCATTATACCCTGGCTTTTTGCCTTCTTTCATGGCCGTTTCCCGCATTTTTTCTAAGTCTTCTGGTTTGCAATCGCAATAATAAGCTTTTCCTCGTTTGTAAAGTTCGAGGCCAATTTCCTGATGTCGTTTAAGATTTTTCGACTGAAGGACCGTTTCTCCATCCCAGTCTAGCCCCAACCATTTTAAACTACGAAAAATGGCATCTACAGCTGCTTGTGTAGACCTCTCCAGGTCCGTATCTTCAATGCGCAGGAGGAATTTTCCATGATTTTTTTTGGAAAAGAGATAATTAAAAAGAGCCGTTCGAGCACTTCCTATGTGGAGAAAGCCTGTGGGAGACGGCGCAAACCTTGTAACAATATCCATTTTATCCTTTGATTTACAAATTTTTTAAGTATACTGTGCTCCTTTTATAATGCAAGGATTAGAAAGAATTTTGTTATGATAGAAGGACTGTTGAATTTCTCAGCTATTTACCTTTCTGCCATTGTGAGCCCAGGACCTAACTTTGTTATGGTTGTGCGCACAGGATTGTCTCATGCCTTCTACAATGGCCTTATTCTAGTCTTGGGTCTATGTTTTGGAAGCTTAATTCAAATCTCCCTTGCGCTCCTTGGTATGGAAATGGTTTTTTCTCAGTATCCAGGGACCATAAAAATAATCCAATATTCAGGAGCCGCTTTCCTAGTTTACATGGGTCTCACCGCTCTTTTCAGTAAAAAGCAACCGCCCGCTATTTCTGCTGAAAAAGTGGCCCCTGCTTTAGCTAAGACTCAGTTTTGGAAGTTTTTCCGCATTGGCATCACAACGCAACTCTTGAACCCTTTTGCCATCGTCTTTAACTGGAGTGTTTTCGCAACTTTTAAATCTGACGCCCTATGGGTCAATGGCCTTTATATGGCAATGGCCATTCTCATCGAGTTTGTTTGGTATGCAGGGCTCGCCTGGTTTTTAGCGCGTCCTGGGTTCCAGAAAACCTTCCGAGGCTACCATCATTGGATTGAGCGCGCCGCCGGGGCCTTACTGATCTATATCGCTTTCCGGATTGCCTTTACAAAAATTTAGGATTTTTCGTCAACGTCAGCACCGTCACCATAATCGTCACCATACACACCGCCATCAAGTAATAGGCCACCATATCCACACTTCCCATATTCTCAATCAACCACATGGAAACAATGGGGGCAACGCCACCAAAGGCCACTGCCGTAAAGTTCCAGCAGAAGGCTACACTTGTGGCTCTTATATTGGTGGGAAACGATTCGGCGACGAGCGGATTCAACGTTCCTTCCGTCATACCAATGAGCGCCCCCATCAATAGAGACATGCCCAGGATAACTGAGGGTTCTCCCACCTTCATAGACCCAACAAACGGATAGGCTGCCATCAAAATTCCCAAGGCCCCCATCAAGATAATATAACGCTTATTGATTTTGTCAGAGAGGTATCCAAAAACAAGTGTCGCCACCGTGTAGCTCATGACTGTAAACAAGTTAAATTTGCCGGCCATATGAGCATCATAGTGCAAGAAATTGATCATCATGGTCTTACCAAAAATAAAGACCACAAAGAAGGAAACTTGGGTGGTTAAAAAGATGGCAAAAAGGCGCGCTAAGGTTGCCTTATGATTTCGAAACATCTCCCCCAAGGGATAACGCACAAATTTTCCTGCTTTTTGAACCAAGACAAAATCTTCTGTCTCCAAAAGGGCCCGGCGCATGTAGAAGCCAACGATGGCACCAAATACGCTGATGAAAAACGGGATACGCCAGGCAAAACTATATACTTCTTCTTTTGTAACCAGGGACTCCACAATGAAAATTGTACACGCACTCAAAACCAATCCCAGCCCCACACCTGTCAGCGCCATGGACCCAAAAAATCCGCGCTTTTCTTTTGGAACAGATTCAAACAAATACACGCAGGAAGCTCCAAACTCACCTCCTAACGCCACACCCTGCAAAATCCTCAATGTTATGAGAAGAATAGGCGCGGCAACCCCAATTTGTGCATAGGTGGGAAGAATGCCGATACACATGGTGGGAATGGACATCAGGAGCATGGTGACGGCCAACATTCTTTTCCGGCTATACCGATCCCCGATATACCCAAAAATAATTCCCCCAATGGGCCGCGCGGCAAGCCCTATCGCAAAGGTCCCGAAGGTCATCATCATGGAGACGTAGGGATTATCAATGGGGAAAAATAGGTCACCAATGACAGTTGCGAAATAGGCATAAAGGGTATATTCGTACCACTCCAACACATTTCCGATAGAAGACGATACAATGGATTTAACAACCGCGGCTTGTTTATTTTTCATGCTTGGCCTCACTTTTTTAGGAAAACTATCGCCTCCCTTTTTTGATCTTAAAAGCACTATAAAAAGCAGAATCGTCTAGGTCAAGACATGTTTTACACAGGGCCGACGCATCTAAATTTTTATTGACAAGAAGGGAGGAGTGCATGGTTTA
>CAZEUR010000063.1:3335-4019 GCA_964515175.1 uncultured Holosporaceae bacterium | reverse complement strand
TCACGGCGAGGCCTACATCTGGCCGGATGCACGGCTCTCGGGCGCAGGGCGGAAGCTCATCGCAGCGCAGGAGCTTCGCGAGCAGTTCGCAAGCGGGACCCGCAAGATTGAGATCGAGATATGACACCCACTCAGCACTATGAGCACTGAAGCAACAGGCATCGAAGCCCTGGTTTGCCAGGACATCGCCGCCCGTCAAAAGATGGGCATCGAAAAGTATGGGATGACCGTCCAGGACAATCCAGCTCCACCCAAGGAGTGGATCCGGCACGCCTATGAGGAAGCGTTGGATCTGGCGGTCTACCTCAGGCGGCTTATGGCCACGATGGAAGAAAAGCCTGGACAGAATCGATCCGCGCCGCGTTGCGTTGCGTGCGGGAAGCCGCACGAGCAGCTCATTGGAGATCCGCCACAGTGCCCGGCATGTTACGGCAGTGAAGGGTGAATCAGGCGGAGCTGGCCCTGCTTCTTTATTTGACACCTCGCCCAGGTCACTGCCGATGAGTGAAACCGATGGCCTGAACCTGCGCACCGCTGCGTTTGACGCTGCGGTGCTGCGTCTGGCCACGACATCGAAGCGCGCCGCTGTGGATGTGATGAAGCAGCAGGCCCGGCTGCTCTTCGTCCAGGTCGCAAAGATCACGCCTCCGAATCATGACGGCGTCACGGGTCGCAAGGCGGAGG
>CAZEUR010000063.1:0-3325 GCA_964515175.1 uncultured Holosporaceae bacterium | reverse complement strand
GGCTGGCAAGAAGGCCGTGGCCGCCGACATCTACAGCGTCTACGGCACCCGCAGTGATGCCTACGCGGCCGTCGAGGAAAAGTCGGGTGAAGCGGCGGCGGGAAGTTTCTGGAGGCATCTGGGGGCTGGCAATGTCCCCTTGGCAAACGCCATCCTCAGCGAGGCCACCGGCAAGCGCATGTATGACTTCGACGGTGGCAAGCTGCATTCAAAGCTGAGCTTCCGGGCGCGTCGTAGCACCGCTCGCCGACAATTGGTGTATGTTTTAAACGCTGAGGATATAGCCTCCTATGTCGCCGAGGAGCAGACGCACGTCTGGTGGCTTGCCTCCGGCTGGGGGGATGCCCTGAAGGCTCTCGGGGCAAAGCCGCCCTTCGGCACTGACAAGCACGGCAGCGCCCCCGGGCGCCTGCGTGTCGAGGTCACCGACCAGCGCATCGTGATCGCCATGGAAAACCAGGTCAAGTATGGCCGGGAGGTGCGTGACATCGAACGCCGCATCAACGCTGCCCTGAATTACCGCACGGGCACTCTCGACCGGCAGTGGGAGTATTACCTCAACCGCGCCGCGAAGGACGCGGGCTTCGTCCAATCTCTCCAATCATGAGCGCCACCCTTGAAGCCCAACTGCGACTCGACCTTGTGCAATACCAGGCCCAGCTCGCCAAAGCGAGGGGCGAGGCCAAGAAGTTCCGCGACCAGCTCGCGTCTGATGGCAGAGGCAAGGGAGGGTCGGTGATGGAATCCCTCATGGGTGACGTGAAGGGCATGCTTCCCGCCGTGGGGGTGGCGGCAACGGTGACGGGCATCAAGTCCATCATCGGCAGCTACGATGACCTGGTCGACGCGGCCCTGCGGCTCAATGAGAGCACGGAGACGCTGCAACGAGTCGAGTACGCCTCCAAGCTGCTCGCCAGCGTGGACATGGACGGCCTGGTTGGATCCTTCCTGAAGCTGGAAAAGGCCCTGGGCGACGTCGAGAACAAGGCTGCGAGCAATGCGCTGGCGCGCTACGGCGTGAGTGCTGAAACGCTGGCACGTGCCCCGCTTGACCAGAAGATCCTGCTGATGGCTGAAGCTTTCCAGCGCAGCCGGGCGGAGGGGCATGGATACAACGATGTGCTCGCGCTTCTTGGCAAAAGCGCCGGGGAGTTGATCCCCATGTTTGAGCAGAGCCGAGAGTCGATTCAGCAGATGTTCGACGAGGCGGTGGTCGTTGATGACGCATCCGTGCAGCGCATGGCGGCGCTCAATGACCAGATCGACGGCTTCCTAGCTCGGCAAAAGTCCAAGATTGCCGAGATCGTCGGCATCGGGGCAATGATCGTCGATGACATCCTCGACCCGAATAAATCCCTCGGAGACAACATGAGCCAGGCCAGCGCCTCCGCCGACAAGGGGGAGGCGGATCGGCAGAAAAGACGAGACGATGCGGCCAAAGGGCAAGCTGAGGCGAGAGCCAAGGCCGAGGCTGAAAAAGCCGCCGCTGAGGCCGTCAAGGAGCAGGCCAAGGCGAAGCAGGAGCTGCAATCACTCATGGCCAAGGAGCAGGCGATGAATGAAAAGCGGTTCGCGGATTACCTTTCCATTCTGCCGCCTAACCTGAAGCTCATCGAACTGAGGCGCGAGATGCTCCGTCTCGAGCAGCAGAGAGAGAGCCTGGTCGGTCCGGGCCTCGACGAGCAGCGCCTTGCCACCGAGACGCAGATCCTGAACATCCGCCGCCAGACCCGCCAGGCGGAGGGAGACATCGCCGACGAGCAGAAGAAAGCTGCTGAGGAGGCCAAAGCCGCTGCTGAAAAGCAGGGATCCCAGGCCAGCGCCCTGGCAGACTTCCAGGCGGAGATGGATCTCATCGCCGCCAAGCTGAAGGGCAACAAGGACCTTGTCAAAGAGCTCGAACGCCAGGCCGAGGTGCAGCAGATCGTGAACCGGCTCATGGACGACGCGGGCCTGTCCGAAGTCGAGGCGGCAAAGCGTGCTGAGGAGATGGTCAAGGCCAAGGAGGATCTGGCGAAGAAAGAGGACAAGGGCGACAAGATCACCGGATACTCCCGTGGCCGCCAGGGTGGCGTGGAAGAGGCCCGCCAGCGTGCCGAAGATCGTGTCGCGAAGTCCAGGGAAGGAAGGGACCAGGCCGTCAAGGACGCCTTTGGAACCCTTCGTCCGGACGCAAAAAAGGACGCCGCCAACAATCCCCTCGCTCAGCAGGCAGGCAGAAACGCCGCCACAGATGCCGCGCAAAACGGCATTCAATCATCCGCCTCAGGCACGCCTGAGCAGGCGGCGCAAATTGTCATCCAAAGCCTTCCGCAAATTCTCTCCGTCCTGACGGGCGCATCCTCATGACACCTGCCCTCCTGACTCCAGACACCAAGCTCTACGGTGAGCGGGTCTTTGCCATCACTCCGCCCAAGCCGCAGTACTCGCCCAACAAGCTCGACAGCCTGAGCCAGAGTTGGCAGACAGATCGGGAGGACACGTTCGGCAACGGCGGCCCGATGCCCGGCTATCCGTTCATGGACATCGACGAGTGCGAGACCCTCATCGAGATCCCAGGACATGCCTACGAGCACAGACTGCGCGGCACTGGCCTGCTCAAGCCTGGACACAAGCTCGAGTCCTCGAGCATCAAGCAGCCTGAGGAAGGCTGGGACGAGATCCCCGAGGTTTGGCTGACAACGGATCCTTCGGCCTTTGTCGTCGGAACGGCTCATCCGAAACACCCGAACGTTTACCTGGTATCGATTGAAGACAGAGAGCAGGTGACCTCCCGGGTCACGAGGATGAGCTGCAACTACAAGGGCATCGTGCTGGATTCGGAAGGGAACATCAAGCCAGGCAAGCTGAAGATCACCGTCAACGGACAAAGCGTGAACACGAGTTCAGCAATTTTCCTTGGACATTACACACCTGAGGTTTTTACAGATGAAAGTGGCGCTTGGAACGGTTGGACCGATTCGCGCAAAACCAGCTTCGACACGTCAAAGACAAATCTGATCTGGACTGCGCTTTCCACCACACCTCCGCCGACTGAGCGTGTCGGACTACAGAAGGATCCGCCCAGGGTTCCGATCACGCCTTATTCGATTTTTGATGAAGATCTGTGGATCTCCTCAGCCTTTACTTGGAACTACCCGGCTGGCTGGAAGCTTGCATCCGTGCAAGCTGATCAGTGTTTGGATAAGAGCGTCTGGCTTTACACGCTCACGTTCGAGTACAACCCTAAAACGGAGCCAGTTTTCTGATGGCCCGGTTGAAGACAGAACCCTTTGCCTGGCGGACCTCCAGAGGCCTGCTTCAGCAGTCGATGCTGCGGGAGTAC
>CAZEUR010000062.1:0-4021 GCA_964515175.1 uncultured Holosporaceae bacterium | reverse complement strand
CCTCTCTTCCTCAGTACAAATTTACCCAGACTATGAAATCCTTGCTAGCCGGAGACAACAGTCTTCATATGGAAAATGGCGAACTCATGTTTGGACCCCCCCTATTCTTTGCGAGAGGGTCTTCAAATCTGAGTAAGGGAGATCAACAATCCCTTAATAACTTGACAGTAAAGCTCCTGAAGCTTTGTCAAAAAAGCCCGGGCGTTCCCTGGATTATTCGGGTAGAGGGTCATTCAGACTCCCCCAATATTGGTCCTGAAAATGAGTACGACTCCAACTGGCTCACCTCATATAAACGAGCCCTATCTGTTGTTCAGTATTTCATATCAAAAGGAATCGATGCCAAGCGCTTCTATGTAGCCGCCTTCAGCGGATATTATCCAGTTGTCCCCAAAGCTTCCAAAGAAAACCGTCGGGTTCTGCTCAGTTTTGAACTGATTCAGGCTTGAAGACTTTCCCACATCGTTCTTCTGCTGAGTAGTTTTGGCGATTTTGAAGAAGCAGGAGACAGAGAGGCAGATAAGTCCGCGACTTGAGAATCCGTTAAGAGAGGGAAAGCTTTTAAGGATAAAGGATCGGGCTTCTCTTGTGAGATACGCCACATAAGCTTTGTATCTATCTGGTCTGCTTTAGCAACCCATCTTTTGTCCAAATACAAAAATTTTACGCCATAATCCCGGGCAGATCCCATAAGATCTTTAGGGGCGTCAACCTCTTTCCCATCAATCTTAACCCTCTCGCTGTATTTTGTAGAAAAAATTTGAGAGAAATCATAGTCGCCACAACATATTCTGAGGCCATTAAGAGTCCCTTTTCCGGTCTGAGAACAAAGGGCATCGATAATGGACGAAATATGCACACGGGCAAGACCCAGATAGCCAATCCGCGTGGAAAAAAATCGATTAAGATCTTCTTGGCTTTGCCGCTGCACCGGGTTTTCGTCCATATTTAAGAAATCTAGAGGGACTGTTCTTTTAGATAAAGCAATCCCAATTTCTCTGAAAAGATCATCGCTAAAGCAAGCATTAGAGGAAAGATCTAAAACTTTCAAAGAAGTGTTGCTGACCAAGGCCGTGCCCAAAGCTTGAGATTCTATTGCACCAATCGAATTTTCACTCAAGTCTAAAACTTCTAAATGTGTGGATTGACCCAAAAAGGAAGCAATCAGTTTTACAACCTCACCTTCTAAATCAGCCCTTTTCAGTATAATGCCGTGCAGATCGTTGTGGTCTGAAAGGGCACTGCCTAGTTCCTTAATACTTAAGGCCCCTCTTCCCCTGAGAACCTTTTTTCCCAATTCAAGAGATACAGAAAAGGTAGGCTTAGGGAGCTTGTCTTCATCCGCCGCAGAAAAACTATCAAATGAAATTATCAACAATAAAAATGGTAATAAATATAAAAACATAGGTTCACCTAAAGTATATTTAAAAAAAAACTGAAAGTGTTTTTACATTTATTTGGTTTGCAGTCAACTGATTTATTACAGAACAAAGAAATATTTTATAGGATTTTAAAAACAAAAAAAGGAAATAACCAAAAGCCCTTTTTCCGCTGGACGATTTTCTAAAAATATGGCTAACTGGAGCTGATCGGCTAGATGGTAGCGGAGGAGGGACTCGAACCCCCGACAAATGGATTATGATTCCACTGCTCTAACCAACTGAGCTACTCCGCCTCTGAATTTCTTTATAGAATCTAGGGATTGTGATGCAAATTGTCAAGAAAGACCTTATATGAGTGAATCTTATATCAAAATAGCCCCCTCTATTCTGTCCGCAGATTTCTCCCAATTGGGTGAAGAAATCCACGCTGTAAGCACTTCTGGGGCCGATCTGATTCATATCGACATCATGGATGGCCACTTCGTCCCTAACCTCACCATAGGACCCGCGGTCGTACGGTCTGTCCGTCCTTATACCAATCTGCCGTTCGATGTTCACCTCATGGTAGATAATCCTGGGCTCTTTATTGATTCGTTTGCGCAGTCTGGCGCCGATATGCTAACCGTTCATGTGGAAGTATCAGGCGTTCTCGAACACCTGACCCAAATCAAACTTTTAGGCAAAAAGGTGGGCCTCTCCTTAAGCCCCGATACCCCTTCTAGCAGTTTAGAGCCTTACCTATCCCACATTGATCATATCTTAGTCATGACCGTGCAGCCCGGGTTTGGGGGCCAATCTTTTTTGGCGGCTCAGATTTCCAAAATAAAGGAAATTCGCCACCTGATTGAGGGTCGTCCCATTGCCATTGAGGTAGATGGAGGCATCAATCCTATAAATGCTCCCCACGTCATTGAAGCCGGCGCCACAATCTTGGTGGCCGGACACAGTATTTTTACGGGAGAGACCGCCCAATACGCAACCAATATTGAAAACCTAAGAGGAAAGAAGGAATCATGAGCACAAAAAAATGTAGAGTTTTAATTATTGGAGGGGGGCCTGCTGGATATTCTGCCTCCATTTATGCCGCCCGCGCGGGGCTTGCCCCCATTCAGGTTTTAGGCAATGAACCGGGCGGTCAACTCATGATCACAACGGATGTGGAAAATTATCCCGGATTTGCCGATGTGATTCAGGGCCCGTGGCTCATGGAGCAAATGCACAAACAAGCAGAGCATGTGGGTGTGGAGCTCATTTATGAGGCCATCGACCATGTGAATTTCTCAAAACGTCCTTTTATCTGCAAGGGTGAGGCCGGGACTACCTATGAAGCAGAAGCGGTTATTATTTCAACTGGCGCCAAAGCCAAATGGTTGGGCCTTGAGAGTGAGAAAAAATTCCAAGGCTTTGGAGTCTCCGGATGCGCCACCTGTGATGGGTTCTTTTTCCGGGGCAAAGAAGTTGTAGTTATCGGAGGGGGCAATACGGCTGTTGAAGAAGCGCTCTACCTTACCACGCCTGCCTCTAAGGTCACAGTTATTCACCGGCGCGACAAATTTAGAGCAGAAAAAGTACTTCAGGACAAACTCTTTAGCCACCCCAAAATTCAGGTGATCTGGGATTCCGTAGTGGAAGAAATTGTGGGCACAGAAAATCCTAAGTCTGTAACCGGTGTCCGCATTAAAAATCTAAAGACGGAAAAAATTACAGAAGTTCCCACCGAGGGCGTTTTCATCGCCATTGGACACTCGCCTCAAACGGAAATTTTCCGAGGCCATGTGGAAACAGATGCAGAAGGATATATCCTAACAAAACCAGGAAGCACCTTCACCAATATCCATGGCGTTTTTGCAGCCGGAGATGTGCAGGACAAAACCTACCGTCAAGCTATCACTGCTGCCGGCCAAGGGTGCATGGCGGCGTTAGATGTGCAGAAGTTGCTGAGTTAGGTTAGATCTCATTCTTTCCAGAGCGACCCTCTCTCGACAGTTTTATTCGCTCTATGAGCAACCCCATCCCACTTACCACTTTGATGTGTGACTTTCATATCGGGGTATCAGCCCCATTCGTGCGAAAAGGTACGGTCTTGAGAGGTAAAATATTTTAAAACCGTACCTTTTCACACTAGAGGGCAAACCTTTCAAGCTCTGGTTCAACAAAATAAGTCCCCATAGGAATGACGTGTTTATGAGAAAGCAAAGAAATATGTGAAAGGGTTTCTTCGTTTATTTTTGTACTATTTTCTTCTAACGACTTAATAATTTTCTCCATTTTTACCGTGTTCCAATATAATACAGCATTGGATACTAGGCTCAAGCAGCTAGCCTTGTTCATGATTTCCTCATAATCGCCGATCTGAAACTTTCCTTGGTTTGCAAAAAATATCCAACGAGATAGAGCATGACGATGTTCACCTTTATTAAGCTGTCGTTGAACTTTTTGTCTTAACTCGGGGGTGGTTAAATAACGCAAAATATATTCAGTTTTTATAAGTCTTCCCAACTGTGTAAAGGCTTTGGATAGTCTATCGGAGGGAGATCCCTTCCCGATTCTTCTGATAATCTCATGCGCTGGTGTGAGTTTATTTTTAACGTCAGTTCGGGATTAGATCGAGTTTGAGGGAAGGTTTTTTAAATTTACAG
>CAZEUR010000061.1:0-4474 GCA_964515175.1 uncultured Holosporaceae bacterium | reverse complement strand
CACTTTCCATTTTAAGCGCCCTAGAATGATCTTTCTCACATGCAGTGATTTCTTCCCTTGTTAATTGCTTCATAGCGATCGGATCTTTTGGAGCAATATTAGCAACAAAATTACCATCAGCGATAGACTCAACCTCAAGTATATGTAGATCACAAAACTCGGCTATTTGCTTAAAAGAAAGCGAGGTATTTTTGATCAACCAAGCGGCCGTACCCACCGGTGATAACAATTCTACGTTATTCGACATAATTGAAATTTTCTAATTCTTTATGGGAAGTTTGATCCTATTTAGAATCACCAAGTGAAGCCTTACTTAAAAATCAAATGAAAATGGAAGAATTGTTGGAGAGGCAGAAAATTTCTACTCACTTCAGAATTAAAACAAGCTCTCTTGCACGAATGTCTTCTTTTCTGATATCTTTATAACATTATAGCTTTTGCTTTTATGTTGTCCAATTTGTATGTTGGTTACTTTAATATCCGCATTATATAAACTATTTGCAGATACGGAGGTATCTCCAGAAAGAATAGAAGAATAGAAAGCTGCATCACCTATGTTCGCAAAGAACTCTTCATTATTGTTGTTCAAATGCTTAAATTTCCATTTTATCCCTTTCTTGAAGGATATAAAAACTGGAGCTATTGTCGAGCCTGATATTACATTTTCGCTGATAATTTCCTGCAATTTAGTAGGGTTTTTAAATAATTTCTTTTCCTGATAATCTATCTTTATTTTATGCTTACTATCGTAACCTTGTAATGTGATATATTCCACACCCATCTGGCTTATTGGATAGAATATAATCTTCTCCAAATATAACCTCACCTTAGGATCAGAATAAAGCTGCAATGCCTTCTTATATACATTCTTAATCTCACCTTTCGCAGTTGTGATATCAACCACATCCTCACTCACTTGTTTCACATCTGTGATATGACCTTCTCCAACTTGTTTGATAAGCTCAAGAAGAGACATAGATTCATCGTTTGCATCACCTTGTTTATTGCTGATAAATCCCAGAATTTGCAAGATCTTCTCTACAGATACCACAGAAAACAAATTATGATTATCTTGTGATGCAGGATGATTATTACGCAGTGCAACATGAAAGCGGGCTTTTAGCGCGTGATGCACGTCAACATCCTTTAGCGCCACAGTACTCGTAGTATAATTATTATTTAGCAAAGAATTTGCACGCTCTACAATATTTGAAACCGCAAGCATCGCCGGAAGCATATCTTTAATGCTTATATCAAGCTGACGCACCGCAAATCCACCAAAAGATATTATAAATTCACTGCTTTTTAGACTTTCTGTCATGGGGAAATTTTCGTATTTCAAATAGTATTATGACCCTAGGTAGAAATTACTAGATTTGTAAATAGCAACAAGATGTCTGATCAACACTGAAAACACTGCCGTCAGTGGCATGGAAAGTACTATACCCCAGAAACCAAACAATGCCGCAGCAGAAAGTAAGCCAAATATTATCCACACCGGATGAAGCTTTAAACTCTTACCGATGATATTTGGAGTAATCATTGTATTATCTAAAACCTGCCCTAACATTAGAATAAACAGCAATATCCCCATCTCATACCCAACTCCATATTGGAACATTCCGACAAGCAATACTACAATTAAAGCTACGCCAGTCCCTATGTAAGGAACGATTGAGGCAAACCCTGTAAGAAGACCTACTATAAAAGAGTGATTAAGCCCCAATGCAGAGAAGAAGGTGACATAATAGACTGCAAGTATTATAGACACGGAAAGCTGCCCTCTAATGCATGCAATGAGACATAGATGTACATCCTTTACTATGTTAGTTATAAAATCTCTAAATGGGACGGGTATGAAGCTCTTACTAGTTGAGAGCACTTTACCCCAATCTTGCAATATATAAAGAGATATCACTGGAGTTAATATGATCAAAAATAGAAAGCTTATTAGAGCTTTGATTGAAGTAAGAGCTGTCGAAAGAACACTAACAATAATCTCATTAATATGACTGATTTTTGAAGTAATTACAGGGATAATCTTCTCCCTTCCATCTTCTGTAAGCCCAAACTTATCTAAATTTATATGAAAACTATGAGCAATCTCCTGCACTTTAGGCAATATCACTTGAAAACTCTTCTCTGCATATCCCGGAATTTGAAGAATCAAAACATAGAATTGCTCGTATATCAAAGGGAAAAGTAGCAGAAATACAATCAGTAAGAATCCAAAAAATACAGTACATGCAATTGCACTTCCAGCAGCTCTTGGTATGAATTTCTCTAGCTTAGTTACCAGAGGATCAAGTATGTAAGATACAATCAGAGCTACAACAAATGGAGCTACAATAGCGGTTAGATATTTGAATGATATTCCAAGTACAAGAACAACCGCAACTACCAGAAAGATTTTAAAATATCGGTAATTCTGCAGCGCAGCGGAAGCCTCAAGGGCAGGATTTGTATCAACAACTTCAGTAGAAACTTTTTTCTTACTCATGGTATCATCCATTAATCAAATGAAAAATTATCCAGCTTGTCACTTTCATAAAGATCAATTAATTTATGCAGAGCGTACGGATAAAAGATAAACCTTTGTAATGCAGGCATTTGAAACTTTCAACAAGGGGTTTGGATCCCCCATTGCCTAAAAGCCTAGGAGATGTAGAAAACAAGGCCCTGACCCCGCTGCGTAAGAAGTGTAGCGTGGCGAGAGGACTTTGTTGCAAAGCTTCCTATTTTTACACTAGACTTACTGACTGCACAGGAGTCAGATACCTTCTTCTCAACTAACTTCTCTTTTTATCTCTCCCCTACCTTCTTATTTTCCCCTCCACTCACCTCTTCTTCACTCTTTGTTAACTTTATGATGCCAGCGCCTCCTACATTGATAATACGAATCATTATCAAAACAAGTGGCAGCAGAGAACAATAGAATCAAGAAAGAGTGAAGAAAAAAAGAGAGAGAATGAAAGAAGAAGGGGTAAATAGAAAAGAAGATAGAAAGGTAAGGGAGAATGAAAGATATCAAACCACAGGGGCACAACCCCACTACTGTCCCGTTAACTTAACGTTAAATCATTGAAAACCCTTGTCATATAAGATTGAAAATGGTGGTAAGAATTTTTTCTATATTTTTTTGAAGCTATGAGATTGTAGCACATAGTTCTATTTAAAATAGAACTATGTGCTATGTCAACCTCACCAATCATCTTCTCTCAACTTACTTCTTTCATTCCCTGGTATCAATTTGATAAAATCGTTGATGAGTTTATGGGAGATTATCGATATAAAAGCTTTAAAAGCAGAGATCATCTATTGGTAATGATCTTTGCGCAGTTGACTTACCGAGAAAGTTTGAGGTCGATAGAAGTCTCTCTTAACTCACAAAGTACAAAACTATATCATATGGGAATTAGATGTAGTAAGATAGCTCGCAATACTCTTGCTAAAGCAAATGAGGTAAGAGATTATAAGATTTATGAAGAATTAGCTAATTTTTTAACTATTAGGGCCAAAGAGTTATATCGTAATGACAAGATACTAAATGATTTGGAATTTGACAAGTCAATTTATGCTATTGATTCCAGTATAATTAATATTTGCCTATCTCTTGCTCCATGGGCAAAATATATGGAACAATTAAAAGTTGGAGCAATAAAATTACATAGCATTGTAGATCTCAAAGGCAATATACCAAGCTTTAACATAATTACTGAAGGAGGAGTCTATGATGGGATTATGTTAGATATGATTACCTTTGAAGCTGGTAGTATCTATATAATGGATCGTGGTTATTTAGATTATACAAGACTGTATAAGATTGAGCAAGAGAAAGCATTCTTCATTACCAGAACAACTCCCAATATGAAATTTGAAAGAGTTAGTTCTAGTAAAGTATCTATTAACAAGAGCAATGGAAGCAACAAAGATAGTGAAGATAGTAAGAATAATAAAGATAATAATAAGGCAGAAGAAAATGAAATTATTATCTCTGATCAAATTATAACTTTTACCACCAAGAAGGCCAAGAAATACTATCCAGATAAGCTTAGAGAAATTAAGTATCAGTTTAGGGAAAAAACTGAAGATGAGTTCCAATATTTAACTTTCCTTACTAACAACTTTACTCTAGAAGCCTTAACGATAGTAAGGCTCTATAAAAAGAGATGGCAGATAGAGCTGTTCTTCAAATGGATCAAACAGCATCTAAAAATAAAAACCTTCTATAGTTACTCTGAAAATGGAGTAAAGATCCAAATCTGGACAGCTATTTGCACTTACTTGTTGGTAGCTATTTTAAAGAAAGAGCTAAATTTAAAACATTCCCTTTACACAATGCTGCAAATACTCAGTGTTAATGTATTTGAAAGAGTGTGCATTACACAACTGTTTAAGGAGTTTGATCCTCAAGATAGTAAAGAAGACTCATATCAACTTTCGTTGTTTTAAAAAGTTAACGGGACAGTAGTGG
>CAZEUR010000060.1:0-5101 GCA_964515175.1 uncultured Holosporaceae bacterium | reverse complement strand
AGAGTCCTTCGGGTAAAAGTCGTCCGGGCTTGTAGCTCAGTTGGTTAGAGCGCGCGCTTGATAAGCGTGAGGTCGGAGGTTCGAGTCCTCCCAGGCCCACCAGACGGCCTTGTAGTATATTGTGAGAGATCCTTAATGTGGGGGTGTAGCTCAGCTGGGAGAGCGCCTGCTTTGCACGCAGGAGGCCATCGGTTCGATCCCGTTCACCTCCACCACTCACTTTCTCGTCTTCATAAACCTCAAAAGTCCGGAATTGACAGGAATATAAAGGGGGGCGTATATCTTCGACAGGTCGTAACTTCAGGAGATAAACATGAAGTCTAAAAATATTTTTTACAGTTCTTCTTTTGTTTAGGGCGTCGCAAGATGATAAGCAGAAAGTCAGCAAATTCCATCGTATAATGGATACTCCGGACAGCGGAATTGAGTGGGTATCTGGTCAATGAATACCTTTAGGAATAGAACAAGTCTTGAAATGCTAGATCACCTCGTGGCCGCGACTCAATGGACGCATGGAGTGCAGCTTATTCTGGTTCTCACGGCTCAAAGAAATCATTGAGGAAGAACAAACAGGTCAAATAGGGGTGGTTGTTGGGTGCTCTCATCTCTTCGGGGAAAATCCACAGTCATCGGGCATTTTAACCTACTTCTTGGCAGATAACTACACGCTAGAACGGTATGATCGGGAGGGAAATATTTTTCTGACTGCGAGGGTAGCAAATGATATCGTTATCACAATAACCTAATCACCCCGCCCCTAAATAAGCCACCGCTTTTTTTTGCTGAAACAAATGCAAAAGAATCCGCAAGGGTTTGTAGTTAGGTGTTGATAATGTCGGATCCTCTTTTAGAATTCGATTTGCCTCTTGGAAGGCTAAGGCCAAAAGCTCTTCATGATCTAAGATAGATGCCACATGAAAATTGGGCAGCCCACTTTGTTTGGTTCCCAACAGTTCGCCACTACCCCGTAATCTTAAATCTTTTTCCGCAATATAAAATCCATCCTCTGTTTCGCGCATCACTTTGAGTCGCTGGAAAGCTATGGGGTTGAGTTTTGGATCGTGTAAAAGCAAACAAAAAGAAGGTTTATCTCCCCGTCCCACACGACCCCGGAGCTGGTGCAGCTGCGCGAGTCCAAACCGTTCTGCGTGCTCCACCACCATTACGGTTGCATCGCCCACGTGAACGCCCACTTCCACCACTGTGGTAGATACCAGAATTTTAATATTTCCTGTTTTAAAAGCGGTTAATACGGTTTCTTTTTCCTCAGCTCCCATGCGGCCATGGATCCATCCTACTTGGCTGCCAAAAAGTTTTTGGAGAATTTCAAACCGCGCTGTGGCGTGTCCTAAATCCAATATCTCTGATTCTTCGATCAAGGGGCATACCCAGTAAACTTTTTCTCCTTTTTCGATGACTCGTTTGAGGGCCTCATGAACTTCCTGAATGCGTTCAAGAGAAATAAGGGTAGTTTGGATGGGGAGTCGGTTGGCAGGCTTCTCTTTAAGGAGAGAGAGGGAAAGTTCTCCATAAGTGGTAAGCGACAGGGACCTTGGAATGGGGGTTGCTGTCATGACGAGAACATCTGGCGTATTTCCCTTTTCCATTAATTTAAGCCTTTGATTTACGCCAAACCGATGTTGTTCATCAATCACCACAAATCCGAGGTTTTTGAAGGTAATGGGATTTTCCAATAAGGCATGGGTGCCAATGGCCATCTGCAGCTCTCCAGTTTCCAATTTTTGCTGAAGATCCTTCTTTTCTTTGTTTGTCTGATGCCCCAGAAATAGGCCGATATTCAGGCCTGTTCCCCGAGTAAAATCTTGAAACATCTGGTAATGCTGCCGAGCGAGGAGCTCTGTGGGGGCGAGGAGGGCTGCCTGGACGCCAGCTTCTACCGCATGCACCATGGACTTGAGAGCCACCACCGTCTTGCCACTGCCTACATCTCCTTGCAAGAGGCGGAGCATTCGGTTGTCTGATTGCATATCGGCTTCTATGTCTATTAAGACTTCTTGTTGATTCCTTGTGAGAGAAAAGGGAATGTTTTTATCGATCTGATTTTCTAAAACCCCTGTTTTTTGAAGGCTCATCCCTTTTTGCCGCATGTGGTGACGCCGTAACAGTCCCATGGAAATCTGGTGCGCCAAAAGCTCATCAAAGGCAAGCCGTTCGCGGGCGAGGCTTGTGGGCTCAAGATCTGCAGGTGTTTTGGGATGGTGTGCTTCCACCAAGGATTCTTTCCAACTTTTCCATTTAAATTTCTGTACGAGAGGCAGAGGAATCCATTCGGGGAGGTTTGGGGCTATTTTTAAGACGTTGTCCATAATATCTTGGAAAGATTTTTGGTAAAGGCCCGCCGTAAGACCATAAAGAGGTAAAATGCCGGTCCATTTCTCTCGGGTGGTCAGAAATCCAATATGATCGGGATGCGTCATCTGAAGGCTTCCGCCTTTATTCTCCAAAAGGCCACTTACCAGTCTTTGCTGGTCTATGGGGAGCATCTGTTGCAAATAGGGAGCGCGACCATGGAAGAAGAGGAGAGTGAGAAGGTTTCCCGTATCGTCCCTGCAAAGAACCTTATAAGGTCCTGTGCGTCGTTCAGGAGGATAGTGAACAACTGTGGTTATAGGTAATGTGATTAATTGATTGAGAGGTGCATCCTTGAGAGTATCATGGTAGGAACGTGTTTCTAACCGGTCAGGAAAATGCCAACAGAGATCCCAAACGTAGGATCCAAGGAATTTTGTTAACCTCTCGGCCGTCTTTGGTCCCACATGAGGCAGGGTTTGGATCGGTGCGCGCAGAGGGACTAGGATGGATGGATACATAGATATTCCTAAAATTTCCTGTCATTTTACTCTTTTTTAAGGATTTTTGTAAGGGGAGTCATTGCTTTAGGAGGCTCTCTGGAAGTTTAATGCAGATGACCACAACATCCTTCTATATCAGGTAAAGTTCTGTTATATATTATATAAAGACATATAAATATGTATATGGGGGGGGAATAAATTGAAATTTAAATATATATCATTAACATTTTTAATAAATATATGTGTATTGTGCAGTGTTTACTCTTATACTTCTGATTCAGCGTTAAAAACTGAAAAAACATCGCAGAAGCTGCCGGTGAAATATATCGCAGGGTTTGACAGGTCCGGGGAAGATTCCTCTGATACAGAGGGTAAAGAGCGTCAGGCGCCTTCTTTTGTTCGGTCGAGATCATCAAAGATAACCGAACAGCTTTTGAATCTGAGAAAAAACCGGAGGAATGGAGCAGGTATCAGATCTTCCATGAAATCAAGTCCGGATAAATCAGACTCTGATTATGAAAGTAGTGATTCTGAAGCGGTTTCTTCTGCGATGCCAATTAAGATAGCCGCTGCAAAAAAGGATTCGATAGAGCCTATGGGTAAGCCAACAGACCTTGAATCGCAAGAGCTCGATGAGGAAGAAGCGTGGGTCTAGGACGGCAGGTTTTGTTCAGCAGACAGAGCCTGAATTTTTTCACGATCTAATCGAAAAACGGTCCAATCAGACATGGGCTCTGCCTCCAATTTCTGGTAGAAGTCGATGGAGGGGTTGTTCCAATCCAAACATCACCATTCAATCCGGCCGCAGTCTCTCTTAAGAGCTTCATGACAAATACGGCGAAAAAGAACTTTGCCATATCCTTTTTCGCGGAAATTCTCTTTTATGTAAATATCTTCTATATAAATTCCATAACGACATAAAAAAGTTGAAAAATTATAGAAAAATACTGCAAAACCAACAGGTTATCCGTTCTCCTCAAGGATCAGAGCTTCAACACGGGGGTTTTGGCAAAAGAAAGTCTTTTGGATATCTTCGGTGGTTGCGGTTACTCGATCTTCCATCTTTTCATAAAGAGCAAGTTCCTTAATATAAAGACAGGATGAGAGCGGAGTCTTTTTCAGTGGCAAGGCGTAGGGTATGAGTCATTTAAAAATCCTTTCATCACTTCTAACTCAAAGATATATCAAGATCAAGATTAGGTTTTGGGCAGGAAAATTTTCTTGTCCAAAACCTAAAGAATGCCGTTAATTATTCGGAGGCGTTAAAAACTGGTTAATATCTTCATCCTCGAAGGATTATCCATATTGAATCGTGGTTTGAGAGGACGGGACTTTATTTTCCTCTTCTAAAGGATTTGGGAGCAAAGGCACTGAAGAGCTCCGTTGAATAATCTCCGGCATTTTTTAGGTGAGACCGGAGATGTTTGTTGCTCGTTGGTCTATGGGGTTTTTGGTTACAAAGAAATCTGCTTCTGGGCGCTGGGGCATGGGAGAAAAAACAGTTGTAGAGATCCCGTGAGTGGGGCGCAGATAATTTTTTATCAAAAAGAACAGTTAATTCAATTGGATTGCTCTAGGGTAATTAACCTGGGCTAGAAGCTTTTGTAAAATATTTTTAAAAAAATGAAAAAAGATGTTGACGGGAAGTTAGAGAGTGCTTATATACATGAATGGCTCGTCGGTATTGACTGGCGGGCCCGTTTTTTGACAGTGTAAACAATAGTAAAAAAGAAAAGCAGGCAGTGGTCTTGGAAACTAAAATTCAAGACATTGCTATAGCTTGATAAACAAGGTAATAGGTTACTAAACCAAAAAACCTTGTCAATTCCAAACATAATAGTAATAGTCAGTAAGATTTGAGTGAAGATCTTTTATAGATCTTCGTCCGGGAAGTTTACTTCTCGGAAAATTCGGATTTCAAACGTGAGAGTTTGATCCTGGCTCAGAACGAACGCTGGCGGCACGCCTAACACATGCAAGTCGAACGAAGCATGATAGCTTGCTATCATGACTGAGTGGCGCACGGGTGAGTAACACGTGGGAATTTGCCTATCGGTGGGGAATAACCTTTGGAAACGAAGGATAATACCGCATACGCCCTGAGGGGGAAAGATTTATCGCCGATAGATAAGCCCGCGTTAGATTAGCTAGTTGGTGGGGTAATGGCCTACCAAGGCAATGATCTATAGCTGGTCTGAGAGGATGGTCAGCCACACTGGGACTGAGACACGGCCCAGACTCCTACGGGAGGCAGCAGTGGGGAATATTGGACAATGGGGGAAACCCTG
>CAZEUR010000059.1:0-5121 GCA_964515175.1 uncultured Holosporaceae bacterium | reverse complement strand
CTAGGGTGTATAAAAGCAATTAACTCATAAATACCAGAGGGAGTTTGTTCGTAAATTCTCTCTAGTATTTGTTTCAAGCTCAAACGTAATGCGCACAGACCCTATAATCTTCTCGACAATTTCACCGCCTTCGAGTATGGTGACATCACCCTACCCGAGACCTCTCTTCAGTCTCAAACCATGTGAACTTATACACCGTATAAGTGTATTTGGCGAATTGTCGGTTTTAAGGAGAATTTATTAGTGAATCAATTTAGTGGTGATTTTGCGTCGCATTGGGATGAGCTTGTTGGCTGGGAAAAACGCTCAGATGCAGAGACTGCATTCTTATTAAAATTAATTAAGAAATTTAAATGTAACAATGTACTTGATGTCGCATTGGGCACAGGATTTCACTCTATAGAGCTTCTAAAACAAGGACTTTGTATCAAATCGGCTGATGTTTCTCCCGCAATGATCGAAGTGGCAAAGAAAAATGCGAAACATCGATCGGTGGAGCTTGATGTAACTTGTGTTGATTGGGTTGATCTCGGTAAAACTTTTTCTGAGAAATTTGATTGCATTTTATGCCTTGGGAACTCATTGGCTTGCGAAATGGATCGCACAAAGCAGCAGCAAGCAATTTCTAATTGGAGCCAACTTTTATCTGAAAATGGGATTATTGTTGTAGACAGAAGAAATTATGAAACCCTCCTGAACAATGAATATAACTTTGCATCCAAAGGACAATATTTTGGAAATACTGTAAAAATTACACCAAGCAAAATTACTGATGAAGGAACGGTTTTTTCGTACACCTTCTCAGATAAAAAAACATTTGACTTGAATATGTATCCCCTACTAGACTGCCAGATAAAAGAGCTTTTTCTTAATGTGGGTCTTCTTCCTATTGAGGTGTATGGGGATCGAGAGTTGTCATACTTAAGTAAGGACGTTGGTTTTTTTCTTTACATCTTTGGGAGGGTGAAAAATGCATAATTTTGATCTAGTATTCGTCGGTAATGGGATCATTTCCATCGTGTCGGCCATGAAGATTAAAGAAAAACATCCGGATCTGAATATCTGCATAGTCGGCCCTAGGCTCAAACCGTTTTCAGCATCTATAGCTGCGGGGGCAATGCATGCTGTTTTTTGTGAGGTTGAAGAGACTTTTCACAAGCTGCCACGGGAACGCGAAGTTTTTAATATTGGGCTTGAAGCCAGACCACTTTGGCATGAGTTGTTGAAAACATTTGGATTAGAGAGTGCCATCACAGCTGAATCCACAGTCATGTATCGCCGTAAGAAGGGAACTCTGTTCGAAGAGGCTAACTTTGAGACGGCTTGCGCTATAGCAAAAGAACACCAATGTCTAGAGGATATTTCCATTGATAGTCTTGAAAAAATATTTTGTGGTAATCTCAAATCCACAGATGTAATTGCTAAGAAGTTTATTGGAGAATTTTCTGTAGATGTTGCACATTTGTTCCAGTGCGCCCAGGAAATCCTTGAAAAAATGGGAGTTGTATTTATCGATAATGCAGTGCAGACAATCATCCCTTCTTCTAAGGGGGTCGATATTATTTTGCAAAAAAATGAAGTTATCCGAACGACTCAAGTAGTGGTTGCTGCGGGTAGCAACTCTCTAAAACTTCTTCCCTCTAATTTTCAGAGGGTACCAATTTATCACGCCGTTGGTACCGGTATGATCCTCGACTCTGCTCCAGCAGGATATGCTGGTCTGAATTTAGTGGTTCGTACGCCTAATCGGGGAGGAGCTCAGTGTGGTATGCATATTGTGCCGCGGAATTTTGGTAATTTTTATCTCGGCGCAGGTAATTATCTGTCGGATAAGGAACCAGCACATCGAGTGGAAACAATCCGATATCTGATTGATACCTGCGAGACAGAGTTATTTGGAAAACAGGCGATCTATAACGCCAAAGCGGAACTATTGCTCGGCTCACGTCCCAAATCAGTCGATGGCTATTCAGTTATTGGTGCTTACAAAGAATGTTCAGAAATATTTGTTGCTACCGGTACGTATCGCATTGGGTTGACAATAGCTCCGGTAATTGCAATGGAAATATGCCGTTGGTACGAAGGTAAGGAAGCATCGAATCATTTTAAGAACTGCTCTCCTGATCGACAGTTACATTCCTACGCTCCCATAGAAGTGGCGATTCGTTATTATTCAGAAAGTCGTATTTCAAACCTTATCGAGCATGGGCTTCTTGATCTTCAAGATGTCAAGGCAATTTCAGATAAAAAAATAGAGCTTGAGACGATTGCCAAAAACTTTAATGCAGAAATTATTAGGAAACATAATTTATCACCAGACTTTGTTGTTGATCCTGACATGTATGCAATTCTTATGGAAGCAGAAGTGGAAGCAGCAGTGAGTTGAGAACTGAGATGATAGTTAAACAGAAATCAAAGAACTATTCAAATTTTGAAGAACATCTCTTTGATAAGCTGAAATCAGGAAGATTCAATAATTACGAAGATAATTACGATACTTTCTTTCGTGGTCAGCAACCGGTAAAGAAAAACGTGATGGATGCCTTCATTCGTAATGTGAAAGAAATCTCTTCTGCAGACGCAGTCGTTGTTGAACTTAAAGCGAAAACAGCACAGCTAGCTTTTTTCTTGAAAGAGCAGTTCAGCTTATATCTTTTTCCTAAACACTATTTTCGTAACGCACTCGCTCAGAATAAAAAGTTTGAATTTCTGTATCAGAAGTTGTCAGATCCTGGGTCGCGTGAACTACTTGTCAGTTTGTTAGCATATCGATGTCTGGGTTTCAGAAAAATAAAACTGCCCCGCAATAGTCTTGCTTATTGGGAAGGAATTGAACGGGCACGAAGCCTGGATACGGGGATCCCTCCTATTCGAATTCCTTTTCTGACATGGCCGTTGCATTGTTTTAATGTAAAGCCATTGGGATTCAATATGAAGGTTTACGCTTATGCGCAAGCCATTGCCATTAATTTTATACAGAAGCAGTACATTTTTGAACGCGATGGCATTTCCTGTAAGGCTGAGGCTGGAGATGTGGTTATTGATGCGGGTGGATGTTGGGGAGATACATCATTACAGTTTGCTTGTGAAGTTGGAAAGAATGGACATGTATTTACCTTTGAGTTTGTTCCAAATAACTTGGCTGTAATGCGCAAAAATATTGAACTGAACCCACATTTGGCATCTCATATTACAATCCTTGAGCACCCTGTCGGCGCACAATCAGGGGAAAAGATGTTCTATTTGGAAAACGGTCCCGCAAGTCGTGTAGCCTCCACAAAAGTAAATGAGGAATATATCGAATGTGAGATTCTTTCCATTGACCAGCTGGTATCAGATAAGAAACTAGAAAAAGTCGATTTTATTAAAATGGATGTTGAAGGCTCTGAGCTCGATGCCCTCAAAGGGGCCGAGAAAACCATCAGAAAATTCAAACCCAAGCTAGCAATTTGTATCTATCATAAGCCAGATGACTACTTGGCTATTCCACAATACCTGTATGAGTTACAGCTTGGATATAGTTTTTATGTTGATCACCACACGATTTTTCTTGGTGAGACCGTATTATTTGCAGTGCCTGAATCTAGAATCTAACTAAACCGACAGAAAAACTACCAAAACTCTCGAGAGTTTTGTAACGATTGAGGCCTACTTCAAGTTTAAGTTGAGGGCTCATTGAGAAAAAAGCTTCCACCCCCTCCATTGCTGAAGTCTGACTTTCCCCAATCCAAAGGGCGGGATGATCCATCCCCGCGTATTCCGTACGGCCCAATTGATATTCAAGCTTTTTTATTGCGTTAAAAACAATAAGGGGTTTTTTAGAGCTTCTTGTAGCTTTTGGCATAAGTTCCACAAGCCCGCGAACAGGCAGCTCTTCGCCAATAAATATATAAGAATCGATGGAAAGGAGTGGCACCATAGTTTTCAATAAATCTTCTATAAGCAGTGAAGTAGGCTCCTGAGCGTTCCGGAGTCTCTTTAAAGTGGGATTTTTTTTAAGCACGGATATGACGTCTTCCTCACGTAATTTGCTTCCGACAATAAATTGATTGTTTTGATTGATACAGACGGTCTGGGATATATCAACAATCTCTACCCCTAATGCAGGCAGACTAGAATTGTTGAATCCTAATGTGTCTGTAAAGATTTGGGCAAGTTGTTTAATCTCGGAAAGGACAAACACAGGATTATGACGTTTATAAATCTCAAACATTGTTAGCTCTGTTTTTGAAGATAGCAATGACCTCACCCCGTTTATCAAGATCTCCAGCTTCAATATCTGATTTAAATATAAAATCCTTATCTCTTACATTGAAATGAGCTTTTATAGCGTCTATGCTGCAATACCAAGCGCGATCTTCATGATGTTTACGTTTATTATAATTCTTCATGTTAGTAGAGGATGGGTGATGCATACCGCCAATGCAGATAATGCCTCCTTTTTTTGTAACGCGTTTGATTTCTGAGCAAGCTTGAGAAATATTGTTGCAAAACTCAAGTACCCAACCGCAAACGACGATATCGAAGGTAGAATTAGGGTACATAAGGTGGTGGATATCTCCGATCTTGATGTAGGGTGAGTACGAGAATAAATCAATGGATTGGATATTATCCAAACAGAACCCTGCGTTCACCAGAGAGAAAAGTTCTGCCTCCGTACGGCTGCCTATCGAAAGAACATGCATCCGTGAAGCGTTTTGCCGCACACTGTTTAAAGAAGACAGGACATTGGAAATTAAATCAGGGCGCCTGGACAGATCAGAAAAGAACATCCGTTCAAAATCCGTATTATGGTCAATAGTAACTTTGGAAGATGCATCGCTATGTGACGTTTTAATTGACGAGTTAAATAAGTTCTTATAACGATCCAAGGCGAGGGCGTCTCTCACCGCAGGGATTCTGAAGATCTCATTTTTTAAGAAGTTTTTGTCTTGAAGAAGGTCAGTAAGGGTACTTCCAAATGTTTTTGAAGATTTAATAATATTTTTCAATGGCCCTCCACAGGCTAAGAAACAATGCCAGGACTAATTTTATAAAATTAAAATAAAAAGTCAACTAACTTGACATGTATAGGTTCACAACATATGAGACTCAAGCAGCGACCTTGAGGACAGTGTTAAT
>CAZEUR010000058.1:0-5299 GCA_964515175.1 uncultured Holosporaceae bacterium | reverse complement strand
ACGGATACTACCAACTTTCTTACTTCCCTCCTAAGAAATGTTCACAGAACCTAGTAACAGTCAGTATATGCAATCGAAAGGAGTCCCTTGCGTACAGATACGCTGCGATATGCAGTTGTGGAAGATTCTGTGAGTCACGAGCCCTTTGGTTTTGATGTGTGTATTTTGTCTCCACTCTCTGCGACCATTGGGTTTGTCTCGGTAGAGTATGGATCCGAAGAACAGGCTTGGGTGCATCAGCGGCCTCCTGGGTGATAGGGAGATAGATCCTTAGAAGCCTCTTGATGTCCCCAATTTCTTTGAGACCTTTAGGAAGACTTCTCCCATATTGTAGCGAACTCCAAACTCTCCTACAAGTCCTGCGGCAAGGGACCATCCATCCTCATGGTTAAGGGTTGAATAAAGGGCGGGGGAGATGTTTGTGGAAGGGGCATTGGATCCCTCAAAAGAAGATCCTTCTCCGGTAATAATATTTCCTTTGCGGATTGGCTGTTTATTAACCAGGGAAAGAGCAAATTTAGGATTCCAGATACTATGGGAATATGAATATTCTTGTGAAATAGACGTTCCCACCTCGCTGCGGATCATGGTTGCCAGGCTTGATTTCACATAAAGATCATTCACATTCGCGCCTGTTTCTTTGTATCCAAATTGCTTACAGTAGGTATAGTCAAAATTGGCAAATACGGACAATTTTCCAGCTTTTGTCGTAAAGGTATACCCACCCCCTAGATGAGGTGTGAGGAGAAATCCGGCATGGTGGTTTGAAGCAAAAACATTATTCCCTACATTTCGAGATTGATTATAATGCTCATACCCGAAGAGAAGGGCCCCATCTAGATGCCAGGCGTCCTTAAACCAGCTTGCAAATAGATTAACGAAACGATCTCGGACAGAAGTCTTTCCTGAATTTTCATCAAGGGATTGTTTCGTTGTTGCGTATCCAACGGCACCTCCGACAATTAAGTCATGGCGGATCTTATGATCTATCCCAAACAAGACGCCAGCTGTTCTAGAGTTAAAGCCGCGCTGCCCTTGCTGGGAGACTTCCCTCAAAATCATGCCAAAAGGCTGCGCCCAAAGGCCTGTTTTTTCCGTCCTTAAAGGTGACCAACGCTCAATATTCTCTTGGGATGAATAGGCCCGGGCTCCCTCCGTCATCGGCATAAAATCACCCAAGTTGGGCGCTTTAAAGGGGTTTGATGTAAAAGATCCTGTGTATCTGACATAAGATCCTTCCCTTCCTTCCCGGGCAACAGACAAGGCACTTCCTGTCATTGTCTGAATATGTTGATGAGCGTAGGTAGATGTTCTGCCACCTTGCTCATGATGCTGGCCGTTGTAAATTTTTGGGGCTATGGAAAATTGTACTGTGCAGTTTCCTGTCACATCAAAGGTAGGTGTGTATTTAAAAGAAGTTATAGGGATTATTTGACCAGAAGCATCCATGACGGAAAGATTTATTAGAGAAGATGCCGGTAATTGGGGCCCGTGCTGAGATCCGGAAATAATAGGATAGTCTTGTCCTGTGGTCAGAGGAGCGTTGAGGGGGTTAGAAAATACGACGGAGAAGGATTGATTAGTATTGTATGGGCCTGCTCCACCAGCACAGGAGAGATAGCTTTGAACTTGTCCTGATTGGGATAGAGGCAGGATTAAAGTGGCGCTCGGCATAGAAAAAACACCAGAAATAGTGAGGGGGGCTGAAATGTTCCTTTGGTCTAAAGTTCCTCGCAGCATTTGAAGGGAATTAACAGTTGTAGAGCTATTTATAGAGAAAGAAGCGCCAGAAGCGATACTCACTATGTTAACAGTGGCATTGCCAGATAAGGTTGAACCTTTTCCCAATACAACAAAAATTGTTCCGGTAATAGGAGTGTTTACTTTCACAACTGAAGAGTTTCCAACCAGATATCTGCTATCATTTTGTAAGGCTTCGTAGGAGGCGTTGTTAATAGCGGTGACATCCCGAACCCCGCCTGTCTCTGGCCCATCATAAGTATAGGCAGTGCTATTATTTATAAGAGTATCGGCTACTTGGTTGGCAGAATATTCTCCATCACCATTAATTTGAAAGATGATCCCATTTCCCGTAACAATATCAATGACCGCGGGAGCTGCTGCAAAAACAATACTCCTTTGGAGTTCCAAAAGACCTAAAAAAATTAGAAATTTAGCTTTTTTCAAGATTGATACCCCCTATTTTTTTATTATTATACATTATAGCGAACATTTTATAATTTTGTCAGTGAATTTCTGTGCCCTTCATTCTATTCTGCCGACAGTCTGAGGGGAGGGGCACATTTGCACCTTCCAAGAATTCGGGTATACTGATCCCATAAGACGAAAATAGGGTAGGCGTTTCATGAACAGTTTCAAGATTATTGGTGTTTTGCTCGGCGGTTTGTGCCTGGGGGAAGAAGTGTTAGCAGATTCTGGGTTTGGATCTGATGTGGGGAGGTATAATCCCTATTCGGGGTATTCCGTTGCCAACCAAGCGGCCTTTGTGGGTGAGAACATGGCCCTTCAGGGGGGTGTTATGGGGTTAAATGCTCTTGCCCAGAGAGCTTATAAGTGGGGGAATAGTTTTCAGAAACCCAACAAGGACACAAGGGGCCAATTTGGACGGTATCCCCATTCCTATGTTCGACGCAGTACGTTGGCGCGGTATCTGCCGCGGGTTAGAAAAAGGGATGTCTTACAATCAGGCGCTGCGTCTTTGGGTCCCCAAGAGCAGGCCTCGGGCCCTCTTTCAGCCAAATTTATCCAAGAGAATAATCTGAAGCCCTTTGTCCTTTCAATTGCCAAATGGAGAAGTTTGAACCTGGATCAAGATCTGAAGGACATTAAAAGAGATAGCCAAAGCCTGGATCGCTACTATAAGAATTTAGAAAAAGATATGGAGGCCTCTGCCATGGGGCATAAAAAAGCTGTGGAGAATGCCCATAGCTCTTCTGGGTACACCCAGGCCCAATGGATTTCCCTTGCCAATGATTTGAATTATACCTCGGCAGCCATGAGTGTTCTTATGATCGCCATCATAAACAGAGAGGTGGCGGAAGCGGAGTCAGAAAATCGCTTAAAACAAGCCTTTTTCAAATGGGTAAAGAATGGGGGGAAAGAAGAACCTTTGCCGTCTCATGGAGGAAATGTTGATGATGAGGATGAAGAACGGCGAGAACCTCAGCATTTTCTCACTTATCACCACCCCTCACACGCAGGTGGATCCTCTTCATCCTACGCCGAGTCATGGGTTAAAAGTCGGACCCGCTATCTAACAGAGGCAAGATCTACGATGAGTCGGTATTTTAACCAAGTGCCCCGCAGGGGCTCTTTCTTTAGGGAATCTAAGGAAGTTTATAAGGGAAGCCAGGAAACCTTACAAATCCTTAAGCAATGGGATTCCTGCTACAGAAACCCAAGCAGCTGCAGCAGTGGCTCTTAAGAATAGATAGCTCTAGAAAGAAAAAAGATTTTTAAAAAATGAGACCGTCTCTTCTATAAATTCTCAGATATTTTGTCGCAGATGGGACACCCAAACGTTCTGCCTTCTCCAAAAGATCTTTTCCTGAGTTGGGTTTAATTTCTTCTCCACCATATCCTTTGACATAGACTCTTCCAAGTTCACATATAGCGTCAGGGTTGCCTTTATCTGCTTCTTTTTTTACAGCCCTGACATGAGCGGGAGTCCAATCTCTCAATCTGTCGGGTAAATTCTCCCAGACTATTTCATTTCTCTCTAATCGAAGCCTCTCAATTTTAAGTCTCTCGAGTTCAATTTGTTTATCTAAATCACTCGGGCGGTGTACAGGCGTTTTCTGGCGTTCATAATCATCGCCGTATCCATGCATTGCCGCAAAAGAGGATGCTCCCGCACCTGCCATCAGAGCCGTCATTACAAAAAATATTTTCATCGTTTTCCTCCTCAATGATTTAAAAACTTTTCGAAAATGCCTAATTCTCAGTACCCAAGGACCATATATCACCTATTATTTGCTGTGTAAAGGTTCTTAATTTACGAGTAGTTTTTCTGACGTTGGCACGTTGTGCTTCCTCAGAAAGACGGGGTTACTTCTTTCCGACTCCAGTTTGCCAATGGGATTAATAGAATTACTGAGATTGTTGTAAGGGTTCGTGGCCTATAAGACTCAAGCGGCAACCGTGAAAGTGAAGCTAAATACAGTGAAAATACGCCGGATCTTCAACGGTTCGTTGAAATTTGTCAAGTTTTGTTTTTTTCTGCTCGAACTTTCTTTCGGCGCGTATTTCGCAAAGTCGCCTCTTCATTCCATCTATCCAATGTAAATAGGAGGCATAGGTGACAGGAATGTTTAGGCCAAGCTTTTGTTGGAGGTTTTTAGAAAATAACTCAAACTCCCCATTCAAACGTTCGTAGAATTTTTTAGTGGGCTGTTTTTCAAAGGCTGACAATTGATTTTGGAAGTGGTTGAGGCGCTGCCTTGTTATTTCAAAGAACCAGTCTGGTTCTCTTTTCTGAGGATCAAGATCCTGAAGGAACTCATCAAGGCCAAAAATGGCATGCTTTAGCTGTAAAATTGCTTTTTGAGGAGCTTTCAGTTTGGTAAAAGCCACGTAGCTTTCTAATTCTAAATCTTTCCTTAGGGCATCTAGGTCCGCTTTCAGATCATTTATTTTTGCCGTGGATATTTTTCCGTCACTTTTAAGGGCGTGGGAAAGAGTTCCTTCTATGGTCTCTAAAGTATCCCCATAAAACCAGGGGTTTTGAAGCGGCCAAAGGTGATGACGGGTTTCCCGGATACTGTTTTGAAGGGAGCTTATGAGCGCAGGGGCTGCGGGAGCTCCTTCATAATAGTCAAAATCCGGCTCGGGGAACATGGTTTCAAAGGTTTTATCCAAAAGACAGCGTGCTCCATAAGTAATAAGAGCCATGGAAAGGGATCCACTTTCCATCTGAGTTGCCATTCTTGAGGCAGGCTCCCTGAGGGCCACACATCTGTTATAGGAGGGGGCGTCATAGGCGCAGGCATTAACGAGGGGGGGGCTTAGGAAACTTTCCGAGATTGTTATGTTCCTGCCGTCTTCTAAAGAAAAAAAATCGTCTTCTAAAGAAACAATGGACGGGCGGGAAGGTTGGCGAGAGGGTTGGTCAAATAAGAAACGATAAACTGTGTTTATAAAAATAAACAAGGAAGGCCCATGACTTGCTGCGCCTGAAGTGGCAATGGAGCCGTATTCTTCTGAAGGAGCAGTGGGGGGGAAGCTCCCCACATCTCGTCTTCTGAAGGTAGGCAGTGTGCGATGAAAAGAAGTTGTCCCG
>CAZEUR010000057.1:0-5505 GCA_964515175.1 uncultured Holosporaceae bacterium | reverse complement strand
ATTCGCAAGGGGGATTTCGCTTCGCTATTTATGGCTCCGCTTATCCCCCTCGCTCAGTCTCACATCTCTTTGAACTTTTACAATTGCTATCCCTACACTAATCGTTCTACTCTCAAAATGTTAGGAGATCTTCATGCATAAAATTTTAGTTATTTTTTTTAGTCTTTTCGCAACATCCGCTATGGTCGCTACAGCAGCGCCTCAGGATGCCCTACTTCAAGAAAGAGCTGTGCAGAATTATGCGCTTTTTGAAAGAGAAGTTAGAGAGATTTATGAGCAAAGTCATCACGTAACTTATCAGGATTTTGCAAATGTTCTCGACCAAAGCAATGTGAAAGAGCGAGGGGATCCCATTTATCAAGCATGGATGCCTTTTGTTAAGGCCTGTCCCGATGAACGCCTGCAGCGTCTTGTGTTAAGCGTTTCTATAAAATATTTACAAGATTGGGCCACCCTTCCTGCCAAGGGTATTAGGCCAACAAACATGGAAGACATTTTTAAACTTCTTACAAATTACATTTCCGACAAAAGAGTTGCAAACCTCATGTGGGATCCACAAAACAGAACTATATGGACTTTGTATTTCTTAATGCGATGGACTCAAACAATTCCTCAAAAAGAAAATTGGCAGAATCAATTCACACAAAAAATTGTTATTATTTTTAAGGATCTCCCTCAGGCAGATTTTTTGAATTTATTATGTATCAGAGGAGTAGAGCATCAGACTCTAAAAGAAATGTCTACTTACCTCTATACATGGCTGACGAATACAGTCTTCCCTGGATATGACGATAATCGACCTCGTCCTCCTCTGTCTCTTCGTGCAGTCAAGACTATCTTGCCCTATGCGGCAAAACTTAATGAGGCCTTAGGTGAGGTGGTGCCTTATGGCATAATGGCAGGAGCAATTGAAAAGCTTTACCGTATTCCAGAGCCCCGACGTTTGTGGACTTTAGATCAGCTGGTTGCTTTGCGGACAATTATAGAAAATATCCCTTTTGAGGAAGTGTCCGCCTGCATTTATAATGTTGAGCGATATGCAGTCTCTCAAGAGGGGGTTGTTTCCATCTTCCAACGATTACGCCAAGAATATACACCAGAAAGAGCTGCAAGAATAGCAGCGGAGGATGCGGCTAGAAGGGCTGGAATTGCTCCCGTAGGAGTAGGAGGAATACCTACTGTCCATAGTCTTGCGCAGGAAACTCACGATTATGCAGATACAGATGTAAAATTTTCAGCCGCTGCCTGTGCTGCAGAGAGGTCCACTCAAGTGCGACTCTTTGATGCTATCTTTAGGAAGGTAGAGGAACGGCTGGGAGCCAGATCCACAATTCCATTCTCTGAGGTGCGCTCGGCCCTCGGAAAATTCTCTTTAGCACCTGCCTTTCAGAGTGTTTTGGAGGACCCGAATGATCAACGCCTAATGGCCATCGTTTACACTTTCTTGAAGGAATTCCACCCAGACAGAGTCAATTTATGGAAAACTCAGTTCATACGGGAATCTGAAGAAGCTTATAGAGGCAGAAGTAATGCAGCCAGTTGTGTAAGAGGCATCAGAGAACGTATCCTGACTGGACTCCGGGGTATAGATCCAGAATTGGATCTCACCTTTGCACAGGTGGAAGGCCGTCATTTGATGCGTGCCCGTGCAGCCACTGCTAACCCTCGAGCGTATCCACAAGCTCTGGCACGTCAATTGTTGGAACTGGGTGTTCGACCCACGACCCCTGTTGCGGAGGCAGCAACTCGCTTTAAAGCTGACTTTGAGGAGAAGCTGAAAATATATGGATTGGAGGCAGATACTGAGTTCAAGGATCAAGCAGGTATGTTGGCGGAACTTATTGAAGGAGATCTGGAAAATGCGAACAGTACTCTTAGCCAAGAATTGAGAAAGAAATTTCCGACATTCCTCTTTAAGAAAGCGGTTGAAAGGGTAAAAGGTGACATCAGAAAACGTAAAAAGGCTGCAGCTGCGGCAGACGCACGGAAAACTCAACAATAATCTTGTATTTATCGGCTACAAACCAAATCCCCAGAGAACAGATGTCATGGACGTTATCCCGGCACTTTGTCCTCAGATTTAATTGCCAATCAGCACAGAGCTGGAGCAGAAGAAAAATGCCCCCAAACGGTTTTTACCCACCTTGCTTCGAGTGATCCGTTTTGAAAGACGAGGTCTAACCCTCTCGTCCTTCATCATAAGGATTTTTTCCCTTGCGCGGAATAAGACGTAAAGGAATTCCCCCCAACCGGAAATCCTCCACCATGCGGTTCTTTAGGTATCGCAGGTAGCTTTCGGGTAGGTCCAATGGCTTGTTGATAAACAAAACAAAGGTGGGTGGGCGTGATTTGATCTGCGTCATATAGCGGATCTTAATGCGCCGTCCCGAAACGAGGGGAGGTGGATGATGGGTTGTGGTGGCAATGAGCCAGTCATTCAAGGGAGACGTGGCAATGCGCTTTTCCCACAGTGGGTATAGCTCAAATAATTTCTCAAAAATCTTGCCTAGGTCTTTCTTGTTTAAAGCAGAGACAGCCACCACGGAGGGATGTGGCAATTGAGCAAGCTCTTCCCCTAATTTCAACCGCATTTCCTTGAGGAATATGTCTTTATCCTCGATGAGATCAATTTTGTTAAAGACAAAGAGTAGGATGCGTCCTTCTTCCACCACTTGGCGTGCCATGGTGAGGTCTTGTTTCTCAAGGGGCATGGTGGCATCCACCACCAAGAGCACCGCCTGGGCATATTGCATGGCCCGATTTGTGTCTGCCGCGGATAGACGCTCCACGCTCTCTGTGATACGGGCTTGTTTGCGAAGCCCTGCCGTATCAATAAGTTTTAAAGGATGA
The DNA here is from genome assembly GCA_964515175.1 of uncultured Holosporaceae bacterium. Lineage (GTDB taxonomy): Bacteria > Pseudomonadota > Alphaproteobacteria > UBA7879 > UBA5542 > CAIWGV01. The sequence goes on along the minus strand of CAZEUR010000057.1, from coordinate 2,655 downwards.
TCTTGCCAGGTAAAATCTACAGCCAAAGATTCTCGGGTGAGGCCTGCAATGGGGCCGGTCAGAAATCGTTCTTTACCCACAATCTGATTAATAAGTGTTGATTTTCCCACATTGGGGCGTCCGATCACGGCAATACTCAGAGTAGGGGCTACTGATTCATCCACTTCTTCAGGAGGACAGGCATCGTAGAAAGGCTGTAACGCTTCATAGAGCATGTTGAACCCTTCGCCATGCTCGGCAGAAATGGGAATGGGGGCACCAAGCCCTAAAGAAGCTGCTTCAAAAACCGTTGATTGAGCAGCATTTCCTTCTGCCTTATTAACCAAAAAGATGCAGGGCTTATTAAGTTTTCGGAGTAATCGTCCCAAATCTTTATCTTGCAGCGTGATGCCTTCTCGACCATCGATAATGAACAAAATTACGTCACATTCTTGGAGGGCTTCTTGCGTGTGATGCCAAAGCCCATGCAGAATCAATTCCTTGTCTTTGGGGATGTAAGCGGTTTCGAGTCCCGGTGTATCTACAAGATCAAAGGTAATATCGCCAATGGATCCTTTTCCATATCGGCGGTCTCGGGTAATGCCTGGCTCATCATGCACAATGGCCAATTTTTTGCCAGCCAAGCGATTGAACAAAGTTGACTTTCCCACATTGGGTCGGCCAACGAGCGCCACGAGCAGAGACATTATTTCATTGCGACGAGAGTGCCGCCCTCTGTTAAGAAGTAAATGATGCGATTGGCCACAACAGGTGGCAAGAGAGTGGAGCCCGGAAGAGACACTTCTGATTGAATCTTCCCTGTAAGAGCATCTAACACAAGCGCTTGGGAATTAGATCCCGATAGAATCAGTTTTCCATTTGCAAGAACAGGACCATGCCATTTGATGAAGTCACTCTTATCATCTGGGGTTTTATATTTTGGCAATTCCGTCACCCAAACAATTTGTCCGGTTTCTTTTGTCAAGCAAACCACCTCATGGTTGGTGCTGATGAGGAAAAGGAAATTTCCACAAACCACAGGGGTGGAAATGCTGCCGATATTTTTCTCCCACATAATCCCCCCTGTTTTAAAGTCCAGGGCCATCATGCGGTCACTCTGGGAGACAACAAATACAATGTTCCGGTCGATAATGGGGGATGCTTTTATCTGAGACATCATAGAGATGGAGCTAAAAGTTTTAAGGGCCGTTAAAGACTCAACCCACAGCGGGTGTCCATTTTCTCCCTTCATGGCATAAACTTCGCCAGAAGAGAAGGGGGCGATGACAACTCTGCGGTCTACAGCAGGGGCGCCACCTCCCAAAAGGCAGCAAGACTCTGCGGATCCTTCCTTTTGCCATATTTTTTCACCGGTTGCGGTATTTAAAGCAACAATTTTGTTATTTTTAGTGATGACATATACCCGATTATCCCGAACGGTGGGAGAGGAGCGGATTGAGTGGATAACATTTGTTTTCCACAAAAGCGTCCCATCATCGGCATTAAGAGCGATCACATCTGCGGAAGAGAAACTCACAAAGACACGACCTTGATCCACGGAGATGCCCCCCCCTAGAAATCCTTCCCGTGACATGAAGGAAGCCAAGTCATAATCCCAGATCTTTTTTCCAGTTTTTGCGTCTCTTGCCCGCACGAGTCCATAGGCATCAAGGGTATAAATCACATTGTTTTGGATAACAGGCGGGCTGAGCAGGAACCCAGAGCTGCTGGATCCGGACCCTACACTTTCTTTCCACAAAACTGTTTTCATATCTCCCAATTCTAAATGGGGAGTCAGGTGGGATGCTGATAAATCCAACTGCGGCCAGTCAGTATTCAAAGTGGGTTCCGTCAGTTCAATGTTAAAACTTTCCGCGTCTGGATCAGGCGATAGCGCTGCGTGAGATTCTAGCAGAACGACACGGTCTCCCTTGAGGCGCTCTTTGGAGTCAGAACATCCAGCTAAAAGAACGAGAAGACAAAAAAGTGAGAGAATCCTTAATTTCATAGGTTTTTTACAATGTATTGTTGACATAGTTAATCATGGCTTGGGCGCGGATCTTAAAAGAAGGCAAACCCTTAGGATCTTTCATAATTTTTTCAAAAAATTCAAGGGCACCAGCCTTATCCTGAAGCTTCATTTTGGCAAGCCCAGAAAGTTCCCAAGCAGAAAAGCGCCAAGGATTATCTTCCCTAGCAAGAGAAGCAAGATTCTTCAAAACAGTTTGAGGATCGCCTTTGTCCACTTGAATGGAGGCATCTCGCACCACAGCTAAATGATTGATCATTTGTGTATCTTTAGACGTAGGAAAAATGCTACTGGTCTTTTTATCTACCTGATTATAAAGGATCTCTGCATTGGTATCGTCGCCTTTTTTCAGGAGAAGAGCTGCTGCCCAAAAACGGGCAAGGCTCGCATAGATGCTTTCGCCTCGGCCTGGGATACGTTCAAAATTCGCCAGAGAACTTTCAGGGTTAACTTCCGTTTCCATCAATGCCTGCATATAAGCATCGGACTGGGCAGTGATTTTACTGCTTTCGTGATACTGCCAGAGAAGGCCTGCGATGGTGAAGGCTACAATCCCAGCCAGTCCCATAAAGATATGGCGCTGATGTTTTTGCCATAAAAGCCCCCATTTTTCTTGTTGGATATCTTCCTTAATTTCGTCAAAAATA
>CAZEUR010000056.1:0-5635 GCA_964515175.1 uncultured Holosporaceae bacterium | reverse complement strand
ATCTCGTTGCCTCCATCTGCTTCATCATGGCACTTCGGGGCCTCTCTTCTCCCACCTCTGCTCGACAAGGGAATATGTACGGCATGGTGGGAATGGCGCTTGCCATTGGCACAACACTCTTCAATGAATCTGTTTTAAGTTTTGAAACAATTTTAGGGGGGCTGCTGATCGGTGGTGTTATTGGTACTTTGATTGCACAGAAAATCAAAATGACCGCACTCCCTCAATTGGTCGCTGGATTCCACAGCTTGGTAGGACTTGCCGCTGTTTGTGTCGCCGCCTCTGCCCTTTATTCTCCTGATGTTTTTGGAATTGGCGGCATGCAAGGGATTAAAATGGGCGCCCTCATTGAAATGGGCCTCGGTACTGCCATCGGAGCTATCACCTTCACGGGTTCCATCATGGCCTTCGGAAAGCTTCAAGGATTCATTGGAAGCAAGCCTCTGGTATTTAACGGACAGCATCTCTTTAATGCGGCCCTGCTTTTAGCCATCATCGCCGCTGGAACCTGGCTCACCATCCATGGCACTTTTGGGGCTTTCTGGGTATTGACGGCTCTTTCCCTACTGCTCGGCATTCTATTGGTTCTCCCCATTGGAGGTGCGGACATGCCTGTCATCGTCTCTATGCTAAACTCTTATTCCGGATGGGCGGCCTGTGGCATTGGGTTCACACTCCAAAACAATCTTCTCATCATTACAGGTGCCTTGGTTGGATCCTCGGGCGCTATCCTCAGCTACATTATGTGCAAGGGTATGAATCGATCCATTGTGAACGTTGTCCTTGGCGGGTTTGGGGGAGACGCCTCTGCTGGTGGAGGCCCTGCAGCCAGTGGGGAAGCAAAACCAGTAAAGACAGGAAGCGCAGAAGATGCAGCTTTTTTGATGAAGAATGCGAGCTCCGTGATTATTGTTCCTGGATACGGTATGGCAGTGGCTCAAGCTCAGCATGCGTTGAAGGAAATGGTCGAATTATTGAAGGAACAGGGCGTTAAGGTCCGCTTTGCCATTCACCCCGTGGCCGGTCGCATGCCAGGACATATGAATGTTCTTTTAGCAGAAGCCAATATCCCCTATGAAGATGTGGTTGAGCTCGATGATATTAACCGTGATTTCGCATCCACAGATGTGGCCTTGGTGATTGGAGCCAATGACGTAACAAACCCGGCCGCTAAAACAGACCCCAAGAGCCCCATTTATGGCATGCCCATTCTCGATGTGGAAAAAGCAAAGACAGTTTTGTTCATCAAGCGTTCTTTGTCTTCTGGATATGCAGGTGTGGAAAATGAACTCTTCCATCGGGATAACACCATGATGCTCTTTGGTGACGCCAAGAAGATGGTGGAGCACATTATTAAGGCCATGGAACAATAACTTTAGATCTTCTTTTTTTCTAAAATCACGTTACAATTTTAGAAACGTAAGGAGGTTCTTATGCCCTATAAAAAAACCACTGAACTCCCTAAGGGAGTCAAAGATCATCTTCCCAAACATGCTCAAGAAATTTGGATGGAGGTCTTCAACAAAGCCTGGCACGAGTATGCCAATCCCGCCAAACGCGATGATCCCCACGATTCTCAAGATGAGGTAGCCGCAAAAGTTGCCTGGAGTGTGGTGGAAAAAAGCTACAAAAAAGTTGGAGATAAGTGGGTAAAGCGGGGGTAACCATCATCCGAGGAACCCCACAGGGTCGACGGCAGGATCCCGCTTTATCCCTTCAAAAACTTAATAGTGAGAGGATACTCATATACTTCCCCATTGAGCGCTTTGATGGATGCATAAATCATAAGGGCCCATTGGAAGAACCAAAAGAGGGCCCCCAGCACGGCCACAACTCCCATTCCAAAGAGAAAGAGTGCCCCAGAAATGGTGTAATAGGCGTCAAAATTATCGAGACCTAAAAGAGTATAAAAGGAGAAGAAGGCGGGAGCTGCCATAGCGCATAAAATCACCATTCCCAATCCAAAAACAAAGGTATAAAGCCAAAGGGACAGAATAAAGTTGATGACGGATCGCCCGTTCGCTGCAACCAAAGGAGAGGATCCTTTCTTAATCGCCCACACAAGGAGCGGCAATGCCAAACTTCCGATAAACGGAAATATAATGAACCCCGCAAGGGCACTCAAATGACACATCATGGCCCAAAAACAGCCAGTTTCTTTTGAATTCACTTCTTTTGATTTTGCTGGTGATTTTTTTGGCATAGTCACACTCCCTATAATTAAGCTGTTTCGGCATAGCACGACTGCCATTCAAGATCAACGTAACGCCAGCGCCTTGGTAAACAGAGCCCCCTTATAGGTAAATCGAGGCTGCTTCTTACCCTCAATTTCTACCTCTTCAAAGAACATCTCTTTGGGTCGCACCCAAAGGCCATGGTCGCCATAGAATTGTTGATAAACTACTATTTCTTCGAGTGTTTCTGAATGCCGCGATATCCCAAGAACTCGATAGAGTTTCCCGGAATAATGCTGGTAGAGACCGAGCTGGATTTCAGTTGTTTGGATCATTGGACTGCCACCTGTTGTTTAGACAAAGAAAATCTCTTCGTAATCTGGCTCACCTTGCCCCAATCACCGAATAGAACGGCTGCATAGTAGATATGCTCTTCTTCTGACAAAGGCGCTGTGCGAGCAATTTGCTGTTCCCACGTACCGCCGGTCATAGTTTCCACAAAAGCCAATTGTTTGACCTCTTCAATTTTCGCAGCAAGGACGGCCTTCTTTATTTCAGAAGATTTTACCCCTCAAAACAATATAAGGCATCCCCGACATGGGCCAAATATTACCACTGGCATCTTTGTAGTTCGTTAAAAATGCAATTTCTGGCCCCAGAAGTGCGCCCATAGAGAAAGATGAATGCGCGACCGCATTCATGGCAACGCCAACATCGATGTCTTTGTTGACGATGATGACAAGTTTGTTTTCAAACGATATGATTTCATTTCCTTATCTTGAAGAGTTCTGGAGATATTTTTATCAGAAATGAGTGGGAAGAGCCATCTCTCTTTAATTATTCAAAAGAAATTTGGCAATATGCTCCGCAGGATCTTTTATTGGGTCCACTTTTTCTTTAAAAGCTTTTCTTTTTTTGAGTTCTTTTTTCTTCCAGGGAAGATAATTGTTTCGCTTTATCTCATCAAGAAACTTTATGATGTCTTTCGGATTATATGCCATATAAACAAACTTTTTCAGATCCTTACTTAATTCATTGCTATTGAATTCATTATTCCATCCATTGCTTAGATAAATGATCGGTTTGTTCGCCACCACAACCTCTGCCAAGGCACTAGTGCCGTCACTTATAACAACATCGGATGCTATAATATCCTCCTCAAGAGGATTTTTCCCATGATCTGAAATAACAACGTTGGGAAGCGACCGAAATTTTTGAAGAATAGCATCTAAATCATTCTGAGTCATATGCCCCTCTTTTACAGCAGTAGAAAATAAGAGGACATGCGGACGGATGATTAAATTAACATGAGGATGCTCTGTCGCATATTTATAAAAAAACAGGTAATAGTTTAGAAAAGTTGACCCTCCTTCAAAAAGATCTCGACTACTAAATCCTAAAGTCCACCGAGGCATCCATAAAATCGTTTCTGTGTGTGGGGAATTTTTTCGATTTCTTGAAAGAGCATCTCGTGTGGTTTTATAGTTTATGTATCCAGAGACAACTACTCTATCCTTGGGCATTCCATATTTTTTAACATATATGTCTTTTGTTGACTGAGAATCGACAAAAACATACTCAAATTTATCAGGGAATTTTTTATCATTGATCATGTCTTGATGGAATATATGAGGGCCATAAACTATAAAGGCAAGTTTTGCCTTCTTTTTTAAATGATTAATGGTAAAGGATGGGTCTAAAACAGACTCAGAAAAAGTATCGTAAGGATTTTGAGAAAAAATATACTCTAGTTGATAATAGTCTATGGAGGAACAACTTTTGTAAGGGGCTTTCTTCCCACAAGGATACAAAACATCCTCCTGAGGAAATTTTGACAAAAATTTATGATCAATATCCGCCAAAAATCTGCCGAAATAGTACGAAGGAATAGCGATAATTTTAACAGTATGCCCCTGTTGTTTCAGGGCAGAATAGAGCTCATAGGTACCCTTGCCGCCTATACTTTCTGTATGAACTAATATTCCTATCCTTTTTGGAGCATCCGAATTCTCACGAAGAGACATATACATTGTGATCGAGACGACGATCAAAAAGATCAGGGATAGGATTAAAATGGCACCTTTTTTCACAATTTACCTCTCTAGAAATGAACGTCTGGAAATAGTTTTAGTGGAAATAGGAAGAAAAAGCAATGATGCTAAGCTTTTTTATATCCCCCTCACAAAGATTATCTGATAGATCATAATCTCTGGTTAGGCAACAAAGGTTTCAGGAATTCCCACTCCTTCTGAGCACACCATCTGGTTAGCTTGCCTAGCTTCTCTGAAGGCAGGGCTGCCACAAAGTCTGGATGTTTAATAAGCATTTCAAGATCTTTTTTCTTTTGCGCCAGATCTTTATAAAACTAGCGAAGCCTCTCAGATTGACCTTTCCCAGTTCCATGGTCAAAATAGCCGTCTTTTTCTAAGAAAAAGTTAATAGAGTTCTTTACGGTTTTTGCGTTTTCCTCTTCATTAGGCACAACTCTAAAAAAGCGTTCCTATATTCGTCACAGAACATGTCTGCATTCGCAACTCCAAAGGATTTAAAAACGCTTAAAACTCCTATTGAAAAGTAAAGAATTACTCTATAAAACAAGGGCAGGTATTAGGAACTCTTCTTTCGGTAGAAATCCTCTGATTGAGGTAAAGGGATAGGATTTCCTGGAAGATTTTTTAGCAAAAAAGTAATAGGCTCAATGTTATCCTCGGAGACCTGAAGTCCGTACAGATATCTCACAAGCTGGGCATCTATGGCTAGTGGACCAAATTGTCCTGCGTAGGGATTAATGTGCCAAAATCGATCTCTATAATCGAGTGAAACCACATAGAAGTCTGGTGGCAGATCAACACCAAGAAGAAGAACTTGCATATCGCCCCATTTGCGATAGTTCCATCCCCAAACACCTTTTTTGAATGATCCCGATGAACACAGACTAAATGACCGAGATTTGCCTTAACATAACAGCGCCCTGTATCAATTATACGCAAGAACGCTTCCTCGTCGTGAGCCAAGCCCTCTACTCGAAAGGAGTCCCAAACAACTTGCAAAGCGTCAAAGATCTCCACATCTTCAGGCCTTTGAAAAGATATTTTTCTATGCTTAATTTCAATAGGGGGGATTTCCTGAAGAGAAGCACACCTGCCATCTTCAAAAACAGAGGATTGAAAAAGGTGTATCCTGATACTTAGAAAAGGAAGGGTTTCAGCGAAGTGATGATCCCATTCTAGGCGGTATTAGATGGTGAGGAAGATTCATCGATTTCTTTTTAATAAATTTTTTGAAGAGTAACCTTTTCTTTCGTGAGAAAGAAAGGTTAGAGAAAAAAGAAAAGCAGACAGTGGCTTGGCGTCAACACTTTAGACCGTGAGGCTAAAGGAAGAGCTGTACAATGCTCTTCGTGACTATCCTTAGAAAGGAGGTGATCCAGCCGCAGGTTCCCCTACGGCTACCTTGTTACG
>CAZEUR010000055.1:2487-5961 GCA_964515175.1 uncultured Holosporaceae bacterium | reverse complement strand
TGTCTATCACCTCATCAAATGGATCAATCACTCAACAAGAAGAATCTTACTCTAATCAGAATATCAATCTATCTGCAGTGAATGGGGATATAAACCTCATTGGCTATGTAACATCTAAAGATTTAATTAACATATCTAGTAAAAATCTTATACTTACTGATGCTACTTTAGTAGCTAGTAATGACATTAGTTTTAACACTAGTCAAGATACTAATATAAATAACTCTACTCTCTTTAGTAACAATAGAAATATTATCCTTATCTCTCAAAAAGGAATTAATATTACTAATACTCTAATTAACAGTTATCAAGATCTAGCTCTAACAGCTGGTAATGATATTAATATCAGAGGAAATAGCTTACTTACCAATAGAGCAGCAAATGCTAATTTAGCAATTAGATCTACCAATATCAACTTAACTAATTCTGATATAGCATCTAAATATGATCTACTGCTGTCTTCTGGAAATAGTAGCAGTAATAGTAATAATAGCCCTTTAAGTAATATCTTTGATACAGGAAAGATTACTGTTCAAAACTCTAATATCTCTACTGGTCATAATGGTGATTTAATATCTTATGATCCTATATCATTAAGTAAGAGTAACCTAATATCCCTCAATAATCTTCTGATTAACTCAAGATTAGGAGGGGTGAATATATCAAATGGATCTGATATAAGAATAGTAAATGATCTGACTATCAATGCACTTAAAAGTATAAATATTACTGATGCTAATATTTATAATCAGAATGGAGATTTATCTATCTCTTCTATATTAGGAGGTAGTAATATAGCTAGCGCTATACTTTCTAGTAACCACAATATTACTCTAGCAATAGATAAGGATCTGTCAATTACTAACTCTGATATTTATAGTAAAAATAATCTTATCTTAGACACAAAGAAAGATTTATCAATCACCAACTCTAATCTGTCCTCCAATCTAGATCTTACTCTTACTATTACAGGAAATACATTTTTAGATAGTGCTAATATTTATAGTAATAAAAATATCACCTTAACAACAGATAAGGATCTATCTTTAACTAATAACTCTTACTTAGCTGCAAATAACAATCTGAGCTTAAGAGCTAATAATCTTATCAATAACAATCAATCCACCATCATCTCAGGGAAAGATCTTACTCTAACTATAGGTAATAATCTTATTAATCAGAATAATGGAAAGATTGTTGCTTATCGAAATATGCTGATTACAGCACATAATAACCTTACTAACCAAAACAACTCTCAAATAATCTCCAACAATCTAATCGATATTACTACCAACAATCAATTAACCAATCAAGACCAATCTACCATCTCCTCCTTTGCAGGATCCGTCAAGATTAATGCAGGATCTGTGGTTAACAAGACAGACTCTCAGATAGCTAGTTTAAGCTATTCACCTACGAATAACCAAATAGGGAATATTACTATCAATGCTACAAGCTTAACCAATGATAATGCATTGATATCAAGTAGTAACAATACTAATATATTGGCTAGATATATTGCTAACAGCAATACATCTTTCCTAAATGAGAACGGTATCCAATCTGCAAATCAATTAAATCTTACCTTCCAATCATTTACCAATACAAATGGCTATACTAACAGTCTTGGAACGACCAGTTTGACTAAATCAAATAATACAAACCTGTTCTCAATCTTACTTACTCCACTACAAACAATACAAATAACATAACTACTCTATCCATTGTTCCCTATACCATCACAGGAACAATCAACTCCTCATCAGACATTAACATCACGGCAGATGAGATTGTTAATGATGCACAAGAAGTAAAAACTACCCAAAACATCAACCTCACTGCAACAAATGGAGGCATCACAAACAACCAAGGTAAAAAGCTTATAGCCCTGCAAGATGTTAATCTAACTGCTACAGGAGGGGATATAGTAAATAATGGGCTGATCTACTCTGGGGATGATCTTACCCTAACAGCAACCCCAACTAGCAATATAGGAGGGAATATTATCAATAATAACACGATCTACTCCAAAGGAGATACATTCCTATATACCCCTGGGAATGTTACTAATAACCAGTTTGCCAACATATTATCAGAGGGGAATATCTTGATTGCTGCAAGTAGTGGGAGTCCTACAGGGAAGATAGGGGTGCTGACCAATACGGCAGCGACGATACAGGCTTTGGGGAATGTGGGGATTTATGCTGATACGATCAAGAACAGATCTCTAGGGAATGTTGGTCTTACCTACAGTGATGACATATTAACTAATGACTTTATTGATCGCTATACTGAAAATGAACGATACTTCATTTATTATGGTCATCATGGAGGTTTGGTATTAAACCAAGGAAGATTTATTGATGGATATCAAACTTTGATTGATGGCATGATTGATGTAGGAGCTGGAATTAATAGAACTTCTTACACTACTTATGTAGACACTAGCAACCTACAAAAAGCTACCATATCTGGTAATAATGTAACCATCAATAGTAACATATTAGATAATAGTGATTATGGTAATATTGAAGCCATAAACAACTTAAATATCATAACTAACAGTTTGGTTCAATCCTCCTCTCCTATTTACCAAAGGATAAAATATCAATGCCCCATAAGAACTTGTGATGGGTGGCAAATAGGAGATGAAGTAAGAAACTCATTCCATTTGGATGAAGGACAAGCAATCGACTTTACTAAGTTGGTAGGATATTACACAGGAAGATTATCTGGAGGTAATGATGTACAAATCACCATCAACAATGTTCCTTCAAACGATAAAGGAACAATCGGATCTGCAGAGAAAGACTTCACATCTCAAAACCAAGCGTTCACCCCAAAAGCAGCACATACAGGCATCATCGACACAACAGGGTCATTGTCGCAGATCCTTGGTGCGAATGTAGGAACGGGTAATGGAGCAGGATCCCAAAGTGACCCCATCACCCTTCCATCGGACCCCACCTCCTCCCTGTTCCAATCAGGAACAGCCCTCACTTCCCCCGCACCCCATCTATCCTACCTCTACGAAACCAACCCGGACATAATGAACACCAATGGTATGATAGGGAGTTGGTACTATCTTAACAGAATAGGATTTAATCCTAATACAGACATCAAGTTACTTGGGGATCCTTACTTCGAACAAAGGTTAATCATACAATCCATTCAAAACCAAACTAACCAGAGATATCTAGAAACAGGAATAGGATCTGACACAGCCCAAATCCAAAAACTCTATGACAACACATATAACCTCTACACAGACATCCAAACTAACCACAATGGTAAACTCGCAGGAATAACCCTCACTACAGGCATCGCCCTCACCCCAACCCAAATAGAGTCCCTCACCTCAGACATCATCTGGCCTGTGGAGAAGACTGTATGCACAGGAGGAGGAATCTCCTCCTGTTATACTACTCTAGTACCAACATTATACCTATCATCCACCACTAGGGAGAGTATCAC
>CAZEUR010000055.1:0-2387 GCA_964515175.1 uncultured Holosporaceae bacterium | reverse complement strand
CAGGTAATAACCTTACCATTGCTGCATTAGGACAGAACAACAATGGAGGATCTATCATTAACACTCAAAACGGAACACTCACCTCAGGCAACAATCTCACCCTGCTAGCACAACAAGACATAGCCAACCTTGGGGGAAGGATCATGGGAGCAACTCTTGGAACCAATCTACCCTCTAATCCTAATGGAACGAGTGGTGGATCTGGGGGTGGATCAGGTGGAGGAGGAACACCCATCCCAGGAACTACCACCCTCATTGCAGGAAGGGATATATATAACACTGCTATCATCCAAAGAACATCAGAGTTTGGAACAAGCACTACAGATGGATACACAGACACTAACTTTGATGATATAATGAGTAGGACTATTAATATAGGAGGAGTTAGCAATGGAGGAAAAGAAGGAATAGGAGGAGGGAATATAACAGGAGAGACTAGTAAGTTTGGTTTACATCATAATACCCCTTACACCACCACTCAAACCGCACAAAACTACTCTGACCATCTCCTATCTACTGGTACTATCACATCAGGAGGATCTCTAACCCTACAAGCAGGTAATAACATCAACAATATAGGGGCAATCCTTAAATCTGGTGTTGGTGATACTAGTGATGATAACAATGGACCAATCAACCAAAACAACAATGGCATCTCAACTAATCCAGGAGATAATGATATGGTGCTACAGGCAGGGGGTGATGTGAATATTACTACAGCACAGCTTGAATCCCGAAGTGAATGGAGAACAGAGTCTAAGAAATCTTCCGAACACCATATTATCTACGATCTGAGGAATATAGGATCCGAGGTGTCGTCTATGGGGAACGTATCTATTATTAGTGGTACTGGGGTAGGAAGTGGAGTTGGAGGAGGAGTTGGGACTGGAGAATCGGAGACAGGCAATATTAATATCATCGGATCAAATGTTAGTTCAAATGGGAATACCAATCTCCACTCTGCTGGAGACATCACCATTGCAAATGCAGAAGATATCCATATGGAACAACATGACTACAGCAAGAAGGGAATGACCAGAAAGAGTAACTTTGGTAGCTATGATTATGTAGAGAGTGCAGTGTCGAGTAATATCACTGCTAATAATGGTAACCTATCCATCACATCTGACAAGGACACTACCATTGAGGGATCTAACCTCACTACCAATAATGGCAACCTCCTTCTTGGATCATTCACCATAGCAACGGGTCCTGATGGATCTTACAAGACAGATGCGTTTGGTAATTACATAACTATAGATGGAGGAACTATTGGTAATCTTACCGTCAAGAGTGCAGATCTTACATCTATACATTCATCATACCATACCAAGGGCTATGCAGGAATAGCGGCTACAGCAATGAGAATTGCTCCTTATGTAATAAATGCCGCACTAATGCCATGGGATGTTGGAATGGGCCATACAATGAGAACATTCCTCCCTGATAACATGGAGAGAGCTATTATGAATTACACCCCAACAGGATTACTTGTAAGAGAAACTAAAGATCTACAAAATGACTTAAGCGCCACCAACATAAAAGAGTCTCACTCTACATCTACCACTACCCATACCAATCACTCTTCTAATCTAGTTGCAAATAATGGTAGTATTATGATAAATACCACGGAGGACACAAACATAATGGGGAGTAATGTGATAGCAATGAGAGATCATAGTAATACAGCAAATCCTAATCCTACTGGGAATTTTTACGTAAACACTCAAGGAGATTTTAACCTATTAAATAGCTTTGATACCAGCTCTACAACCACAAGATCTAGATATGAGACTGCTGGCAGAAATCATTCTGATTTTGACCTAGAACATTTAAGTTATAATAATGGAGTCACTAAAGATATTAATGAAACTACTACTACCACCAACACAGCAATAGCAGTAGCATCTAACCTTCAAATAGAAGGAGATGCGTTAATTAACTCTACAGCAGGAGTTAATATAGTGGGGAGTAATGTTTTAGTGGGAAACAACAACATCAACACCAACCCAACCAACCAAGGAGGCAATCTCCAAATTATCTCTAGGGATAAACTCAATGTCTTAGATACCCACAACGAAACAAACACAACTACTCAAATAACCAATACCACTATTGATACAGGAGTACAAGTAGGTAATGCTTATGCAGATGCGGTTCATGCTACAAACGATATAGTCCATTCCCTTGAAGAGCTAAAAGCCGCTATAGACAAGTTAGACCACATCAAAGACCTTAGGGATCAAGGCAGGGCTTCTGACAAAGCAGTATCCCGTGCAGAAAAGCAAGTAGCTCTTGCTTATGTTAACTATCAGCTCACATCAGGACAAGCAGGTATAGCCTGGGCAAGAGCTGAGAAGAGCTCAGCAACTGCAGGATTTTATGGA
>CAZEUR010000054.1:0-6408 GCA_964515175.1 uncultured Holosporaceae bacterium | reverse complement strand
ATTTTCTCGTGAAGACGACCGATTAAAGAGTTCTTTCTCCCTCAAACTAATTTATATCGGGGGGTAAGGATAATTTCTAATTCTAATTGCGCCCCAGGTTCAGATAGATTACCTTATCTTCTAAACTTGTCATCCTGAGGGGCCCAGCAGGGGCGGCGTCAGGATCTCGCTTACTAAGGGTTATTCTAAATGCCAATTAATTTCCCTTCTTTGAAGAAGGGCGCCCCACTCACTCTAGGCAACCTGCCTCATGCAGCAGAACGGTATTTTGTGGCTGATTTTATCCGTCAAACGGCGACCCCCCAAACATTTCTTTTCGTCACTCAAGAAGGTCAATTCATCGACGACTTTGCGGAAGAAATCCAGGAATTTTGCTCCAACCTATCTATTCTCTCTTTTCCTGATTGGGATTGTTTGCCCTATGACAGAATATCTCCCTCTTCCAAAACTCTTTCAGAGCGCATCGAAACTCTTTCGACTCTCTTGTGCCCTTCAAAAGAATCTCGTCTGATTATCACAACGCCTTTGGGTCTTATCCAGCGGCTTCCCCCAAAAGAGTATCTGTTCAGTCAAACTCTAGCGCTCAAAACAGAGGATGACTACGATCAAAAGAACCTCCTGAAATATTTGACGGAGAATGGGTATGAACGCTCTGAGGTGGTGCGTCAGCCAGGACAATATGCGGTACGCGGAGGGCTCCTCGATTGCTTTCCTACTGGGTTCCCCTCCCCCATCCGACTCGATTTTTTTGGGGACACTCTCGAATCCATCAAGACCTTTGATCCTGAATCCCAATTAAGCTCAGATACTGTGGCTCATATTACCTTAAAACCCATGAATGAAGTCATTTTAACATCGGATACCATTCAAACATTTCGGCATAACTATCGGGCTCTCTTTGGCATTAAGAGTCAGTCGGACCCTCTCTATGAATCCATTGCAGAAGGTGCCGTGTTTCAAGGCATGGAGCATTGGCTCCCTTTATTTTATAAAACAACGAGTACCTTGCTAGACTATCTCCCCAAAGAGTCCGTTGTTTTTTCCTCTTATCAAGCCCTCGCAAAAATTCCAGAAGAGCTTAAAAAGATTCAAGAATATTATAAATTCCGCCTGGAAGAATCCAAAAACCCCAACACGCCCTTCATTTATAGACCCGTGTCTCCTAAACAACTTTATGCAGAAGATTTATCCCTGTCGTCTCACAAATCCCTCTCTTTCAGTCCTTTCAAAGGCCCCAAAGATATGGATGCCTCCCTACGGCCTCTGCCCCTGCTCGACCTGCCAGAACGATTAAAATCTTCTCAGACAGTAATTTTTACAGCGGCCACTGTGGGAGGCTGCGAGCGCCTAAAAGAACACCTCCCCCAGGGGATCCCCATCCTAACTTCGTGGGATCAGGCTCGGTCGCTCACTCCGGGGTCCCGGGCTCTTGTTCCCCTTTCTTTAGAGCATGGATTCTCAACGCCAGATTTTGACGTCATTACAGAAACTAACATCTTTGGAAAACGCCTTGTGTCTCCTGGGTCCCGGAAAAGATCCAAGAAAAAAGATCTTTTGGAAATGGATCAGTTCCAAATTGATGATTTTTTGGTCCATCAAGAACACGGAATCGGGCGCTATGTGGGTCTCCAACAACTCGCCATCCAAGAGGCAACGCACGAATGCTTGTGCCTCCTGTACGATGAAGGAGCTAAGCTTTTTGTGCCTGTTGAGAATATGGAAGTTCTTTCCTTTTATGCCGGAAAAGAATCTGAGGTAATCCTTGATCGTTTGGGTGGCACAAATTGGCAAATTCGGAAAGCCCGCACCAAAAAGCGCATTAAAGAAATCGCTGAAAAGCTCATGGCGATTGCCGCCAAACGGAAGATGACTACAGCGGAATCATTTGTGCTCGATACCACCTCTTATGAGAAATTCTGCGCTCTTTTCCCCTATGCGGAAACAGAAGATCAAAAAAATGCCATCCAAGATGTATTGGAAGATCTGACCGGCACCCATCCCATGGATCGATTGATTTGTGGGGAGGTTGGGTTTGGTAAAACAGAGGTGGCTCTGCGTGCTGCTTTTATGGTGGCCGCTCAAGGGGCACAAGTGGCCATTTTGGCGCCCACAACTCTCCTTGCCCGGCAACACTACGAGACTTTTGAAAAGCGGTTTAAATCTTTCAATGTGAAAATTTCTCTCCTGTCTCGCTTTCAGTCTCCAGCTGCTGCGAAAAAGATTAAAGAAGACGTGGAAAAAGGAGAGATTAAAATTCTTATTGGCACCCATAGTCTGTTAGCCCCCACTTTAAAGTTCAAAGAGTTGGGACTTCTCATTGTGGATGAAGAGCAGCATTTTGGGGTCCAGCAGAAAGAGCTTCTTAAAAAGACTTACCCTCACATTCATGTGTTGTCTTTAAGCGCAACGCCCATTCCCCGCACCTTACAAATGGCCATTTCTGGCATTCGAGAACTCAGCTTGATTACAACCCCGCCCATGGAACGAATCCCCATCCAAACATCTGTTTTTCCCTTTGATGGACTCACGGTCAGAGAAGCCCTCCTTCGCGAGAAAGAACGAGGAGGACAAAGCTTTTTTGTGTGCCCGCGCCTCGCCGATATCCCCACCGTGGAAAAGGAGCTCCACAAACTGTTGCCCCATTTCAAGATTGCCATTGCCACAGGGCAGATGGAACCAAAAGACTTGGAGTCAACCATCATAGACTTCTGCCATCGAAAATATGATCTCCTGATCTCCACCAATATCATTGAGTCAGGCCTTGATATCCCCTCTGCCAATACCATGATTGTGTATCGCTCAGATTTATTTGGGCTTGCCTCTCTCTATCAGCTTCGTGGTCGTGTGGGGCGCTCCAATCAACAAGGCTATGTCTATTTCACGGTAACCCCTGAAAAGACTCTGACAAAGAATGCGGAGAAACGTTTGGAAGTTCTTCAAAGCCTCAGCAACATGGGAGAAAGCTTTCGCCTTGCGAGTTACGATATGGATATCCGCGGTCCTGGCAATTTGGTGGGCGAAGAACAAGCGGGCCAAATCAAAGAAGTAGGGCTGGGTCTTTATCAGCATATGTTGGAAGAAGCCCTCACCCAATTACGCAACCCAGAATCCTCCGAACCTCTCGAACAAGACTGGAGTCCTCAGATCAATTTAGGGCTTGAAATCCTCATTTCAGATAAATATGTGGAAGACCTCAACCTGCGCCTGAATTTATACCGCCGTATTGCGCAACTCAAAACACCCGAAGACATTGAGGCATTTCGAATAGAGCTGCGCGACCGATTTGGCCCCATTCCGCAAGAAACATCAAATCTATTGGAAACAGTTCTTCTCAAAAACCTCTGCAAATCCCTCAACATTCATAAGTTGGAGGGTGGCCCCAAAGGCATTCTCATTTCCTTCTACGAAAACTTCTTTCCCAAGCCCGATGTTATCTTTATGTTCATTCACGAGAACCTCGGTACCATCAAACTGCGCCCCGATCAAAAGATGGTGATCCTAAGATCCTGGGCCACAACCACAGACCGCATAAAAGGACTGCAGAAGCTGTTGGGACGGTTGTTGAAGAGGATGGGGTAAATTGCGCTTGCATTCGGCGTGCCGTGAATGCAATATAAAATAAATCAAACCTATGAGGAGAAACATGGCCTATTTCAATAAACTATTGTTTGTTACTATAAGCATAGCTTTTGGCGCATATGCTGCGTCCGGAGAGGGCGATGAAGCGAAGGTCATGCCTCCCCTTAAAGTCTCCTTTATTCGACCAGCTGCCCTTATGATGTCGTACATTGACCCCGATATAAAGCAGAAACAATCTAAGATCTATGCGTGTGATGATGTTCAGGTGAATCTCCTTGGGCTGCTCACATCACGAACAGTCCCCATTTACTCTCTAAAAGAAACAAAAGATCCTTTTAACTTATTTTTTGGGAGCGTGTTACAAACTCCTTATGGAGAAGAGATTAGAGAGAAACTTCTTCAATACCGTCTTTTAATTGAACAAGAAGTGCCTCGTTTCTTAGAATCACTTGAGAGCGAGGAAGAAGGTGGTCTTGTGGAAGACTCTGCTCTCAATCGTCGCCCAGAGGAGGGCCAGTGGTGTCCCGCTTTGTAAGCCTAAGTTAAGTGGCAAAAAGAAGAAGCTGGATTCTTCGGTCAGTCCTTCGGACTTCCCTCTGAGTGACGATTGATGGGATCTTCTCCTATCTTTTGATGCTTATTTAATAGGAACAGACCGCATAAAAGGACTGCAGAAGCTGTTGGGACGGTTGTTGGAAAGAATATAAATAAATTAACATTATCTTTAAGTTGTTCTTTTTTCGAATTCCATTATATTAGAAAAAATTGTTGAAGGAGTCATTATGCGTAAAATTTCTTTACTGATGGTAACTATATCCAGTCTATTTTCCATTCAGGCGTTTTCAAGTGCAGACCGCGATCCAGAGGCAGAGCTTACTAGGCTCGTCACTCCAGTGACTTCTGTTCACTGCATAAATAATCCTGAAATGAAAGATGTCCAAGATGAAGAACTAAAAGGTTTCAAAGATGTTTTGAGACCTTTCTCTGATGCAGAAAGAAAAGACTTAATCGCAAGAACAGGAAGAATCGGAACGCATGTTGAGAACCAAATCGGGCTTACGGGTGAAAATTTTTCCATGATTCTTTACTTTTCCAAAGTTTCTTTGGCAGAGAGGGAAAATCTGGAGAGAATCCTAACCTCCATTTTTAGGCATCATCGCCGGGATCGCTGTTGCGGTTATGAAAACAAACACTATGAGTTTTGGAGTTTAGTGTTTGGAAAAGACAAGGATTTTATTAGCCCAACAGAACGCATTGCCCAATGGAACAACGATGATAGTGTTTCAAACGTAACAAATATCATTTTATCCATGGGGAAAGTGCCGAATCTAGATGCTCTGGGATGTGATGAAATGTATCATGCCTTGCAGGGGATCTCTGAGGTATCTCTTCCTGAAAGAAATGAGAGGGTGCAAAATTACATTAATGCATTCGAATTATTTAGCAAAATTCCTGCAGAAAGATATTTTCCCAATGTCTTGTATTCTAGATTTATACGCACTCTCGGCTCGTCCACTTTGGCAAGACAAACGGATGTTCTGTCCAGTTTTTTGCCACAAATGACAGAAGAGCAATGCTATAAAATTTTACAGCTAGCTGGCAGGTTCACCGCTCTCTCTGTCAATTGGCAGGGAATAGCATCACAAAACAGAAACGATGTCGATGCACGAATGCGTTCTATTGAACGGGCTTTTAACCTCTAGTTATCGAGACAAACCATAAAGTGGACTATATCTTTCTTCCCAAGCGCGTCTCTGTTTTGACAAAATAGTCGCGCGCATCTTGTCATGCCTAGAAAATAAGTATAGGCAATCGCCTATAGAGATATCCTCGTCGCGAAAAAATCGGAACGATTTTTGTGGCGACCCAGCTTTTTTCCTTTCTCATTATATTGAGGAGCGGATTGACTAAATCAAGTGCAAGATTTCTTTCACCACAACAAGTCCCACTTCGACCGAAATGAGGATGATAATAACCCACTCCAGAAGTGATGAGTGTCGGTGGTTGAGCTCATCTCCCAACATAGAGAGCAGCTCTTGGATCATGTCGAGACGACGGTTCAGGATCTCCGCCCGCTGCGGCACATCGAGGTTTTTAATGACCATGGTATATAGGGATTCATATTCCGGATATTCCCAGAAAAAATCCGGCATGCCTAGGATTTCTGTATGCAAATTGATATCATTCCGCACCAAAAATAAACGTCCCATTTTTTTAGAAATCTGCCGCCGAGACAAATCAATTTTTCCGTGTTTTGCCAAGTTTTCTGGTAAAGATTTTGTTTGTTTTACGGTACGCTCAAGGGTTTGCTCGAAGGTTTCTAATTTAACTGACTGAGACAGACCAAAGGAAATGGTGAGTTTTTCAAAAATGCGATTTGAAGAAAGCTTAATCACATCATTTTGAAGTGTCGTCTTTGCAATATCTTTCCCCGTCTGATAAGAAAATTCATCGGATTCGAGAGTTGAAATGGGGCCTTCTACAAATTCTTCAATTTGACCAATGATTTGATTCTCTAACTTTTTAGAATAATCCCAGAAAACTACACATCCATAATCAAAGAAGAAAATATCGCTCCCTTCTTTGTATTTAGACACATGCAAAACTTCTTTATTATAAAGCTTTGACTTGGAACCTTGATCTTCAAAGAACTGTGCCAGTTTTTTTAGATTGTACTGCTCTGCCGTACAATAGGCGATACATCGCATAAATACCTCAATTTGTCCCCCCTAGTATGCTTCTTTTTTCATAAAAGATCAATTATTGTTTTTCTTATGTATGAGTTCACAACATATGAGACTCAAGCAGCGACCTTGAGGACAGTGTTAA
>CAZEUR010000053.1:0-6642 GCA_964515175.1 uncultured Holosporaceae bacterium | reverse complement strand
GATTTCAAGGGGGCTTACAAAAATTAGAATGTCGGGGAGAAGAAGGGGTATCTATGATATGAACCCCCACATTTAAACTTGTGGGACTCCCTATAAAACTGTATTTTGTAAGGGAATGGAGCGCATATATTTTTAGATGAAGGAACGTCCTCTGAAACTTGATTACCAATTTAACAACAAAGTGCTGTTGGCGCGTGCCTTGATGCACCCCAGCTTGCAGTCAGAGCTCTCCACCTACGAACGGTCAGAATTCTTAGGCGATCGAGTTCTGGGCCTCGTGATGGCCACTTACCTTTATAAGGTGCATCCCGAAGATGAAGAGGGCAACTTGGCCCGCCGTTTCAGTAATCTGGTTAAAGGAGAAACTCTTGCGAAAGTTGCCGAGAGTTTACATCTTGGAAATGCAATTCAAATGTCTTCCAGCGAAGAGCATTCAGGGGGGCGTCGCAACATTACCATTCTTGCTGACTCCTGCGAAGCCTTAATTGGGGCCATTTATTTGGATGGGGGATTTGAGGCGGCAGAAAAATTTGTTCTGTCGGCTTGGAAATTTTTGTTGGAGAGTGGGGAAGACTCCACTGATTTGGATGCTAAAACCACGCTCCAGGAACATCTCCAAAAGAAAAAATGGGGATTGCCAGTCTATTCTGTGGCAGAAGTAACAGGGCCTGATCACGCACCTGAATTTGTGATTCGACTGTATATCAAAGAAACAGAGAGCGAAGTATTCGCAAAAGGCTTTACCAAACGACAAGCAGAGCAAGAAGCAGCCGCTAAAATGCTCCTCATTCTTCGAACAAAAGGAAAGAAAAACTCATGAAATACTGCGGATTTGTGTCCTTAATTGGCGCCCCAAATGCTGGAAAATCAACGCTTCTGAATGCGTTGTTAGGCACGAAAATTTCCATTGTTTGTCATAAACAGCAAACTACCCGGACCCGAGTAGTGGGGATTCTAACCCACGAAGAAACCCAAGCGGTGTTGGTGGATACCCCTGGAATCTTTCAGAACCCCAAGCAACGTCTTGAAAAATCAATGATTTCCAGTGCCTGGCAAGCGGTGCGGGATGCGGATCTCATTCTCCTTATTGTGGATGCCTCGCGTACCCATATGGAAGACGAAGAAAAGAAAATTTTGGAGGCTCTCAAAAGCAAAAAGAAAGAGGCCATTCTTGTCTTGAACAAAGTGGATTTGGTGCCTGACAAAACCAAGCTTTTGGAAAAAACAAAAATATTCTCGGAAGCGGGGGGATTTGACAGAGTCTTTATGATTTCTGCCAAAAGCGGGCAGGGGCTTTTGGAACTTAAAGACTATATTTTTGCCCAAATGCCAGAATCCGAATGGTTTTACCCAGCGGATCAGGTCTCAGACATGCCTCAGCGTCTTCTCACAGAAGAGTTGACGCGGGAAGTTCTCCTCCATGAAGTGCACGCAGAAGTTCCCTATGGCCTGACGGTGCGGACAGATTTGTGGGAGAAATTTAACAACGGAAGTTTGAAGATCGTGCAAACCATCTGTGTGGAGCGGGAAGCCCATAAACCCATCCTCGTGGGCAAGGGGGGCCAAAAGATCAAGCGTATTGGCGAACAAGCCCGTAAAGAAATTTCTCGGGCTCTCGGGGTCAAAGTTCACCTTATGCTCCATGTGAAAGTGGACGAAAAATGGAAAGACCGCCCGGAGTCTTATCAGGATTTAGGGTTGGATTTTACGTCCTAACCGCCATCTTGAAGAGAGGTCACGTCGATGTGATGATTGGGCTTCTTATTTTTAAAATTAATAAAATAATTATAATAATGAAATTCATATATAGATTATAGTTTGTAAATGGAAAATTATATTCATATGTATTTTATAAAAAAACTATTTTTATTTATTATAATTTTTTTTGTCACTTTAGTTTCTTGGGGAAATAAGGATTTTAATATTACTATCCCTATTAATGGAGATGTTTCGCATAGCCAAAAATTGACTGTGGAGTTTATAAAAGAACTCTCGAAAGAGCAGTCTTTGCTGAGACAACAAGAAAACGATCAGTTTTTTACCTACAATCCAGAAGAACTGGAACGAGTTTTAAAACCACTGTCATTAAGTTCTTATACAGTTCTAGAGATTGGTTCTGGAACTGGAATTATTTCAAATCTTCTTATAAAAAAGGGTGTAAAAAAACTTATCATCAGCGAATATGATCCAAAAATATCCTATATGGGGGGAGACAACACAAAAATAATTAAAGGTGATTTTAGGTATATAAATTTTGATGAGATTGACGAACAACCTTTCGGGCTTGTTGCGAATCCACCCTATAACTTGCTTGCTGATTTGCGAAATTTCATAGATACCAACAAAATTTCCAATGTTATTCTGATCGTTCCAGCTTGGCGTTATGTTGAGCTTTTTTCTGATTTTAGTATCGTGGGTGTCTTGAGAAACAAAGACTTTTTGCCTCTGGCTGAGTCAAAAAATGAGATTCATTTGATCATTCAAAAAGGATTTGAAACCTCTCATAAGTGCAGCATCAATCAAAATCAGATAGTGATAGGGAGGCAAGCTATGAGCTCGGATCAATTTATAAAGCTGGCTCGCAAAAAATTCTCCCTTGGAGATGGAATGATTTCACAAATTCACGAACATCTTGGTGGGAAAGTATTTGAACGCCTAGATGTTGCCATGGAACTATTAAGGCATAGAGAAAAAAAGCAATCAGGAGAAGTTTTTACAAAAATCCAGGATGCAGAATATCTGGAGCAGCAAAATCTTATGAAGAAGCACAAAAAATTACTATCAAAAGAAGAGCTCGTCATGCTTGAAAGATCCTGTTTGGAGAGTGCCTTTGCTCATGCAACGTGGCTTGCTGTTCAGCATGCTATTTCTACGGAAAATATAGTCATCGGACAGAGGGCTGAAATTAGTAGTTTCGTTGCGTCTGGACTCATAAAGAGGACGGAAGTTCTAGATGTTTCTCCTGAGCTGTGGAATTGGCATATAAATAGCCTTTGGATCAAAACAGCAATAAATTTAAAGAAAAAATTTCTGATTGTGGTATCAAAACCAAATGAACTGTATGAAATTTTAAAGAGGTCAAAATCTGGAAAAGAGTTTCTGCTGTTAGGAAAAGAAGAAAAGAATATTTACATATATCGTTCACATTTTAGTCGTCCCGCCTATTTGGGTCGAGAAATCTCTTTATTAATAGATGCTGGATATTCCTTCGTCTTAGACAAAAGACAAGAACATCTTGTGATCAAGGGAATTCCTGCTAAAGCCTAACTTTCTCCTAGGTCTTCTCAAAAGAACTCCTTATAATGTTCTCATGTTAAACAGAATAAAACACCGTCATCCTGAGGAGGTCGCGGACCGACGTCAGGATCCCGCTTCTTTTTGACAAGGCTATCACATGATCACCTGGGAAGATGACGGCATTATAATCAGCAGCCGATCGCATGGAGAACGTGGTGCGGTGGTGACGATGTTTACCCGAGGCCACGGCCGTCACGCGGGTGTCCTCAGATCCGCCACATCCCAACAAAGCAGAGCCCTTCTTCAATTGGGCACAAAAGTTCGGGCTGTGTGGAAAGCGCGCCTCACAGATCAGCTGGGCGAATGGCGATTGGAAGCCGTAGATCACATTTATTCTGCCTTTCTAGATGACCCTCAAAAGCTTCTAGCTTTGGAGATGCTTAGCCATTATGCACTGGCGTTTCTGCCAGAGCGCCATGCATACCCTCAATACTATGAGGATCTCTTGTTATTTCTCAATCAGCTGAAGGGGGAGGGGTGGCATCCCCATTATGTGACCTTAGAGCTGAAACTCTTGAAAGAATTGGGGTTTGCCCTTACACTACAAGAGTGCGGCGTGACTAAAGCAAAAGTAGATCTTGCTTATGTCTCTCCAAAGACTGGATGTGCGGTCACCACAGAAGTGGGATTGCCTTACAAGGATAAACTCCTAAAGCTACCTGCTTTTTTGGTAGAAGATGTGAGCCCAAGTCCCGAAGACATTCAAATGGGATTAGACCTCACAGGATATTTTTTAAAGAAGCATTTTGGAGATACACACTTTAACAAAGTGTTCGCTCTAAGAAAGAGATTGATAGAGTCCCTATGGGTAATGAACTAAAAACAGTTTTATTTAAAGATGCACTACAGGAGAGATATCTCTCCTATGCACTCTCTACCATCATGTCTCGTTCTTTGCCGGATGTGCGGGATGGCATGAAGCCCGTTCACCGCCGTCTTATTTTCGCCATGCGTGAACTTCACCTCAATTCAAAATCAGCACCCAAGAAATGTGCCCGTATTGTGGGAGACGTCATGGGTAAATTCCACCCCCATGGAGATGTGGCGATTTATAATACCCTTGTACGCTTGGCGCAGGATTTTAGCCTTCGGTATCCCCTCATTGAAGGGCAAGGCAACTTCGGCAATGTGGATGGAGATAATGCGGCCGCCATGCGGTACACGGAAGCGCGCCTCACAGAGGTAGCCGAAGCCTTAATGGAAGGCTTGGATGAGGCCTGTGTGGATTTTCGCACAACCTATGATGGCGAATTTGAAGAACCTATCGTTTTTCCCGGAAAATTTCCCAATCTTTTGGCCAATGGGTCCGAGGGGATTGCAGTGGGTATGGCCACCAGTATTCCACCCCACAATGTGGATGAGCTCTGCAATGCTTTGATTCACTTGGTGGATCATCCAGAAGCTACCGTGCGAGATCTCGTGAATTTTGTGCAAGGCCCAGACTTTCCTACCCATGGGGTGCTGGTGGATGGAAAAGAGTCCATTGTTTCCGCCTATGAAACGGGTCGTGGCAGTTTCCGGTTGCGGGCCCACTATGAAGAAGAGCCTCTCAAGAATGGCCAATACCAGATTGTTATCACGGAAATCCCCTATCAAGTGGAAAAAGGGAAATTGATGGAGCGTCTGGTGGATTTGGTGCTCACCAAAAAAATCCCCATGCTGACAGATGTACAAGATGAATCCACTGACGAAATCCGTATTGTTTTGACACCTCGCAGCCGGTCCATCGATTCAGCCATGCTCATGTCTGCGCTCTTCAAGCATTCCGATCTCGAGGTGCGTTTTAGCCTCAACATGAACGTGTTGGATTCCCGTCATATGCCGCGGGTCATGAGCCTCAAAGAAGTCTTGTCTCTCTTCTTGGATCATCGGGTGGAAATTCTCCTCCGTCGCACGAAATTCCGTTTGGAAGAGATCTCAAAGAGGTTGGCTACACTTGATGGATATCTCATTGCGTATCTGAATCTTGATCGCATTATTCAAATTATCCGGGAAGAGGAAGATCCAAAAGTCCTCATGATGGCAGAATTTAAACTGACGGATTTTCAGGCAGAATCCATTCTCAACATGCGGTTGCGTGCTTTGCGGAAACTGGAAGAAATGGAGCTTCGGACTGAGCATGCTAAATTGAAAGAAGAAGCGATTAAATTGAATCGCCTTTTGGGCGATGAAAAAGAACGCCTCAACTTTATCAAGGATGAGTTCCGAGAAATCCAAAAGAAATTTGGAGCGGAAAACAAGGTTTTGGGGCCTCGTCGTACAAGATTGATTGAAGCCACGGAAGATGTAGAAGTGCCGCTGGAAGCCATGGTGGAAAAAGAGCCCATCACAGTGGTTCTTTCCAAAAAAGGCTGGATCCGCTCCTTCAAAGGTCACTCTGTGGAATCAGCTGAAGTAAAATACAAAGAAGGGGATGATGAGTTCTTGACCCTGAAAGCAGAAACCACCGACAGAATCCTTTTATTCTCCACAACAGGACGCTTCTATACGTTGCAGGGCAGCATGTTGCCTCCAGGTCGAGGGTTTGGAGAGCCTGTGCGCATGTTGCTGGAACTGGAACAAACGGAAGAGATCCTCTCCATGCGGGCCTACAATTCTCAAGAAGATGATACTTATCTGGTGGCATCCACCGATGGTCGAGGGTTCTTGGTGAAGGCCAAAGATGTAATAGCTCAAACTCGAAATGGAAAGCATGTTTTGACGGTGAAAGATGGGGTGCACGCGAAGCTTTGTGAGAAAGTCCAAGGCGATCATGTGGCGGTGGTGGGGCAGAACCATAAGCTGGTGATTTTCCCCATTTCTGAGATGCCTACCATGGCACGAGGTCGTGGAGTAATGTTGCAACGCTACAAAGATGGAGGTCTATCCGATGTGACGACCTTTAATCTCGTTGATGGTCTCCGCTGGACCCGTAAGAATAAATCAACGGTCGAGAAAAATCTTGGCCCTTGGCTCGCCAAACGCGCAGCTCCTGGTCGTCTGCCCCCTCCCGGCTTCCCAAGGAATAACTTCTTCCACGAGGGATAGATTTACTCTCAATTGTAGTGGCGACTCTTCAAGTCACCTCACAAAAGCGGCCTAGGAGAACTCCCCTAAAAAATGGTTCTGGATTTTTCAGACAAAAAGACTGAAATAGACCTTTGAAAATTTTCCTGTCTAAAGCCTAATAATTTTGTCAGAAATATAAGTAATTTTTTATGACACCATTAGACCTCATGCGTAAGTCATCTTGGATAGTCTCGTAAGATAAGGGCAATAAGATAAAACCTGTTTTGAGATTGCAAGGCTTAATTTAGGTTCTGTGAACATTTCTTAGGAGGGAAGTAAGAAAGTTGGTAGTATCCG
>CAZEUR010000052.1:0-7039 GCA_964515175.1 uncultured Holosporaceae bacterium | reverse complement strand
ATAAAAAGGGAATAGCGCTTATTAATGGAGACATTCCTCAAACAGATCTTCTCGTCCATTTGGCTGAAAAGCAAAAAATCCAGACCATCCTGCTTTTTGGAGAAAAACCTCATTGCAAGGTGCGTCTTTTAAGCTATAGACCAAAGGAAACCTTGATAGAAATTACCGCCGAGATCTTAGGGGAGAAAGTCTCCTATACTCTCCAAACTTATGGCAAGCATTTCGCTCTCAACAGTCTCACAGTTCTGGCTACCGTAAAAGCCTTAGGTGCTAACCTGCAACAGGCTGCCATATCTTTAAGCTCTTTTGAAGCCTCCGACCGCCGGGGGAAAAGTTACCATCTCAAAAACAATATTGTTCTCGTAGATGAAAGCTACAATGCCAACCCTCTCTCCATGAAAGCAGCCCTTCAATCTTTCGTAGAACGCCCAACCCTTGGCCGTAAAATTATCGTGCTGGGTGACATGCGGGAACTGGGCCCAGATTCTCTTAAGTTTCACCAACAGCTAGAAGAGCCTGTTTTAAAAGGTAACTTTGACAAAACTTATACCTTTGGAACAGAGATGAAGGCTTTGCATTCTAAAATAAACTCTCTTCATTGCGATGTAATGGAAGATTTAATTCAAAATATTTTGAAAGATCTCCATCCAAATGATGCTATAATGATAAAGGCCTCTAAAAGTATTAAATTAGATCAAGTTGTGAAAAGTATTTTAGATAAATTTAAAGATTAATAGGTTTAGCATGTTTTTCAATATTTTATACCCTTTGTCAGACACTCATCCTTTCTTGAATGTATTTAAATACATTAGCTTTAGGGCCGCTTGTGCTACATTAACCTCTCTCCTTATTTCTTTTCTCATCGGGCCTGCCATCATTCGCTGGCTTAAGAAAACTCAAGGCAAAGGGCAGCCCATTCGAAAAACAGGTCCGGAACATCACCTAATTACCAAAAAAGGCACCCCCACCATGGGGGGGCTTCTGATCCTCTTTAGCCTAGCAATCAGCACCCTCCTTTGGGCTGATTGGAAAAATCCTTATGTCTGGATTGTACTCCTTGTCACATTGGCTCTCGGATTTGTAGGAGCCGTGGATGATTACATCAAAGTAAAGAAATACGATGCAAAAGGCATGATGAGCAAAACAAAATTTTTAGCCCAACTTGCCATTGGGGGTGCAGCTGCCTATTTCCTAACAAAATTGTTGCCCGAGTCTCTCAACTCTCACATCGCTGTTCCTTTCTTTAAAAATTTCTTGCTCAATATTGGTGTCTGGTTTACGCCTTTCATCATCTTCGTTATTGTGGGATCTTCCAATGCGGTGAATCTGACAGATGGCTTGGATGGTCTGGCCATCGGCCCTGTTATTATTGCGGGTCTCTGTTTTGGCCTCATTTCTTATCTGGTTGGAAACACCGTTTTTGCCCATTATTTGCAACTCCATTTTATCCCAGGAAGTGGCGAGCTAGCCGTCCTTTGCGGTGCCCTTGTGGGTGCGGGGCTTGGTTTTCTTTGGTTCAATGCGCCCCCTGCGCTTGTCTTTATGGGGGACGCCGGGTCCCTTGCCCTCGGCGGCATGCTGGGCACTATCAGTATTGTGACCAAACATGAGTTGGTGCTTGCCATCATGGGGGGCCTCTTCGTCATGGAAACTGTTTCTGTTATTTTACAGGTGGGATACTTTAAACTCACAAAAGGAAAACGCATTTTTTTGATGGCTCCTCTCCATCACCACTTTGAAAAGAAGGGGTGGGCAGAATCTACCGTTGTCATCCGATTCTGGATCATTTCCTTCATTTTGGCTCTTATTGCTCTCTGTACACTGAAATTAAGATGATCCCAATTCCCCACATTTATGGTCAGTGTTTCTATGTGCTGGGGCTTGGAAAATCGGGGCTCTCTGCGGCTATTGCCTTAAAGCATTCGGGCGCCAAAATTACCGCCTGGGATGATAAGGTCGAGAATCGAACCAAAGGGGGTGAGCTTGGCATTGATCTTGAATCCCCTGACGTCGTGAACTGGAAAGAAAAAACAGCTCTTGTTTTAAGTCCCGGCATCCCCCATACCTTCCCTGAACCTCATCTGGTAGCAAAGACGGCAAAAGATAAGGGTATTCCCATCCTCTGTGATGTGGAATTTTTATTCCAAGCTCAGAAAATGTCTCAGATGGTCGGGATTACAGGCACCAATGGAAAATCCACCACAACAGCCCTCATTGCCCATATCCTAAAAACAGCCCACCTCAAAGTACAAGAGGGAGGCAACTTAGGAATCCCAGCGCTTGATCTAACCCCCCTTAATGGTCAGGGGATTTATGTCATTGAACTTTCTTCCTATCAGTTAGAGCGCATTGAAACCCCTTCTTTGGATGCTGCCATTTTTCTGAACATTAGTAAAAATCATTTGGAACGGCATGGGGGTATGGGCGGGTATGCCGCCTCGAAAAAGAAAATCTTTCATCTTCTAAAACCTCAAGGATTTAAGATCATTGGCGTGGACAGCCCTGCGATGCAAGAGATTTACAGAGAAATAAAATCGCCTCACACAATTCCCATCTCTGGATTTCAGGAAGTAGCTGGAATCTACTGCTATAAAGGCATCCTTATGGACAAAACGCACAAGATTATGGATGTCTCAGATATTCCAACTCTCAGAGGCCCTCACAACCATCAAAATATTGCGGCGGCCTATGCGGCCGTAACCTCTCTCACAGACCTTGAAACGAAGGTTATTTGCGAAGGTATTCGCACGTATCCCGGGCTTGCCCATCGACAAGAGCTGGCCGGACGTGTGGATAGAACCCTTTTCATAAATGACAGCAAAGCAACAACACTGGAAGCTGCTCTCAAGTCCATCGGCCAGTATGAAAATATCTTTTGGATTGTAGGGGGGCAGGCTAAAGAGGGTTGGGAAGACGTTTCCTCTCTTGTGCCATACCTCTCTCGCATTCAAAAAGTATTTTTAATTGGCGACTCTGCCAAAGGATACGAAAAGGTCCTCTCTCCTTATTTGACCTGTGTCCAAAGTGGCACCCTTGAAAATGCCGTCACACTTGCCACCAAAGAGGCTCAAAAATTCTCTGGAAATTCTGTTGTTCTTTTGGCGCCCGCTTGCGCCTCATGGGACCAATTTACAAGCTTTGAGCATCGAGGCGAGGTGTTCAAAACGCTTGTCCAAAAACTTGCCTCAGAGGTTTCCTAATGTTTTCCACTTCTTTTTCCCGCACAGATCGTAGTGTTCTTGGTCAATGGTGGTGGACTGTGGATCGATGGCTTTTTTCAGCCCTCATCCTTCTTCTCTGCGTTGGCATCTTTTTAAGTTTTGCCGCCAGTCCTGTGGTTGCCCAAAGATTAGAGCTTGATTCGTTTTTCTTCGTTCGCCGTCACTTAGCTCTTGCTATTCCCGTGGTGGCTCTCATGGTTCTCACCTCCCTCATTCAGCCTCGATTTATAAGATTCCTCTGTTGGGTCTTATTTGCGCTCTGCGTCGTCTTTCTTATGCTCACCCCCTTCATCGGTATTGAGATCAAAGGAGCCCGCAGGTGGGTCAATATCTTTGGATTTTCTTTGCAGGCCTCCGAATTCATTAAGCCTACCTTTGCTGTCATTACAGCCTGGCTTCTGTCACAGAAAAACTTTTCCGGCACCCTGTCAGGAAAAATGCTCTCCATTATTCTTTATTTTGCTGTGGTATTCCTAATCCTCTTACAGCCAGATTTTGGTATGGTTTTTGTGATTTCTTCTGTTTGGTTTCTTCAGTTTTTTGTGGCAGGCATCCCTCTCTTTTGGGTCTATCTTTTGGGAGGATCTGGTGTTGTCGGGGTTATTGGCGCCTATTTCGTGTTCCCTCATATTGCCAGTCGCGTCGATCGATTTTTAAACCCAGAAACTGGCGATCAATATCAAATCACCAAATCTTTGGAGGCCTTTAAAAACGGCGGATGGTTGGGACGGGGACCGGGAGAAGGCATTGTAAAGCGAGGGCTTCCCGACGCCCATGCAGACTTTGTATTTTCAGTGGCAGGCGAAGAATTTGGTCTCATTCTTTGCCTCTTCATTTTGGGC
Source organism: uncultured Holosporaceae bacterium (assembly GCA_964515175.1). Lineage (GTDB taxonomy): Bacteria > Pseudomonadota > Alphaproteobacteria > UBA7879 > UBA5542 > CAIWGV01. The sequence goes on along the minus strand of CAZEUR010000052.1, from coordinate 2,976 downwards.
CTCTTCATCTTCATTGCGGGACGGGGGCTCTATCTTGCTCGAAAAGAACACAACTTCTTCTTAACGCTTGCCATCAGCGGTCTCATTTTTCAATTCACCCTGCAAGCCATCATTAATATCGCTTCCAGCCTTCATTTGATTCCAACAAAAGGTATGACTCTTCCGTTCTTGAGCTACGGGGGTTCTTCTTTAATCGCCATTGGTCTTGGTATGGGTATAGTTCTAAGCTTTACACGTCGCCGTCTGGATGACAAAGGAATTTAAGATCATGAAAAAACCGCTCATTGTTTTAACCGCGGGCGGCACAGGAGGCCATCTTTTCCCGGCCCAAGCCGTGGGCGAAATCTTAATCCAGAAAGGATATCCAGTCATTCTGGTGACAGACCCAAGAGGCACATCCTTCAAAGGACATCTGCAGACGAAAGTTTTAAATCTTCCCCATTATACCCAGAGGGTGAGTTTGTTAAAAAAAATCAATCTTGGTCTCCATATCATTCTAAAAACCGTAGAAGTCGGTTTTTGGCTTCTCAAAAAAAAGCCGGGCATAGTGGTCGGGTTTGGCGGATACCCAGCATTTCCAACTCTTGTGGCTGCAACCGTAACGCGCACTCCTCTTTTTCTTTATGAGCAGAACGCTTGCTTGGGACGGGTGAATCGCTGGCTGGCCTCTTTTTCTAAAGCCATCGCCACAGGATTTCCAAAAACCCAAGGAATGCCCCCCAAAAGCAAAGTCATCGTAACGGGAAATCCTGTAAGGCCTGCCATTAAAAACATCTCAAACGCTCCCTACAACGCCCCAAGAAAATCAGGCACAATTAACCTCTTCATCGTCGGCGGCAGTCAAGGAGCCAAGATTTTTAGTACTCTTCTTCCTGATGCCCTAAACCTCTTGCCACCTGTCCTTAAAAGAAGGCTTCGAGTTGTCCAGCAGTGTCGCCCTGAGTTAGTAGAACTCACGAAAAATATCTACTTTAATTTGGGCATTTCTGCGGAAGTTAAAGCCTTTTTTGATAATATTGGAGACCATTTCAAAAAAGCTCATCTGGTCATTTGCAGAGCCGGGGCTTCCACCCTCACAGAGCTTATGGTTATCGGCCGTCCTGCTCTTTTTGTCCCGTTTTTTTATGCCATGGATGATCATCAAACCTTCAATGCCCACATCGCTGTGGATGCAGGGGGAGGATGGATGCTCTCTGAAAAAGATTTAAGCGCTCCCATTCTTGCAAAAGAGATAGAAAAATTGCTTACTTCTGCTAAATCTCTTGAAAAAGCTGCTAAAAAAATTCATGATCTAGCAAACGTTCATGCGGATCAACGACTTGCAGACGCCATCATCGCTCAACTGAAAGAATAGGATTATATTATGAATATTTCTCCCCTCTCCATTGGAACTATCCATCTCATCGGCATTGGTGGCATCGGGATGAGCGGTATCGCAGAAATCCTGCATAGCCTGGGTCACACAGTGCAAGGAAGCGACGTTGGAGAAAACAACAATACAGCCCGCCTTAAAAAACTAGGCATTCCTGTTTTTGTGGGTCACTCATCAAATAACCTTAAGGGTGTTTCCATCGTTGTGCCCTCTTCTGCAGTGAAAGCCTCAAATCCAGAAATGCTAGCGGCAAAAGAGATGGGGATCCCCGTCATCCCTCGTTCCGAGATGCTGGCAGAACTTATGCGTTTTAAAGCAACGGTTTCCGTTGCTGGAACCCATGGAAAAACAACCACCACCTCTTTAGTCGGAACTTTATTAGAGGCAGGCAATCTTGATCCCACCATTATTAACGGTGGGATTATCAACTCCTTAAATACCAACGCGAAAATAGGAGATGGAAACTGGATGGTCGTAGAAGCGGATGAATCTGATGGAACGTTTATCAAACTTCCCTCCACTGTTGCCATCATTACAAACATCGACCCCGAACACATGGAGCATTTTGGCACTTTTGAAAATCTGACCCGCAGCTTTCTTCAATTTGCCCAACAGATTCCTTTTTATGGGTTTTCAGTGTTATGTGCGGATCATCCCGTCGTGAGAAGCTTGATCCCCCACATTACGAATCGTCGGCATATTACTTATGGAATTGAGAATGAGGCCGATTGCAGAGCCACCAACATCAGAGCCTTACCCACGGGAACTCATTTTACCGTAACTCATAAGCAAAAAACTTTAAAAGACCTTCATCTGCCACTCCATGGCACCCATAACATATTAAACTGCCTGGCTGCTATCGTCGTTGCTCTTGAGCTCAATATTTCTGAAAAAACCATTCATAAAGCCCTGTCTGAATTTCAAGGTGTTAAGAGACGCTTCACTCAAACAGGCGTTGTCCAAGGCATTACCATTATTGATGATTATGGTCATCACCCCACAGAAATCGCAGCCGTCTTAAAAGCTGCACGCGCCGTCACCAAAAAGAATGTCATTGCTGTGGTACAGCCCCATCGATTTAGCCGGGTTAAGGATTTATTCCCAGAATTTAGCCAGTGTTTCAAAGACGCGGATCAAATTATTGTCGCTCCCATTTATGCGGCAGGAGAAGCGCCCATTGAGGGCGTAACACATAAAGCCTTAGAACAAGCCATCAAGCAGAATTTCAAAGGCCCTATCTATACCATTGAAGCTCCCTCAGAATTACCTGGATTGATTCACAAGATTGCCTCTCCCGGAGACTATGTCATTTGTTTAGGGGCTGGTACCATTAGTGACTGGGCCAACCAACTGCCTGCAAATCTTGAAGTCCTTTTTGGGAAAAATTAAATGGCGGATTCCTTGCTCTCCATCTTACCCCCTGTTCGGGGGAGATATCTGGAAAACGTCCCTTTGAAACATCAAGTTTGGTTCCGAGTAGGAGGGGAAGCCGAAGTTCTTTTTAAACCAGAGGATGACCAAGATTTAGAATTTTTTTTAAAAAATATCCCCAATCACGTTTCATGGACTATAATTGGAGTAGGATCGAACTTATTGATCCGTGA
>CAZEUR010000051.1:0-7534 GCA_964515175.1 uncultured Holosporaceae bacterium | reverse complement strand
ACGGATACTACCAACTTTCTTACTTCCCTCCTAAGAAATGTTCACAGAACCTAGACAAGATCCTGAATCATGCAGAATTGGTGCGGCTTCATGATAAGGAAACGGGGGAGCTCACAGGATTTTATACAACCAAAGCAGTGCGGACTGAGGAAGAAAAGATTCTGCGCGTTGCAGAGCGTGTAGAGGCAGGGAAGGGGGTTGAGCCGGAGAAATCTACCTCAAAGGATTACAGCTTCTCAGAAGAGCAAAAAATGGCCTTTGAGTATTGCTTGGAATCTGGTCATGGGATTCGAGTCGTTCAGGGGAGGGCTGGAACGGGGAAGAGTTATCTGATGCAGGGCATAAAAGATGCCTATGAGACAGCGGACATCTCGGTTGTTGGGTTGGCGCCAACGCGTACGGTTGTAAGAGATATGATTGACGGTGGGTTTGACGAGGCCAAAACCATTCATGAATTCTTATTCCGATATAAGAACGGCCGAGTTTCTATGAATCAGAAAAGCGTCTTGATGGTGGATGAAGCGGGAATGGTGGGAACCCGGGCTTTAGGAGAGCTCTTGAAAGTAGCTCAAGTGCATGGATCGAAGGTTATCTTGGTAGGGGACGATCGGCAGTTGCCTTCTGTGGAACGGGGAGGATTGTTTAAGATCTTATCTGAAAAGTTTGGATCTGTTGAACTCAAAGAGGTGCGACGGCAAGAAGTTCAATGGCAGCGTCAAGTTTCTGAAGATTTGTCTCAAGGAAAGATCCGAGAGGCGGTTCATCTGTTGGAAGAACAGGGGGCAATCCATTGGCATGAAGATAAGGCTGGATCTCTGTCAGTTTTGGTAGAAGATTACAGCCGATCCTACATGGCAGATTCCTCCAAGACTCGATTGATCTTGTCTCACCGAAACATTGAGGTGGATGTATTAAATCAGGCCATTCGGCAAGTTCGGCAAGCCATAGGACAAGTCTCAACAACAGAGTATGTCTGTAGTACGCTCAGAGGTGATGTTCCTTTTGCAGCGGGAGATCGGGTACAATTTATGAGGACAGATAAAAAATTGGGTCTTTCAAATGGAGAGTTTGGGGTTCTGGTTGAGGCATCCAAAGATCGATTTAGAATTCAGAAAGACACAGGACACCAAGTTAGCTTTAATCCAGGTCAATACGAGGGGCTTCGATTAGGGTATGCCAGCACCATTTACAAAGGGCAGGGGGAAGACAGTGGAGGAGGCGTATGTACTTCATAGTCCCTTAATGACACAGAATCTTAGTTATGTAGCGTTGACCCGTCAGGTCAAGGAAGTGCATCTCTATGTATCCAAAGATGAAGCTAAAGCTCAAGAAGATTTAGTAGCTCAAATGAGCAAGTCTGATGCTCGGGTTGTGAGTCTCGGATTCTTAACAGCTCAGCAGTTGGAGAAGGAACAAAAGATCCAAGAATCTTTCGTTCATAAAATGGCCTATGGGGTGGGAGATAGTGTAAGAGGTGTGATCCAGAGGTTTACAGATCATTTGCCCAACCAATCCTTTTATCACCTGTCTGCATTGCCAGAATCTAAAGGAAGCCTGGTGCGCGAGCAGAATGCGTTAGAGAAATGGAAGGCAGAAAAAATCACTTCATCCTCTCCAAAAAAAGGATATACTCAGTCCACACAAAAAGAGTCACGAGATGTTTTGGAATCAAAAGGAAAAGATCGAATCAGAAGTTCCATTAAAAGGGACGATTCCGTTAAATCACAGTCTTCTCCGTCTAGGGCTGACCTCCAAAGAGAGGAGACTATTCTCTCTTCGAAGAATATCTCTTCTTCAAAGACTTCTGAACCGAATCCGCGGGAATTAAAGGAACAAACTCTCTCTTCTCTGCAAAAGGCCTACAAGCAAGAACTTGTGAGCCTGTATCGGGCGAAGATTGGAGACAAATATAAAGACCATCTAAAAATAATAGATCAAGCTGCAGGGAGAGCTGCAGAAAATGCCTTTATCAGAGGGATTCCAGAATCTCAAAAGCTTCGGCAGATTAATTTATCGAGAGCTAACTATGAGGTGCAAAGACTTCCAAAGCTTAAGGAGAACTTGATCAAGGAAGATCCCAAGTTTGTAGATAATTGGATGAGCCTTCATTTGAAAGCAGAAGCTCTCGTCCAGATTGAAGGAAAACTATTTGGGATTTTAAGAAGCAAGCAGTCTGAGATCAGCATGGAAGACAAGAAGCTTATTCAGAAGGAAGCTCCTAAGCATCTCAAAGAGCATGAGGCGAAGGTTAAGAATTACGCCTCGGAAGCTGTGAAAGATTATAACTACTCAGAAACACAGGCGAGGATGTTTGCCCAGCAGAAAGCCTTATTTGAGCAGAGGTTTGGAATGAAACCAAATGAGATGCAAGAACAAGCTCTTAAAAGTTCTGCAGAGCTCGGTTGTTTCCAATATGGAAAATACAAAGCTCAGTATGAGTCTCAGCAGACAAACAAACATGGTAAGCTGGATGATCGAAGAATTCAGTATATTGATCAAGCAGCTTTCTACAAAGCCTACCATGAAGCAAAAGAGATTCTTATCCAGAGTTTCAGTAAATCAGATCCAATGCTCTCTGATAGCAAGGAATTACTCAAGATCGAAAAAAAGATAGAGAAAGAATTTAGAGCTGATAAAAACCAGTATGACAACTTCCATAGAGAACAACAAAAACAGCTTGAGCAGAAACAAATCCAAACTCAGCAGTGGGCAGACAGAGATAGGGATATGTCTTTGTAAGATTAGTTTTCTAATTAACTACAAACATAGTCTTTGATATAAAATAACAAAACAGATTAAAAACAGTAGTACTTCACCTGATCTTTTTATAGGAATTAAGTTGACAGAGCATATTTATGGAGAATAAAATCCTTTGATTTTAAGCGTATGGAAAGAAAAATGAAAAAATATTTGATCTTAGGACTTCTTGTTATGGTGGGATTCTCCCCCTCCTCATTCTGCAGTGTAAAGGATAAAGCCGAGGAATATAGCAATAAACTCGTATGGAAAATACACAACTCTCAGGATATTACGGACGAAACATTCCAAGTGGCACGAGACTTTCATTCCTTAGATGCTGCTAAGGCAAAAGAAATCCTGATGTATGTAACAGGAAAGCTTTTGGAATGGCCAGCTCCCCAGAGTTTAAAATTTCTAGCCGTCGTTGGGGAGCTTTATCCCCAAGATCCCGAATATACGGCTATTTGCCAAAACACATTACAAAAGTCGATGACTTATCTATTAAAAGCTCATATAGAAGATCCAACTCTGGCCCCTCTCTTTACTGGCACCGAGCTTTCATTAGATGCTTTGGTTTCACGGATTTTAACAACTACAGAAGAAGACTATAAATACAGAGATTCTCTGCGTCATATTCTGTGGAGCTTGGGAAAATTCTCTTCTTATGAAGATCAAATTGTAGCGGCTATGCCAGCGATTCTCCAGAAAGACCCCACAGTTGTCGGTGACTTTTTATCTCTTTCAAAAACTGAGAGAAGGCGATCCGCTTTAAATCATCTCTGGACATTTTTGGGATCTGATGTTCCAGTTGATCCCTATTGGCTTGATTCTTTTGCAGAACAACTATTCAGAGATTACACCCCTGTTCTAGTTGAGTCTGACTTTGATGTTTTGTATGGAGCTTTTCAAAAGCGCTCTCTGTATGGAGCCCTTCAAAGGATGTGGGTATTTATGAGTGAGACCAATTTACCTCAGCTTCAGCGTCAATTCCTATCCTTGTGGAATGTTCCTGAAAATGAGATAGATCTTTCTCAGCCTTGGCAAGGTTTTTGCACCCAAGTCTTAGATCATGTCCTTGATACTGAATGTTCTCCTCTGACAACTTTGCATGCCTTCATTACAGTACACGCTGGCATGAGCCCTACAGGGTTTCTTGAGTTTATAGAGCCTAAGATTCTTAAAGATTTGAGACGCATTTTTATTATGAATGAAGAAAGACCTTTGAAAGAAAGAGTGGAAAGCTTAACAGCTGAAGCGAATAATCCAGATCTTCTTAGAAGAGCTCAACAAAGCCCAAATTTGGAGTTCGCAACATATGCGACCCACTTGCATGAGTTACTTTATTCCTTAGGCGCATCCTCTGCTGAGACAAATAGGCACAAACGGTTTTTTATACAATTTCAGGAAGAGCACAAAGAAATCGATTTGCCTAACCGGCTTACAAATCTCTATAAAGTTTTTGATAGGTTTGGTAGAGTTGACTTAGCTAAACCCTATGTCCATTTAAATGATACTTGGTCCATGTCTCTCCGACCGCTGGTTGATACCCAGGCAAGATTAATTTTTGCAGTAGAAAAACCAAATAGAGGAGAAGGTCTTCTTTTTCACGCCTGTGATGCTGACAGTGGCTACGCGGTATGGTCATCTCCGTTTAATGGGAAAGTTCATAGTGCGTATGGAATTGCAGGCCAGGACTATTTCTATAAAACAACCATGAATAGAGTTTATCTCATCGTTAATAAAATGATGCGTGTCTTTGACAAACAAACTGGGATGGCTGTTAAAACACTATCTTTACAGGCAGAGGGCAAGATTTCAGAACTGCATGATAATGGTGTTGGTACGATTTTTCTAGGAGTCATGAATGAAGATAGATCTAAGAACCAGATTCTTCGTGTTGATACCGATTCTCTTGAAGAAAGAGGTCCCGCTATTCCTTTCCCAACAAGAGGGGCATCTATTTTCTTGGGTGCCGGTCCATATTTCTTAGGAACCAGTCATGGATCTACAGAGCTTTCTGTTATAGATAGGGAAGGATCCGTAAAGCTTGTTAATCAAGTTTCACCAGAAGCGTCGGGGGATGATGCGCGTTTCTTTTTTCATCCTGTGTTAACTTCTGTAGGGTCTCAACTTTTTTACCAAGAATGGGCCACAGATAAACTTCGCCGACTTGTGAAATACAACATGGAAACAGGGGTACGTGAAGAAGCACTAGATTTACTGCATCCTATGAAGTCTCAACCAAAAGCTACACCTGATGGTCAGACACTTGTTTATTTAGGAGAAAAACAATTAGTGGCTCTTGGCACAACTCCATTAAGATTCTTATGGAACACTGAAATTGCGAGCCCAGGAGAATACTTCGGAAAGATTGATGAATTTCGAATTTCTCCAAATGGAGATTTGATCTACGGAATACAAGGAGATACTTTGCCTGGACTATTTGCCTATGAAGTGGCAACAGGCGTAGAACGCAACTTTGGTCCTGTTGAAAAAATGGGCCGCTCTCACAAACTAGTCGGAGTCCTGCCAACTAGTGACGGAACAAACAAGGCAATTATCGCTCCTTATAGTTTCTGATGTCAAAATTTTTAACGTGACTTTATTGCAGAGGTAGAGAAAGGAAATACGGGTATCTGGTAAAATTGAAAAACTTTCTTGAATTTTCCCCAATATGTTCGTATTGTTCCAAAATAGAAATAAGTAAAGGAGAAATATTATGACTCATAGGATGCCAATATTTTTAATTTTTAGCTTAGTGTTCTTCGCGGCGTTCTCTTATGGAGCTTCCTCTGAGAGTGTTATTTCTCAATGGAACAATGAAGAAGGAATGCGCCCTTATTATGTAGCTATTTCAAAATTTAGACAAGTATTTGAAGAGTGCAGAGATCAAGAGAAGGAGCGTGTCGGAAATGGTTTTAAGGATTGGCCAGAACCAAATCCTTTTTATTATAGATCTCCAAAATATTTATTTTTAGAAACCTCTGAAGCAAAAGAGCCTGAATTAGCTGATAAAACTAGAGGCTTGTCTAGATTGCACACTCCTTTCGGAGAAGTTAAAATCTTTGGTAGTGGTTGGAGTTCAGCTATACGTAACATATCTAAAAATATCCTCCACAAGATGGAGTCGCGCTGGATTTTAGAGGAAGTGACAGACAAGGTTAAATGCCGAAATTTTTTCTTTGATAGCAATGAAGGAGAAGAGCAGTCCAAAGATTATCTTTTTCGTAAGGAATCTTGGAAAGGAGCAGGTGATAAAGTGAGACTTTTTCTCATAAAATCTATTGATGATATTGTTTTGGTTAGAGAATCTCCAGACTCACTTGTTATATTTCCGAGTGTATCTTTAGATAATGGAGAAGGCAGCCAATATGATAAGGGTAAAGCCTTGTTTAGAAAGCTTTCAGATGGGAAAGAACATTTCTAAGATTAAGGTAGGGATCAAAGTTTGTTGTCATCCTATTTGTTTTGTTTCGTTACTTAACTTTATGGCCAATAAATTTTTTAACTAATAGGTGGGTGTTTGATTTAGAAATAAATCCGATAAAATCTCCCATATATTCGAAACCTGCTTTTTCATAGACACGTCTTGCTCTAGGGTTGCTTTCTTCTGGATCAATTAAGAAGGTGTCTGCCTTTGGATCTACTTCCTTCCTAAAAAAATCCATAAATTTAACTAAAGTAGGAGCTCCTAAACCTTTACTAAAGTAACTTTTGTTCCCAATCATAAAATCTAAGCCATAAGTATGGCCAGTCTTTGAAAGATATATTTTCTTAAGAGGGGCTATGTCATACTCTGGTTTTTCCTGAATAGTCATGATGAGAGCATAAGGCTCAGAATTTATCTTTGCGATCCAATAAACATACAACCCATCACAGTAAGTTGAAGGTATTTTTCTCCCCTCTATAAAGTTTAGGATGTCATCTTTGTGATCTTGACTGTTGTCCCAAAATTCTTTGACATGCGCTTCTTCTAACCATTGAAAGATGGTTTCTTTGTGTTTTTGGGAAATTTTTTCAAAATGAATATTCATAATTTTTTTACTATAAAATGCAACCATGCCTGGTCAGGGCTCGGGGAAACTTTGCTGCGAGCATCTTTCTCTTTCCATATTTCGAGTATCTCAAACAGCCCCTCAAAATAAGATAGGATCGCAGTCTCATTCATATTCCAAAATTCTCGTTCTGGAGTAGGCATGTAATCATTCCCATACTTGTAGCAACCATAAAAAATGCCGTTAGGAACTAGGGCTTTATGAATCTTTCCATAGACTGCTTTCGTTTCCTCATAGGGAACATGGAGGAGAGAAGCATTAGCCCAAACGCCCTCAAATTCTTGATTAAAAGTCATGTCTTGAAAGGTAAGCTGCTGTACAGAAAGATCAGTCTCCTTGGAAGCAAGAGTGCACATCTCTTGAGAGGCATCAAAAGCCGTCACAGAGTATCCTTTGCTCAGGAAGCATTTTGAATCTCTGCCCGTTCCACATCCTGCGTCCAGAATATGAGATTGGGCTGGAATGTAAGTCAGAAACCTATGATAGGTTTCGGAAAGATTGATCCCAATGGTTCTGTCATAAAAAGACTTAGCATTTTTATCGTAGTAATGGATGGTTTTCATTCTTAGCTCTTCTGGATTTCAAAAAGATCCTAAGCTTTTGCAGATGGAAAATCTAGGACTTTATGGGAATCGACGTTGCTATCCACATTTTCATAAGTTTTCCTTCCTCTAAGCGCCTCCTGTAAAAGTTCAGATAGATGTGAGACTGAGCGAGGGGGATAAGCGGAGCCATAAATA
>CAZEUR010000050.1:0-7541 GCA_964515175.1 uncultured Holosporaceae bacterium | reverse complement strand
GTAAAGAGTCTGTGGTCGATCTTCAATAAACCGAATCAACCAGAAGAATGTCCCAGAATAAAAAAATTTCCAGCAACGCGGGTACTTAGACCTCATTAGGGTTAGGATGGGGAGACATTTCTGTAACATCCAGAGCTTAATAGGCATTCGTTAATCAAAGGGAATATACTCTAAAAACTAAAATTCCTTGTTTTTCGCTTTGTTATGTATATTATGTACTCTCTAAAATAAAGGAGAGGTGGCCGAGTGGTTGAAGGCGCACGCCTGGAAAGTGTGTATACGTTAATCGCGTATCGAGGGTTCGAATCCCTCTCTCTCCGCCACTTTTTTCAAAACTGCAAAATAATTTATCTTTATAGAGTCTTGGAGCCGCCAGTGTCTTTGACCTAAATCGAAACCAAAGCCCTGAAGATTTGATAGGATAAGATTATTTTTTTCAGCGGCATGAGAAAGTTCAGAAGGCTTCACAAATTTTGTCCAATCATGAGTTCCCCGTGGCACCCAGTTCAAGAAATATTCGGCGGCTATAATACCTCCCAAAAAAGAAGACGGTGTTCGATTGAGAGTGGAAAGAATCAAAAGGCCTTTTGGGGAGAGAAGACGAGAGCAGTGGAAAAGAAAGCTATCCAAAGAGGCCACATGCTCTACAACTTCGAGAGCTAAAACCACATCAAAGGATCCTTCCATTTCTTCTATAGAGGAAGTTTTATAAGTGATGGGAAGATTTCGTTTATGGAGTTCTGCAGCGGTGATATTTTCAGGAGAGGGATCAATTCCCGTAACACATAACCCTAACCGAGCTAGCGGCTCTGTTACAAGGCCCCCTCCACACCCAATATCAAGAATTTTACCTCCCTGCAGAGGACCTATGGTTTTCTTGAGAAAGGCGATACGTAGGGGAGTGAGCTGATGGAGAGGTTTAAAAGGACCCTCCTGATCCCACCACCGCGATGCATGGGCAGAAAAAGTTTCAACCTCTTGAAGATCAATGGTACTTTGAGTTGTCATATAAATTCCTTTATTTTATGAGAGAGTATGCTACAGTAGGCGCTTATATTTCAACAGACATGAGAGAATAGATGATAAAAGTTTTAGACAAGCTGTGGGAGCGGGGCGCCACTTTTCTTGGAACAAAGTATGCGCTGATGGGCGGTGCTATGACGTGGGTGTCTGAGCGCAATCTAGTATCTGCCATGTCTAATGCAGGGGGATTTGGGGTTCTTGCGGCGGGCGCTATGCCTGCTCATATTCTTCGAGAAGAAATCCAACAAACCCGCAAAATGACTGAACTTCCTTTTGGCGTAAACCTCATCATTTTACATCCACAACTGGAAGACTTGGCGCAAGTTTGTATCGATGAAAATGTCAGCCATGTGGTGTTGGCCGGGGGTCTTCCCTCCTCTGTTGTGATGGATATGTTAAAAGCCGCAGGCATCAAAATCATTTGTTTGGCGCCCTCTCTGCTTATTGCTCGGAAACTTATCAGGATGGGGGCTGATGCTCTGGTGCTTGAGGGTGCTGAGGCGGGAGGTCATATTGGACCTGTGTCCACAACGGTTTTGACTCAAGAAATTTTGCCGCATATTGAAGAAGTGCCCGTTTTTATTGCTGGGGGTATTGGACGCGGAGAAGCAATTCTCTCTTATCTTGAAATGGGGGCGGCGGGATGCCAGTTGGGAACCCGGTTGGTGTGTGCCCATGAATGTCAGGCCCATCCAAAATTTAAGGAGGCTTTCTTGCGGGCTAATGCGCGAGATGCAGTGCCTTCCATTCAGTTGGATCCCCGGTTTCCCGTGATTCCGGTTAGAGCCTTGCAGAATGAAGGGACAGAGAAGTTCCGAGAATTTCAACAAGGTGTCATTGATCGGTTCAATAAAGGGGAAATTTCCCAAAAAGAAGGTCAACTAGAGATTGAGCATTTCTGGGCTGGTGCGTTACGGCGCGCTGTAGTAGATGGAGATGTAGAGACGGGATCCGTTATGGCAGGCCAAAGTGTGGGGCTTGTGAAAATGGAACAGTCCATGGAAGAGATTATTGCAGAACTTGTAGGGCAGGCTGTGGAGGTTTTGGAGGCACGGAAGAGTCGGAGATAAAACTTGTAGCAAAACACAAATCGGGGTACACTGGTAAAGTAGAAAATAAAAACGCAGAGATAGTGCAACAATGAAATTAGTTTTCCGAAAAGGCTTATCGTATGCTTTTCTGTTAGCAGGTTTTTTCTCCTTTTCCTATGGCGTTTTGGAAAATGGGAGAATTCCTCAGGAGCTTGGCCCTCATTTTTATGAAAAAATGAGATTGGAAGATTTACAAGCTTTGAGAGCAGTGAGTCGCAGTGACAGAGATCAGGTGGATGCTTATTTAAAAGATAAAGCCTTTGTTTTCAATATGGAAAGTGTCCAGAGTGGAGAAGGTAAGGCAGTTGCAGAATTTTTGGGGAAACGGGGGCATATAAACGATCTAAAAATCACGCATATGAATGTGGAGGTCTTAGAAGCTGCTTTGCGGATCTTGAGAGAAAAAAGGTTTAGATTCCACAATCTTGTCACTTTGGACATCAGCGAAAATAATGTCCCAGGACCTTGGGATGTACAAGAACCCCAGTTGCCTACGCGTCTTATCTCCGAAGAACTTTTGGGGCTTCTTTTAGGTCTCAGTCCCCATGTAACTTCTTTGGATGTGAGTGTTTGCGCCATTGATTCTAAAGATTTAAATATGATTGCAAAAAGATTGCCTGGGCTTACATCTTTGGTGATTAGAGCCAATAAACTAGGAGATTCTGGGGCTAAAATTATTGCCAAAAAATTTCCAAAGTTAAAGCATTTAAACATCGCACATAACAATCTTACTGAGGTGGGAGCGGCACACCTTTCAGCCTTAATACACCTAACTTATTTGGATGTGAATCAAAACTTCATCGGCAACATGGGGGCCGTGCATCTTTCGAATCTTGAAAACCTTGAATATTTGAATTTATATATGACAGATTTAGGGGATGTGGGGGTTAAGGCTATCGCTAAACTTGATAAGCTTGCATCCTTAACGGCAGCTGCTAACAGAAATATTACGGACATTGGTTTAAATGCTATTGCGCGGGGATGCCTTGCTTTGAAATACCTGGACATTAGGAATCATATGCCAACAAAAAGTCTTCTTGATAGGCGTATTGAAACCTTTCATTATTAAATCTCCTCCAAATTGTCTCGCCAAATGTTGCTTTTATAGCGCCAGCAGAACAGCGAAAAATTCACAGACGAATAAAAGGCTGAGATAGTCCAGGGAAGGTAGTAAGGCCCTTTCTGGAGATAGACAAAGAGGTAAACGGGGAAGAGACAAAACAGAAAAATGGTAACCATATTGGTTTTCATAATAAATTTCGTGTCACCCGCCGCGGTCAAAACAGCTGCAAAAATCCAGCTCATGCCGTCGATGGAGAAATAGAGCCACACAAAGATGACGGCGATTTGGGTGGGCCTCAATAATAACTCAAGCGTTGCCTCATCATGAATAAACAGACGGATCAAATAAGAGGAAAAGAAGACGAGGGGGAGTGACGTGATCAGCACCAAAACGCCTTGAAATTTAGCAGCTGATCTGATGGCCTTATTGATTTTTCCATCTCTTTCTGCACCGATCAGGTTGGAAGCGATGGCAATCACGGACTTTTGCAGGGCTTCCACCAAAAAATTAAAGAGCACGAAAATGCTCACGGCAATATTGTTTACGGTGGCGTATTCCATTCCCAAGCTTGCCACCAAAAGAGTCACTAAGGCCCAACCACCAAACTCAATGCTATGACTGACTGAGTTGGGAAGGCCGATATCTATACATTCTCGGAATAGCTTCTTATGAAATCCCCATTTGTGGGTCTGGTAAGCTCTTCTGTTTTCCCGTTTGAGGAAAATAAAGAACAAGACTCCAAAATAAAAGAGTTGGGCAAGGATGGTTCCGAAAGCGGCTCCTTTGGTGCCGAAAGAAGGAATGAATCCTTTGATTCCAAAAAGCAAAACAGCCGATAGAATGCCGTTCATGATGTTGGAGACAAGAGCAATAACACTGAGAATTTTCACTTGCCCACGTCCTGCATAGAATCCAGCCAGCGCCCCGATCATGGGCATGAGGAAAGAAAAGGACATCATCCATTGAAAATAGGGGATTCCTTCTTTTTGAAATTCTTGAGGGATGAGGGGCCATGCAAAGATACCGATGGGAATGTAAACAACGGCCAAAGATAAAGCGAGCCAAAGCATTTGCCAGACGGGCTTTCCTATTTTTTTGTAGTCCTGGGCCCCATTGAAGCGTCCTACAAACACTTCTGAGATGCTGGTGAGGGCAATGGGGGCAAATTGGAAAACGCACAGAACTTGGGCAATGACAGCAATGGCATTCATGGCTTCTAAGGAATACCAAGATAGCAACCAGCGATCGATGAAAATCATCATGTTGCCAGACATGATGGTGATCATCAGGGGCCAGGCAAGACTTGCGATCTCTCGGGTGCTTCCGGCGGGGTATTTTGTTAGTAACTTAAAAGATTCTGTTTTCATGCCTACCTTATTATAGCCAACCTCTTATAGGCTGGCTATATTTCCCTTCAAGATACTCACCTTTAGGATTTTGTCAAATTTGATTCCATCCACTCTCATAAAACGCCTATTACTTTGGGAAACTACAGGCCCTTGGTCCCCTCATGTTCGTCTATGTACACGTCAGCTTCGACCCTTATTTCGCTCGTACTAAGTGGTTTCTGGAAGCAGAATAAAATTCTTGTACAAATAGTCTTCAATTTGAGAGCCAAAACCTCTATTATGCAAATTGAAATGAGTATAGATAGACATAATCGAGGTAAACGTTCTTGGAAACGAGGTAAATATGCAGAATCTCTTTCTGCGTGGATCCTTCGGCTTAAGGGGTATGCTATTTTACAAAAGAGATACAGAAGCCCAGTAGGAGAAATTGATCTTGTTGCAACACGGGGAAATACGCTGGTGTTTGTGGAGGTAAAGGCTCGGGAATCTGTGGAGCATGCGGCTTATGCCATCAGTTTTGCCCAAAGGGAACGCTTGCGAAAATCCGTGCAACATTATTTGATGCGTTACCCCACTACACAACAGGTTCGGTTTGATGCTATGTTGGTGGGCTCAAGGTCACTTCCGGTACACTTGAAGAATATTTTAGAGGCATAGATGAAACTGTTCGGTTGTTTGGTATTAGTGGGGGGAATATTTCTCCTGAATGGATGTTCCCCCATTTCTTTCTTTTCTTCAGGGGTTGCCACCCTTGATACAACCTCTCAAGAAAGAGGACTTGGGGGATACGTAACAGATACAGAGATTCAAACCCGGTTAAATGTGGTCTTATTTGAACATGACCATGTGCTGCACCACCGCATTAACATTAATGTGTACGAGGGGCGTGTTCTCCTCACAGGAAGGATTCTGACCAAGAAGATGCAGGAAGACGCTGTGCGCCTTGCTTGGCAAGTGCCTGGTGTTAAGGCAGTTATCGATGATACCATTATTGGTGAGCCGCGCAGTTTATTGGAATATGGAAAAGACAAGTGGATCTCAACCAAACTGAATACCTTGTTGTTTGTGGAGTCCACAATTAGCTCCCGGAATTATGAAATTGTGGTAGTGGACGGGGTTGTATACCTTGTGGGGGTTTGTCGAGATAAAAAAGAACTGGATCAAATTATCGAGATTTGCCGGACCACCAAGCACGTGAAAAAAGTGGTGAGTTATGTGCGACTCATGACTGTATTGGAGAAACGGCGTCGTAAAATATTTAATACAAAAAAACAGCCCTCCCCTCTTGAAAGGGCCCAAGTTGCAAAGGAAAAGAAACAGAAACCTCATAAAAATAAGAGTAATTGGGTTCAAGCGCCTCGGGCGCTTAACGACAAAGGTGACTGATGGTTGCAAAAATTTGGACTGTTGCTTTTCAAGGCATCGACACCCTCGATGTGGAAGTCCAAGTTCAAATGACCAACGGAAATCTACCCTCTTTTGCAATTGTGGGACTTGCCGATAAAGCGGTTGGAGAATCCCGAGAACGCATTCGAAATGCACTCCATGCTATTGGCCTTTCTTTGCCTGCCAAAAAAATCACCGTTAATTTGGCCCCGGCCCATGTTCAAAAAGAAGGGACGCATTATGATTTGCCTATTATTTTAGCATTGCTTGGCTCTATGGGTGTTTTGAATAAAGAAGAGCTTCTTCAATGTACGGCGGTAGGAGAGCTTGCTTTAGATGGAGGACTTGCGTCTGTTCCAGGGGTGTTGCCTGCCGCCTTTCAAACATACACCCAAAATCGCAAGCTCATTTGTCCCAGCTATTCGGGATCAGAAGCAGCCTGGATTAAAGATCTCGAAGTGGTGGCAGCACCCAATCTTTTGTCTCTTGTAAATTATTTCAAGGGGAATCAGGTGCTCACTGCACCAGACGCTCTTATGGCCCCGACTCCTTCCTCTGATGTGGATTTTAGTGACATCAAAGGGCAACTGACCGCAAAACGAGTTTTAGAAATTGCAGCGGCAGGCGGTCACAATGTGCTCCTTATGGGACCTCCTGGGGCGGGGAAATCCATGTTGGCGAAAAGACTCCCCACTATTTTGCCGAGCTTGGAGCCGGAAGAAGCTTTGGAATTGAGCATGATTTACAGTGTGGCGGGATTGCTTCCGGAGGGGCGGCTGCTTCAGACTCGGCCTTTCCGAGATCCTCACCATTCAGCGTCTCTTCCCGCTTTGGTGGGAGGGGGTATTAAGGCGCGTCCAGGGGAGATCTCTTTGGCCCATTGTGGGGTTTTGTTTTTGGATGAGCTGCCAGAGTTTTCTCGAGCGGCACTTGAATCTTTGCGGCAACCTTTGGAAACGGGACACGTTTCCGTGGCACGGGCCAATGTTCATGTGACGTACCCTGCAAAAGTACAGCTGATTGCGGCCATGAACCCATGCCGATGTGGGTATATGCTGGATGCGACGCGTGCCTGCAGTCGCGTGCCTCTGTGTGGACGGGACTATCAATCAAAAATTTCAGGCCCCCTTCTGGATCGCATCGATATGCATATCAGTATTCCGGCCGTGACACCTGTGGAATTGAATGAAATGGAACGGGGGGAAAGCAGCTCATCCATCAAGATGCGTGTGATGGAGGCTCGGAGAGTGCAGAGGGTTCGCTATGAAATGGTAGAGGCGAAGAGTTTTACGAATGCAGAACTGGCAGGTCCTTTGTTAGAGGAGATGGCCTCCCCCACAGCAGAAGGAAAGAAGCTTTTGAATCAAGCAGCGGATAAATTCAAATTGTCAGCCCGCAGCTATTACCGAGTTTTAAAGGTGGCTCGCACCATTGCGGATTTGGCACAAAGTGAAACAGTGGAATGTCCGCATGTGGCGGAGGCTTTGTGCTATCGCCAGATAGAGGGGTGAAGATTGCGAAGTCATTCCTTGTCTGGTATACTTCCTAAGTACTATGGGAGTGTGTAATTATGAGGCCTTGTTGCATAAGTAAAGCGTGAGGGGTTTTTAAGCTATAGGATTTATTTTT
>CAZEUR010000049.1:0-8083 GCA_964515175.1 uncultured Holosporaceae bacterium | reverse complement strand
TCACTTCGTTTCCACTTTTATCTGGCTCAGGTAGAAATGTTCACAGAACCTAGTATCTTCTATGAAACAGTCGGCGACGGTATAGAGGGTTGACACGATACGTATCACGTACTATCATCAAGTATGATTCGAAGTTTTAAGAATAAAGATGCAGAAAGGCTTTTCGAAGGATTCAGTGTAAAGCCTTATAAAGCTTTCGAGCGTCAGGCCTTAAGGCGTCTGGTGTATCTTCATGCCGCTGTTTGCTTAGAAGATCTGAGATTGCCTCCGAGCAACCGACTTGAAAAGCTTATAGGTGATAGAAAAGAGAGATACAGCTTGCGTATTAACAAACAATGGCGCGTTTGTTTTAGATGGCAAAATGGGCACGCTGAGGAAGTAGAGATTGTTGATTATCATAAGTGAAGGAGGCTAAAATGATAAAGAAACTAGACCCTATTCATCCGGGGGAGATTCTTTGGGAAGATTTTATGGAGCCCTTGGGCTTGTCTAGCGCTGAACTTGCGCGCAGACTCGGGGTGCCGACAAATCGCATTTCACAAGTTCTGCAAGGAAAAAGAAATGTGAGCGTGGATACGGCGCTTAGGTTTGAGTGCTTTTTTGGAGTTTCTGCCGATACATGGTTGAATTTACAGCAGCATTATGATTTAGAGGTGGGAAAGAAGGTCCTTTTGCCGGGGATTAAAAAAACCGTTAAACCCAACAAGGCTGCTTAATTATTGGTAACACCATAGTAAAAAGATCCTAAGAAAGTGAGATCACCACGGCGCTACGCTCCTTGGGACTTCAGTTGGGTCGCCACAAAAATCCGTGCCGGATTTTTTCGCGATGACAATGAAAGAGTCATTTTTTTCTCGATTATTACCTGGTTTCCGGTGGAATTAGTAACATCATGATTCAAAAGAAATATTTACAGAACATGATTTTCGGCAAAAGATTGTCATTTATATAAAAGATATGACTAAAGGCCCTCAGCTTCCTCTGAGTGAGAGGTGCTGGAAAGTAACTTTTTCTCCTGACGCGTCTAAGACTCTTAAAAACTTGATGAACCCGTTAAAATGAGGATTCTTAGGTTTATCGAACAGAAACTTGTTAATGCAGAAAATCCAAGAATCTATGGAAAAAGATTGAGTTATCCTCTGGAAGAATTCTGGAGATATAGAGTGGGGGATTAACGCTTGATTGCACGATTTATCGAAAAGGAACTGATTGTGGACATCATAAAAGTTGGTCATCGAAAAGAGGTTTGCGAAACTGTTTGCTAGGATCTGCAAACATTTCTTTTCAAGCTCTATTTTTAAAATATTTCAATTTAAATTTTCATTCACAGACGCTCAAAACAAGCTTATGATAAAAGGAATAAATACCTTGAGCTTGGGGGTTGCT
Organism: uncultured Holosporaceae bacterium; assembly: GCA_964515175.1. Classification (GTDB taxonomy): domain Bacteria; phylum Pseudomonadota; class Alphaproteobacteria; order UBA7879; family UBA5542; genus CAIWGV01. The sequence continues at coordinate 6,697 of CAZEUR010000049.1, read as the reverse complement.
TTTTAGGAAGCTGGGGCTACGCCTCCTCAGGGTCATAAACCGGGGAGGGGCATGTCAAAATCTGATGATTTAAATTTTCTGTATTACGATAAAGAGATGTCTTTCTTGCGGCAGATGGGGCGGATTTTTGCAGCCAAATATCCAAAAGTTGCCAGGCGCCTAAATTTTACAGAAAATTTGCCTACGGATCCTCACATTGAAAGGCTTATAGAATCCTTTGCTTTTATGTCGGGCTACTTGCAGCAGGATATTGATAACCAGTTCCCTCGGGTTTCCTCTGCCTTGTTAGAGGCGCTCTATCCTTTTTTGACCACGATCGTGCCTTCCATGGCCATTGCCCAATTTAAGCATGACACGAAAAAGGCTATCACTACGGGTAGCCAAATTCCCAAAAATTTTCCTCTCTTTACGAAGTCGACAGGGGGTACAGATTGCCGATTTCGGACAGCGGCACCTCTAGAGCTTTGGCCCATTCAAACCACGGGGGTCAGCATTGTTAAACGGGATGTCTATGCCTTTGGCAATCAGCTTACAGCTCATGAAAATATTTTAAAGATTTCTTTAAAAAGTATGGGCCCGATGTTTTCTAAATTGGATCCCAAAAAATTAAGGTTTCATATTAATTTACCCATTGTTGCAGCAAGTTCTTTGTATCGGTTTCTTTTTCAAAATTCTTATAAAATTGCAATTGTGGGGTCCCAAGATGAGCAGAGTCCTATTTTTTTGCAAGAGGGAAGTCTTCAGCAGGTAGGGTTTGGAGTGGATGAGACTATTATTCCGTGCCCTCCGAATTCCAACCCAGCCTATGGACTTCTTATGGAATATTTTTATTTTCCGAAGAAATTCATGTTTTTTGATGTGGAAAATTTGAAGTTTCCGGAAGGGGCCACAGAAGTGGATATTCTGATTCCACTGGCGCCTGTTAATCAAGAGTTTTCCATGCCCCTTGATGAGTACAGCGTCGTTTTGGGGTGTGTCCCGATTATCAATCTTTACTCCTGTGTTTCGGATCCCATACGGTTTGATCGCAAGAAAATAGATTATCGGCTTGTTGGAGATCGAGGCCAGGAGACTACCTGTGAGATTTATTCAATTGAAAAGGTATTTAGTACGGCAGTGGATGGAAGAGAAGTCTTAGAAATTTTTCCTTATTTCTCTTATAATCATCATGAGGAAAAGGGGCCAAATAAAACTTTTTGGACATCCCGTCGGGTCCCTTCCGTTAAGCAAGGCCTGCCTGGAACCGATGTACTCCTATCTTTTGTGAACTGGGACATGAAGCCGCAATTGCCAGACACGCAAGTTGTCTATGCTCGGACCTTGTGTACAAATCGGCAGCTCGCTTCTCGATTGACCGCGAATACATTGTTATTTCCGGAGGAAAAAATTCCCGTTGAGTCCATCTTTTGTATTCATACCCCCACAGAGGCAATTTATCCGCCCAAGGAGGGAGCCACCCAATGGAAGCTTATTTCCAATCTGGCCCTGAATCATCTTTCTTTTTCATCAGATATTAAAAGTCTAGAGGCCCTAAAAGAAATGCTTATGCTTTATGCTGGGAATAGTTTTTCTGTGAATCAAGGAGAAATAGACAGAATTATCAGCATGACCTGTGAGCCCATCGTTCGACGTATGGGACGAGATGCTTGGCGGGGGTTTGTGAAAGGAACGGGAGTAACCCTAATTGTGGATGACGATCATTCAACGGGCCCTGGTATTTTTCTCTTAGGGTCGATTTTAAGTCAATTTTTTGCTCTTTATACTGATATTAATTCTCTGACAGAATTATCCATTAAAAGCATCCATCAGGAAGGAATTTTGAAAACATGGCCAGCCATAGCCGGAACAAAAACCCTCCTATAGAACAAGTTCTTGTGGAGCAGGCAGATCAGTTTGAGTTTCATGCTTTTATTAAGATATTGGAAGAATTAAATCCCCATGCTTCTCCGCTTGGGGTGGGTGAGGACCCTCTTAAGGAGGTGGTTAATTTTAAAACTCATGTGGGGTTTGATTTCCCTGCTGCAGATATTAGATCCTTTCAATTAAGCGATGGAGAAAGCCCTTCCCAGCTGACGGTGGATTTTTTTGGAATTGCGGGGCATCCAGGGCCTCTTCCCACGCCTTATGCTCAAATCCTTACAGATAACGATCGACGGGGGGATACAGCCTTTCATTTTTTCTTGGATATATTTAACCATCGATTTATTTCTATCCTACAGCGTATTCGTAAAAAATATTGGATTGGGCTTGCCACAGATACACCCGAAAGCACCATGTTGGGTCGTTGTATGGCGAGCTTCTTGGGATTGGGGTTTTCTTCTCTGAAAGCCCGAATGTCTCTCCCGGATCGAAGCTTGTTTCCTTATATTGGGTTGCTCTGGGGTGCGCCTCGCTCTTTGGTAGGGTTGCAAAAAATACTCTCTTCTTTTTTCCGGTTGCCTGTATCCATCGAGGCATGTCAGGGTAAATGGATTTCTGTGGCCCTTTCTCAAAGATCTGTTCTTGGAAAATCAGGTCGATTTAATGTTTTAGGAAAAGATGCCATTTTAGGGGGTCGTTTCTGGGATCAAAAAGGATTTATTACCCTTCATCTGGGGCCCCTGTCCTTTGCTGAATATGTGAGTTTTCTAAAGCCAGGAAAATCTTATGATGCACTTTGTGATTTGGTCGTTTATTATATGGGGGAATCTTCAGATTTTCGCATTAATCTGATTTTGGATCCAAAGGAAATTCCCAAGACAGTTTTGGGAGCAGGAGCGGCTTTGAGTTGGACGTCTTGGTTGAATCGGAGAGGTATGCAACCGTTAAAAGAGGATGATCAAAATACCATGACGGTCAGACCATATTTTTTCAATTCGCCCCCCTTAAAAAAAACCTTGAAGGGAAAGAAGGCTTCTCCTAAATGACCGGCGTTTTAACAACACAAGACAATGTCTATCTTTCTATTACCACAAGTTTGGGAAAGGATGTTTTAATCCTTAATAAATTTAGGGGGGAAGAAGCTTTTTCGGATCTTTTTGAATTTGAGGCAGAAGTTTATGAGGTGAGCGCCTCAGGTGACGACAGTAACGTGGATTTTTCCAGTCTCCTAAGTCAAAGCGTTACCATCAATGTTAATTTTCAGGAGAACATCCGCTCTATCAACGGTATTGTGACTCAAGTGACGCAGGGGGCGACGGTTTCTTTTAACGATGATGCAACTCAAAAAGTTTTTCAAAAAACTTACTATCACTTGATTATAAGGCCACAGGCGTGGCTCATGACGTTGCGGCAAACGTGCCGCATTTTTCAAAACATGACCACCATTGATATTATTACCCAGGTATTGTCTAACCAGAACATCCCCATTCAAAACAATGTGTCCTCGGCGGGTCAAGATACACGAGAATTCTGTGTGCAATATAACGAAAGTGATTTTGCTTTTGTTTCTCGTCTTATGGAAGCTGCCGGCATTTTTTATTTTTTTCAGCATGACAACAGTTCTCATACGATGGTGCTTTCTGATAATTCAACACCCTTCGCGTCCAATGATGCTTTTCCAACACTTTCAGCCATTTATCATTCTGCCACGCCGGTTTCCAATGATCCTGGAATTTTTGATTTAAAAATTTCCTCTCAAATCGTGTCATCCACCTATACAACACAGGATTATAATTTTGAGCAGACCACTATGAACTTACAGGCATCTTCTAATAATTCAAATGGCCCTCAAGAAGAAGTTTACAACTATCCTGGCAATTACAAGGATCAGTCCACGGGAGAGACCATTGCTACAATCCGTTTGGGTAGTTTACAATTTCCCAAAGATTCGTGTGAGGGTCTGACAAATGTTCCCACATTAGAGGTTGGTAAAACTTTTGCGCTGTCCAATTGTCACCGAAGCTCCAGCAATCAATCTTATGTGATTTTCCGTATTTATCATGAGGCTGAGCAGTCTAGGGAGCTTTTGGGGGAGTGTCCTTATATAAACAAAATCGTGTTTTTTGCAAGCAGTCAAACCTATGTGCCGCCTTTAAAAACACCGTGTCCCAAGATTTATGGAACACAGACGGCCTTGGTGCAGGGCAAAGCAGGGGAAGAAATTTGGACGGACGAATACGGGCGTATCATGGTGAAGTTCCACTGGGATTTGAGTGCGACAGCTAACGATCAAGTATCTTGCTGGATTCGATATGCCCAAGGTTGGACAGGGCAGAACTGGGGGATTGTCTTTATTCCCCGTGTGGGCCAAGAAGTGGTGGTGACGTTTTTGAATGGAAACCCTGATTATCCTTTGGTGACAGGATGTGTTTATAACGGTACGAATAATCCTCCCTATTTGCCCGACACGCCCACCAAAAGCACCATTAAGACCAACAGCTCCAAAGGGGGTGGGGGCTTTAATGAGTTGCGATTTGAAGATGATAAGGGAAATGAAGAAATCTATATCCATGCGGAAAAAGACATGAATGTTGATATTCTTAATGGTAATCGCACAACAACTCTTGAGGGCGCCGGACAGACAGGCAATGATACCTTGCTGTTGAAAAAGGGAAATCGGTCCATGACGCTCAATCAGGGAGATGAGGCGATTGTGCTTAAAAAAGGCAATCGAAGTATTGCCTTGCAAGAGGGGAATGAAACCACAGATATTACGGGAAATAAGAGCGTGACGACGTCCGGGGATTATACCCTCACTGTGGGCGGGAATTTAACGATCAATGTGACAGGGGCCATCCAAATCCAAGGGCAGCAAGCCGCAACTATTCAGGCCATGCAGGCTCTTTCTTTGGAGGGCATGCAAGTCACGGCGCAGGCGCAAACGAGCATGAGTTTGCAGGGGCTCAGTCTGTCCGCTCAGGGACAAGCCTCCATGTCTTTACAGGCTCCCAGCATTAGTTCTAACGCGAGCAGTTCGTTTTCAGTGACGTCGCCCATGGTGAGTTTGGTTTAACCGCTCCGATAAACCTGATTACTTTTGACTTATGCAAGAGGTCTATAGCCTAGAGCATATCCCTAAAGACTGCCCCGTCTCGTGGCTCGAATAAAGTTGTGTTAGGGCATCACCGATTCCCTGTTTTTTTCTCTATAATGCGCAACATCATCCCTTATTAACGCAGAAAAGCTGGGCCACCACGTCGCACCAGAAGCGATCCTCGTGGTGACGGTTAGTGGTTTTTTGTGTTAAGTATTTTATGAAAATGGTATAAGATAGACTCATGACTACCGTATATACACCCCAGTTTTTGGATACTCTGAAGAAGAAGCCTGATGTGGCACCGGCGCCTGCTCCCAGAGCGGAAGAACCAGCGCCCGACCGTATCCAAGAGGTGAAAAACGCCCAAGGCCAGCTTATCATGAAGATTCCCTACAAAGATGATAAAATGAATGGGATCTATGAAGCTTATCACCCCCAGACAGGGCAATTGGTTCAGACGATCCAATATGTGCAAGGGGTCATGCAAGGAATGATGACGGCCTATGATGCGCAGAAGCAGGTGACGCACCAAATTCCCTATGTGGCGGGAAAAAAGGAGGGGCTTGCGCACTTTTTTATCAATGGGTCGAAGGTATCCGAAATTTCTTATAAGGACGACCAAATGGAGGGGGCTGCGACCTTTTTTGCACCAGGGGAGACGGTGCGGGCAATTATTCATTATAAAAATAATGTGATGGATGGGGATTTTACAGCCTATGATCCCGCGCACAAAGTTTTAAAAAAATGTGTCTATGCGGCGGGGAAGTTGGATGGGCCTTGTAAACAATTTTATCCCAGCGGGAAAGTGTTTGAAGAGTCCACTTATAAGGACGGATTGCTCCAAGGCGAAGTGAAGAAGTTCCAAGAAAATGGGACGCCTCTGGAAATTTCCACTTATAATGATAAGGGGCAGATGGTTTCTCAGGAAAAATTTGATCCAAAGGGGAATAGTTTGGGGAAGCAAGATATTCCAGTGGGGCAGGGTAATGGATAGCTTTTATATTGGGTGCACACAGTGGTTTACGTTGGGGGTTATCATCGGCAGTCTTGCCTTTGTGATTCCATCCCGGATTCCGTCTGTTATTGCAGCGTCGGCTTTTTTTGTGGGGATTTTGTCTTGGGGATGGTCAGTAACCCAGGGTAGCGAGATTTTTACTCTCTATCAATTGGGGATTTTCTTGAGTCTTATTGTTTTAGGGCTTATGGTGTGGCCCACAGGGCATTCTTTTGAGATGGCACGGCGCGGGAGCTTTCGAAAGGGCGCGCCTCATAGGGGCCAAGTGTTTGTTTTGAAATCGCCCATAGAAAAAGGGTTTGGAGCTTTGAATTGGCGGGGTAAAACTTGGGTCGTGGTGGGGCCGGATATGACGGTCGGCACAAAGATTTCTGTGGTGTCTCTAGAAGGGGACACTTTATATGTGAAGAAGGTGAATTAAATGAAAGATGTATCAGAATTAAATTTTGAACAAGCTATGGAAGAGTTAGAGATGATTGTACGCAAACTGGAAGCGGGCCAAGATTCTTTGGAAAATTCCATAGGGCTCTATGAGCGTGGCGTGGCGTTGAAGCAGTGTTGTGAAAAGAAGTTGCAAGAAGCAACTTTAAAAATAGAGAAGATCACGATTCCTGGCTAAGCCTTTTGAGCCAGAGTATTTTTGAGTTTTTTAGGATCGATAAGAGCATAGCAGAGACATCGGCACTATTCTTGAATGGATCAATTCTTACCACATGGATTTGGAT
>CAZEUR010000048.1:0-8092 GCA_964515175.1 uncultured Holosporaceae bacterium | reverse complement strand
CTACTCAATCCTTCAACTTCTTTCTCTCTTCCTCCTCACTTACGCAGGAGGTCTATTTGAAAAATAAATATTTTTATAATATACATGAATATAATTTGGTTTTTTTATGAAATTATTTTATTTTATAGTATTTATTATTTCTTTTTCTGCCGAATCGGCCACTGAAAAAGTCCTATTTTTATACGACAGTGATTCTTCTGACTTTTTGGTCAAAAAATTTAAACTAACACCAGCGGAAGTTGGGGCGTATCAAGGCCCTAAAGCCCTAGAAATTAGTCCGGAAAACGTCTTGGCGAAACACGTCTCATTAGTCACCCTTCTTACTCAGCCAAATGATGGTTCTGAAATTAAAGACGAAAATCCTAAAATGATTTGCTCGCAGGAAATTATGGAGAAAGCTCGAATTGTGATGGAAGCTGCCACAAAAGAAAATCCAAGTGTTATCATAGGCCTAGGTCGAGGGCCTAATTTTCTTATTGAAACCATGCGCTATCTTTACGCACAAAAGCCAAACCCCTCATCTCCCTCTGTCTTCTCCGTTGCCTTTTCAGGATCCCCGGACGCGATGGGGCGTCGCGACCTTAAAGACCCTCACAATTTAGAATCTGACTGCACTCCTCCCCTTTACAACGTTCTAACTCTTAAACGTGAAGCTACTTTTTTCGCCTATTTAGACTCTTTAAAATTCAAAGAAATATCTGGAAAGATATGGTGTATAGATTTTCTTGGCGGTGGAGCCGGCCTGAACAGTTTCTTGCGCCTATTGAGGAAGTACTATGGGGATAGAATGCCCGAATTTCGTTTTTGGTCTATGAATACACCTGTGCCGGATTCAGGCGCTGGGAATTGGAAGTATGATTGTGATAAAAAAATTCTTGCTTTCAGCCCCCATTTAGATTGGGGACTAAAACCCATGGAAATTCCCACTTACACTTTAAACATGAGCATCAATCTATGCCGCAATCTAGACACGAAGACCATCACAGATCTATATGGAAGCGTCCCTGAATGGGAACCTTGGCAGATGAAGGCAAGGGGTATAGCAGGGCACACTGATCCACACGCGAAGGGTAAGTATTTTGATCAATTTAGCAAGATATTGATTTCCAGCATAAAGTTTCTGCAAAAAATCTCTGCAGAAACGAGAGCTCTCTCTAAGGCAGAGCGAATAAAATTTTACAAGAAGATTGGCCTTCAGATCGGCTTTAGTCCAGACATACTGACACGCCTTCAACCTACCATTGAGCGCATGAGTCTTACAAACCCTTACAGCTAACCCTTAAAAAATATTTCTTCTTCCCTCAAGTCTGTTTTTACCTTATTCTAGGCGCAGTTTTAACAAACGCAGGAAAAAGAATGCAGCCTTTTCGGGGAACCTACGATCAATTGCCTCAGCTAATGAGGAGACATCAGTATATTATCGATAAGGTAAGAGCCGTGGCGGCTACTTACGGCTTTGAAGAAATGGCGACGCCCCTCTTTGAATATGCGACCGTTTTCAATCACACATTGGGTGATACCTCTGACATTGTGACAAAAGAAATGTTTTCTTTTCCCGACCGGCACGGGGACCTCCTAGCTTTACGTCCCGAAGGTACAGCCGGCATCATGCGGGCTGTTCTGTCCAATAAGCTTGCTCAACAAGCTCCCCTCAAGTTCTTTTACACAGGCCCCATGTTCCGATACGAACGTCCCCAAAAAGGACGCACACGTCAATTTCACCAGGTCGGTGTAGAATTCATTGGAGAAGCAAACCCTTTGGCTGATGTGGAGGTCATCGCGCTGGGATGGCAAGCCTTGAAAGCTCTTGGATTAGAAAGCGCTCTGACTTTAGAAATTAATACTTTAGGCGACACAGAAAGCAGAAATACCTATCGTGCCGCTTTGGTTAGCTATTTTGAAAAGCACAAAACTTCTTTGTCTCCAGATAGTCTAGCACGCCTTGAGAAAAATCCCTTGCGCATCTTGGACTCAAAAGCTCCCGAAGATCAAGAAATCAAAAAAGGGGCTCCTCAGATGGAAAAATATCTGAACTCCTCTTCAAAAGAATTCTTTAAAAAGGTTCTCGCAGGTCTCCAGGCTCTCAAGATTCCGCACACTCTGAACCCTCACTTGGTACGTGGTTTGGATTACTATTGCCATACGGCTTTCGAAATCACCGCCACAGGACTTGGGGCTCAAAACACTCTCTTGGCTGGGGGGCGCTATGATGGGCTATCCACCCAAATGGGAGGGCCTTCTCTTCCCTCAGTCGGATGGGCTGCCGGCATTGAGCGACTGGAGCTTGTTATCCCTGAAATTCCTGCAGGAACACGACGCGTTTCCATTGTGCCATTAGGAATTGAAGCAGAAGAGATCGCTCTCCCCCTCGCCTTTTCCTTGAGAGACAGGGGAATCCCTGTGGACATGATTTATGAGGGAGGGCTGAAGACGCGCCTCAAGCAAGCCAATAAAGTTAACGCTCGGTATGCCCTGATTTTTGGATCCGATGAACTTACCCAAAAACAAATCCTCGTAAAAGACCTGGACTTAGGCACCCAAACAGCAGTAGAATTCTCCAAGATATCGAAACATTTAAAGAACATCCTATGAATTTAGAAGATAAACTCAAAAAAGTCATTGCTCATAAAAAAGGGCTGGAAGAAAACCTTATGCAAGAGGGGCTCCCCTCTGACCAGATGATTAAGTTTTCAAAAGAGCTTTCGGATATCACCCCTATTGTGGATGTGGCCACTCTCTTTTTTGAAAAACAGAAGGAACTCGGAGGTCTTGAGGAAATGCTCGGAGACGATTCTACTGATCAAGAGATGAGATCTCTCGCCAACCAAGAAATTCAATCTTTAAAAGAAAGCTTATCTGCCTTAGAGACTCAGATTAAGGTTTTGCTTCTTCCGAAAGATGAGGCTGATGAAAAAAATGCTATTTTGGAAATACGAGCCGGCATTGGAGGTGAAGAAGCTGCTTTATTTGGCGGTGTTTTACTTCGTATGTACCAAAAATATGCGGAAGTTAAGGGATGGAAATTTGAGCTTTTGACTCTTAGCGATACGGACTTAAAAGGAGTTAAAGAAGCTACCGCCTCCATCACAGGAAAAAATGTGTTTTCACGCCTCAAATTTGAATCAGGCGTTCACCGAGTGCAACGTGTACCGGAAACGGAGTCCCAAGGTCGCGTCCACACCTCTGTTGCCACTGTTGCAGTTCTCCCTGAGGCAGAAGAGATTGACGTTCATATTGAAGAAAAAGATTTGAGGATCGATGTGTTCCGGTCCAGTGGTCCTGGGGGGCAATCGGTCAATACAACAGACAGTGCTGTGCGCATTACACATATTCCTACGGGCGTTGTTGTGCAGCAACAAGATGAAAAATCTCAGCATAAAAATAAGGCAAAGGCTTTAAAAATTCTCCGATCCCGTTTATATGAGATGGAAAGAGAGAAAATAATGAGCGAACGCTCAGAGAATCGGAAGAGCCAAATTGGCCGTGGGGATAGATCTGAAAGAATTCGTACCTATAATTTCCCACAAGGGAGGGTCACGGATCATCGCATAAATTTAACCCTTTACAAGATTGAACAAATTATTAATGGTGAGGCGTTAGATGAACTTATTGAAGCTCTTATCACAGAGGATCAGGCGGAACAATTATCATCCCTTGAGTAATACGGAGGAACTATGGCGACACCCTTTTCTATCTTGGAATTAGATACCTCCAGGAGGTTGACTATGGAAAAAAAGGGTGTTTGGAGACCCGAGTCTCCGGTTTCCCTAGATCGTCTCCGGTGCGTTTCTTTTCCCCACTATAATTTCGTGAATGAAATTCATGCAGGGGAAGTCGTTGTTATGGATGTCCTTGCGCCCTACGTCCTGAGTTTCTTTGAAAAATTATATGAACTCCATTTCCCCGTTCATAAAGCAGTTCCTATGGAACAGTATAATGGGAGTGATGATGCCTCCATGGCCGACAACAACACATCTGCCTACAACTGTAGAACAATTGCAGGGTCAAATTCTTTGTCTCTTCATGCTTATGGACTAGCCCTCGACCTCAACCCTGTTCAGAATCCTTACGTTGGGAATGCTTATGTTAATGAAGAAAAAAACTGCGGTTTGCTGGAGGTTTGGCCTACAAAAGGCATTGATTATATAAATCGTAGACATTCTTCTTCGGGTATGGTTGAGCCTCTTGTTGGCTTTCTTCATTCCTATGGCCTTCGGGATTGGGGTGGAGATTGGGTTTATGCCATGGATTACCATCATTTCCAGACCCCTCGATCCATTGCTGAGCTTTTAGCCGCTATGTCCCCTCCTCATGCCATTGTTTTCTTTGAGTGGTACGTAAAGACCGGAGAGACACCAGAAAGTACTATGGAATCCCTGGTTGTTCGATATCAAAAAGACCCTGAGGGATTCCTGAAACAATACGCTCTTTAATGGTAAATTTAGACTTTCTTTTAGAGACCGCGAAAAAGGCCTATCCGCGTCTTTCTTTGACTCATCTGAGGCGGCTTCTATCTCATGTGACTGGATTTTCTTTGGAATATATTATGGGGCATGGGGAAGCCCTAGTTGATCCCAAGATTTTTAATGAAAAAGTAGAAGAGCTCGCTCGGGGCGTTCCTTTGTCTCGTATTTTAGGTCACAGAGAGTTTTGGGGACTTGATTTTAAGCTTTCTCCCGCCACTCTAGACCCCCGTCCCGATACAGAAACACTGATTGAGACTATCTTAAAGAATTACCCTAATCAGGATGCCCCTCTTAAAATTTTGGATTTGGGGACAGGAACAGGATGCATTATTATTTCTCTTCTAACCGAGTACCTGAACGCTCAGGGGGTGGCTGTTGATATAAACCCTGCGGCTTTGGAGACTGCTCAAGAAAACGCAGAAAACAATGGCGTTTTTGAGAGGCTTACTCTTTTGCAAGGAGATTGGTTTTCCCCCCTCTCCTCCACAGATACCTTTGACATTATCGTGAGCAATCCCCCCTATATTTCAGAATCAGACTATAAGACGCTCGATAAAAACGTGGTGAACTTTGACCCCATTCAAGCTCTTGTGGGCGGCACAGATGGTCTTGAGTGCTATAGAGCGATTGCGAATGATTTTTCGAAACACCTCAATCCCGGCGGTGTTTTGGTGTTGGAGTTAGGGTATAGCCAGACAGCGGATGTTCTTGGAATGTTCCTTGAAAACAAAACAGAAACTTTCAAAGATTTAGCAGGAGTGGTAAGGTGCCTGGTCATTAGAACCATTTGAAGTCCTCCCCTGCCCTATGATATAAAATCATAAGAGGAGACACGCCATGAAACTTGATAAATACACTGATCGCGTTAAGGGATATCTTCAGGCCGCACACACTTCTGCCCAAAATAGAGGCAATCAGCGCCTTTTGCCGGAGCACTTCTTAAAAATTCTTCTGGATGACCCGGAAGGATTTGCCTCCACTCTTATGCAAACGGCGAGCGGCAATAGCCGCACGGCACTCATGGAAACCGATACCGCTCTCACCAAAATCCCTAAAGTGGAGGGATCTGGGGCGGGTGAAGTATACATGTCTCCAGAACTCGGAAAAATCCTCGACAGCGCTGAAAAAACGGCTGAAAAAATGGGCGATAGCTTTGTGACCGCGGAAGTCATTCTTCTGGCCATGGCGTTGGCCACAGATACAACCGTTGGTAAAATCCTCAAAAGTTCCGGTGTTACCCCTCAGAACCTCAATGCCGCCATCAAAGATATGCGGAAAGGCCGCCAGGCCCATTCCTCTGGTTCCGAGGATTCTTACGATGCCCTTAAGAAATATGCCCGCAATTTGACCCAAGCAGCCAAGGATGGAAAACTCGACCCTGTCATTGGACGCGACGAAGAAATTCGTCGGACCATTCAAGTATTATCTCGCCGCACAAAGAACAACCCTGTACTGATTGGAGAGCCAGGGGTTGGAAAGACAGCTATTGTGGAGGGGTTGGCCCTTCGTATCGTCAACGGCGATGTGCCCGAAAGCTTGCGCGATAAGCAACTCATGTCCTTAGACTTAGGGTCTCTGATTGCAGGGGCCAAATACCGAGGGGAATTTGAAGAACGCCTCAAATCAGTTCTTGCTGAAGTATCAGTAGCCGCTGGGTCCATCATTCTTTTCATTGATGAACTCCATACTCTTGTGGGTGCTGGCAAGACCGATGGTGCCATGGATGCCTCGAACATGCTGAAGCCCGCTTTAGCGCGCGGGGAACTCCACTGCGTGGGTGCCACAACCTTGGATGAGTATCGGCAATATATCGAAAAAGATGCCGCCCTCGCCCGCCGTTTTCAACCTGTTTTTGTGGGCGAACCGTCTGTGGAAGAAACCATTTCCATCCTGCGAGGACTCAAAGAGAAGTACGAACTTCATCATGGGGTGCGCATCACGGATTCAGCTCTTGTGGCAGCAGCTACTCTTTCCAATCGGTATATCACCGATCGGTTCTTGCCTGATAAAGCCATTGACCTCATCGATGAAGCTGGGAGTCGGCTCCGCATGGAAGTGGATTCTAAGCCCGAGGCCTTGGATGAACTCGACCGCCGCATTATGCAGCTGAAAATTGAGCGGGAAGCTTTAAAAAAAGAAAATGATGCAGGATCCAAAGATCGTTTAGTAAAGCTGGAGGCAGAGCTCAATGAATTGGAATCTAAAGCAGAAGACATGGCCGGCTCATGGCAAGCAGAGAAGCAAAAGCTGTCCCTGTTCCAGGACCTCCAAGAAAAGCTTGAAAAAGCCCGTAATGAGCTCGCTATCGCCGAACGCAATGGTCAGTACTCTGCAGCAGGGGAACTGAAATATGCGAAGATCCCAGAATTGGAACAAAAGTTAGAGGAAGTTCAAAAGGAAAGTGAAAAGAACCCTCATACAGTGAAGGAAGAAGTCACCAGCAAGGATATTGCATCCGTCGTAGCCCGGTGGACAGGAATCCCGTCAGACACAATGCTGGCCAGTGAAAAGGATAAACTGGTGAATATGGAAGCAGAGCTCCATAAAAAAGTTGTGGGTCAACATGAGGCTGTCATTGCCGTCAGTAATGCCGTCCGTCGTGCACGTGCAGGCCTTCAAGACCCAAACCGCCCCATGGGATCTTTCTTGTTCTTGGGGCCCACAGGTGTCGGAAAAACCGAACTTGCGAAAGCTCTGGCTAAATTTCTTTTTGCCGATGAATCGGCCATGGTGCGCATCGACATGTCTGAGTTCATGGAAAAACATGCCGTGTCCCGTTTGATTGGGGCCCCTCCCGGATACGTGGGGTATGAAGAAGGCGGCGTTTTGACAGAAGCCGTTCGGCGACGCCCCTATCAGGTGATTTTGTTTGATGAGGTGGAAAAGGCTCACCCGGATGTTTTTAATATCTTACTTCAAGTCCTGGATGATGGGCGTCTAACGGACAGCCAGGGCCGCACCATTGATTTCAAAAATACGCTGATTATTTTGACCTCTAACCTTGGGAGCCACATTTTGGCAGAACTGGGCGAAGGGGAAACGCCGGAAAAAGTCCGCAATGAAGTGATGGAGGTGGTCCGTTCTGCCTTCCGCCCAGAGTTCTTGAATCGTTTGGATGAAATCCTTCTCTTCAGCCGCTTGCAGCGAAAAGATATGGGTACCATCGTGGGTATCCAAATGAAGAATCTCTTGGATATCTTAGAGCACAAGAAAATCTATATTACATTGGATAAGAAGGCCGAGGATTGGCTCGCTGAAAAAGGATATGATCCTGTTTACGGTGCGCGCCCCTTAAAACGCACAATACAGACACACCTTCAAAATACGCTTGCCATGATGATCCTCGAGGGAAAAATTAAAGAAGGGGATCATGCAAAGGTGACAACTGATAAGAATGGGCTAAAAATCACTTCATAAATAACACGCCCTTGACTATCTTAGGCTCTGAAACCTAACAGCATAAACCCCTTCCTTTTCGTGAAAAATTTTGGTCTAATGAAAATGAGACGTCTCCCTACAGACATTTAGCTCAGTGAGTTTTCATGAAGGGGGACTTTTCAAAAAAATAATAAACGTCAATTCGGGATTAGAGATGGGAGGAATGGGCATAAGGGCTTGATTTTTTG
>CAZEUR010000047.1:0-8201 GCA_964515175.1 uncultured Holosporaceae bacterium | reverse complement strand
TTATCTGAGAAACCTTAATATTCTGTGTAATAAGATTGGAGCTGCGGGCGCGGCCTACCTGGCTAAACTTCCTCATCTGACAGACCTGGATATTGGGTTTAATGACCTTGAAGCTGCGGGCGCGGCCTACCTGGCGCAACTTCCTAATCTGAGAACCCTAAATATTGCGGGTAATCACCTTGGAGATGCGGGCGCGGCCTCCCTGGTGCAACTTCGTAATCTGAGAACCCTGAATATTATGCGTAATAGCATTGGAGATGCGGGCGGAGATTTGCTCAATCAATCGCTTCCCCACACACTGATAGAATTTTAGCTTCTATGAACATTTCTTTTAAAGATCTATTTTAGTCTCTTTGGCTGCAAATAGAATCTAACATGACTTGAGAAAATGGATTTGGTTGGAGGGAGAAGAAATGGGATGACGATTGTGGAGTGAAGCATCGATTGTAATACACATTACATCCAAACCCACAGATTGAACTTTTGAGAAAAATCCCCTATATTCAGCTTTCCTCATTTGAGGGTATAGAGTCTTTTTAAAGGTAAAGAAATTGTTATATTTGTTGAAACATAACTTGCCCATTTTTGGGACAATCATTTTTGGATACCTTTGTGCCATCTCAGGACTTTTGAGTAAAAAAGCAACAACAGTTTTATCAGATTTCGTTTTCTATCTAGCCATTCCTTCTATGCTTTTATTCCAATTTGTGCATCATTCTTTGGAAACATTATTCAATTTTTCTTTTATGGTGGTATTTGCATTGAGCACGGCTTTCATTGGAGTCCTTACGGTTTTGATTATAAAAAAGTTTTTCCCTCAAAGACTTGCGGAGCTTGGAATTGCTTTTATGACGGTGGCCCAGGTAAATGTGACGTATTTGGCGATTCCTATTTTCTCTCTTTTCTTTAAGACTGTGGCACCTGTCATTATGGTGCTTATTTTTCAAACCCTTACTTTTACACCGATTGTGTTGGCTATGGTTGAGTATGATTTCTATGCATTGCGATCGGGGAAGAAAAAACATCCCTCTGTGGCTAAAAAGCTGTTTTTAAAAGAATTTCCCAAAATTATTTTAAAGACCCCCATTATCCCAGCTTCTTTTATTGGCATAACATTCGCTTATTATAACCTTACCTTTCCAGATACAGTTGTCACGCTCTTTAGCTGGATCGGAGATACGGCGCCGCCGCTTTCTTTGTTTACACTGGGGCTTTCCTTGGCCCAAGACAAGATAAGTTTTCAGCGGGGAAAATTCCGGGAAGAAATTCTTATGTTTATTGCATTGAAAAATTTCGCCCTGCCCGCGACAGCCTTTTGTTTGGGGAAGTATGTGTTTGATTTGCCCCCCTTTTGGCTTTTAACAGCAACCCTGATTGCGGCGATGCCGGCCCCTCGCAATGCCTCTTTGTTTTCTCAGCGCTATGGATTGGATGTTAAAAAAGCCAATACATTGATTGTGCTCACAACACTGGTTTCTTTTCTGGTAATCAATATTCTTATGGTTCTCTTCAGCATAGAATCTTAAAAACTTCTTGCGAAATAAGGGATCTTGGGGTAATCTCGCCCTTCAGGTTATTAAGCGCCCGTGGCTCAATTGGATAGAGCACTTGACTACGGATCAAGAGGTTAGAGGTTCGAGTCCTCTCGGGCGCACCATTTCTGGAAGCGGTTTTTGGGGGTGGTTGATTCTAGAATTTTCTCCGTGCTGCCCTGGCGCTACCTTTGGAGAGGAATTTTGCCTTTCTTATGAAGGTGTATGAGTTCGTAACATATGAGACTTTAATCGGCAACCTTTTAGATCGAAGACCCCCTATAGAGTTTCATAGATGTCCTGTTGAAATGTCAAAATCCGACTCGGAATTCGTTGGGTAACAGATAAGACCCTAAATATCCTGAACGCATTTTACTCTTTTGCTGATGACGTCACAAATTTCTTCGAAAATAGGAGATTTAATTCCTTCTTTTTCCAAAGAGGTTTTTAAGTCATGACCTTTCTCCAAACACAGCGCTGCTGTTTTTGTAAGTTCCTTTTTCATATTCTTTTTGGCCGAGGCTGTGTCTGGCACAAGCTGACTCCAATGACGGAAAAACACTTTGTCAGGATCATGCTTGAGGGAGTGCGCCAAGCGCATACAGAACACCTCATTGTGCACGCTATCGTGTATCCCCTCAAGAGGAGGTTTCAGAATATAAGTTGTGGGGGTTGCCCATAACAAGGGCAATCTGACCGTCAATAAGCCTTACGGCGAGCTTATCTTGAGCGCCGGCTAAAGATAACCGAAGACCATCCGTGCCTGCCATAAGAGGGCGTCTTTTCAGAAGATTTAAGGTTTTTTGAAGCTTTTGATCATCAAGGATTTCAATGTCAGTGGATTTAACTTTTGGAAGGGTCTGTCCTTCGGGATAAAAGGAGAGGGCTCCCGCGCATTCACCTCCTATGCCTTCAAGCAACGCAAAGGGGTTTTTCTCAGAGAGACCCTCTGAATCATTGCGTTCAGAAACTGATATGGAAATATGTCCTGTAAAATTTCTAAAACTTGTCGAGTTTTATGAGAAAATGTATAAGATAGGGGAAAGGATGGGAAAATTATGCAAATGATCGATATTGCCTTGCTCGTTGTGACTCTTGTTATCGCGGTTCTCTTATACATGCGGCTTGGGCGACGGACAGGGTTTGAAAAAAGTCCCCTAAGTTATGTGAAATCATTCCAGAAGAAAGATATTTCTAGTCCTTCAGAGGGTCCTATTATCGACATGGATATCCCCTTGATTACAGGTATTAAGCAACTGCAAGCGGTGGATTCCAGGTTTACGCAGGAAAGTTTTTTGACGGAGATGCGGGGAAATTTTGAAGTTATTATAAGGTCTTTCGTACAGGGAACTAAAGATACACTGCAGCCGCTATTGGTGCCTTCCCTTTATAAACTTTATGAAAAAGAAATAAATTCTTTGAAAAAACAAGAGCTTTTGGGGGAATTGGATTTCTTTCGTCTTGTGGGGGCGACCATTCAAGATATTTCTGTGGCAGAGGGCATTGCCAAAATAAAAGTGCATTTTGTTTCTGATCAAACACAGCTTCGAAAAGATAAGAGTGGGACTGTTGTGGAGGGAGACCCCAATGCCATTGATCGCATCAATGAAGTATGGGTTGTGGAAAAGAATCTAGGAGCCAAGGAGACTGCGTGGAAACTGGCAGAAATATTGCCCTATGAGGCAGCATAAACCCACTCTTCTGTTGGTCGGTCTTTTGCTTTTGGGGGCCTGTACTCGAGGTCCGCAGGTTCCTCTGTTGAGAATAACACCCACTCCTTTTCACGCGCTTCCGGATTGGCAGCAAGATCATGATATTATGGAAGGGTTTCAAGCCTTCTGTAAATCGTGTCCCGTTCTTTTAAAAATGGCTCCTCATAAACCAGTAGGATTGGGGACACAGGCAAAAGACTGGTATCCCGTCTGCAAAAAAGCCCTTGATTCAAAGCCTAAGTCAGCCCAAGAAGTGCGCGATTTCTTTGAAACATATTTCATTCCCTATAAAGCAAGTGATAATGGAAATCATGAAGGACTTTTTACAGGGTATTATGAAAGTGAGCTCCATGGGTCTTTGGTTAAAAGTGAGCGGTATAGTTATCCTCTGTACAGAAAACCCCCCGATTTGGTGATGTCAGAAAGTGATAAAAAATGGGGACGGTTTAGCTGGGGACGGCTTGTGCCTTATTATGATCGGGCAGAGATTGATGAGGGCGCCTTGGAAGGTCAGGGCCTTGAGCTTGTTTGGGTGGATGATCCCGTGGAAGCGTTTTTCCTTCATATTCAGGGATCTGGACGAGTCAATTTAGAGCAAGGGGGCGTCATGCGGGTTGGATATGCGGGATCCAATGGTCATGCTTTTGTTCCCATCGGTCGTAAATTGGCGGAAGGAGGGTATATGGACCTGAAAGATGTTTCCATGCAGTCCATTCGGAAATGGATGAAAAATAATCCCAAAAAAGCTCGTGATCTAATGCATCAGAATCCGTCTTATGTATTTTTTCGAGAAATTCCCGGGGATGGCCCCATTGGATGCATGGGCATTCCTGTGACACCTAAACGGAGCATGGCGGTGGATAGAAGAATTTTCCCTCTGGGGGCCCCTATCTGGTTTGATGGATATCATCCGGATAATCACTTTAACCATCGACATCTTATGGTGGCACAAGATACAGGCGGTGCTATTCGAGGCGCTGTTCGAGGAGACTTCTTTTGGGGATTCGGAAAAAGCGCTATGGAAAATGCTGGAAAAATGAAGTCCAAAGGACAGTACTATATTTTTCTACCAAAAGCAGTAGAGCCCGGCAAACACCACCTTATTTAGGGGGCAAATAATTCCAGACTTTTTTCCTCTTCTGCTTTGAAGGAAGACCCATTGGTCAAATGGACCATATCTTCATGACCAAATAAGCTAAACCCTTCATTTTGAAGCGGACTTTCGACGGTAACAGATTTCATAGGATCTTCTAAAGAGATGAGGGTACGATGGTCATGGAGAAAAGTCTGTAAGTTTTGAAGGGTTCGGGCAATGTACTGGGGATATAAGGATTCAAACTCAAAGCCAGAAACAGACGGTATATAGCCAGAAGCTGCAAAATAGGGGGTTGAAAACCATTCTTGTATAACCCAAACGTTCGTGAAGTCAAAAGGTGGAAACGATCGTTGCTGAACCATTTGGAGCGGGGGCAAAGAGGTTACGCCGGAACTTGATCCCACGGCGATAATTGGTAGGGCTGATTGAAGGATGTAGGAGGAATTAATTGTTCCAGAGTTGGTGCCGGCAAAACCTCCAACATTCTGGGTCGTATTTAGGGTTCCTGTATTGGAGGTGGATATGGTGGTGCGTGTATAGCTGGTACTAATAGCCTGGTTATTTGTAGAACCCATGAATCCACCTATGTTGATGGAAGAGCCTCCGCCAGGTGCCCCTGCTGTTCCGGCATTGGTAAAGTTTAAAGTCCCTGCGGTGTAGCTGTTGGCTGCTGAAGGGGTTCCGGAAGAAGCTCCAGTTGCGGCAAATCCGCCCATATAGATAGAATTTGTTGAAGCATTTAGTGTATTTGAGAAGGTCGTGTTTCCATTATAAAAAACTTGGCTCGCCGTTGACCCAGGTCCTGTTTGTGCAAAAATTCCCCCCAGATAGGTAGATGAATTTATAGTCCCATTGTTGGTAAACAGCATGTCTCCTTGGTTGGAGCTAGAGAAAAGGTTAACGGTTGTTGTGGGAGTTGCAATCAGCCCTCCTAGAGACGTTGTATTGATGGTTCCGTTGTTGGTCAAAGAAATTGATGCGCTTGATCCCATAGAGCTTGTTTGGAGATCTAAGGAGCTGCCTGTAGAATTCGCGGCTATTCCTGCCATGTATACGCCAGCCAGTGACGCGTTGTTATTGATGGTGGTTGAAAGACTGCCATTAAAGGAGCTTCCGGTTATGCTTGTTCCCGAGGTGGTCGCGGTTATGCCTCCCATATAGAGGGCATTTGAACTGGAGCTGCCTTCTGTGTAGTAAACAGCTCCCGTTGAGGAACAGTTTGAAATGGTGCCCGAGCTTTTGCCGATGAGAGCGGCAAGATAGAAATTTCCTGTGGATCCAGAATTTATCACATCATTCATAGCTACAGTCCCTAAAGACTGAGCGTAACTAATATCCCCACTGGTGATTCCCGAGAATCCTCCTATTCCTGTGTTTGTGCCAAATGTACCAGCATAAGAATAAGCTCCATTTGTAATATTTATGGCGACCCCGCTTGTATTAGGGTTTTCTTCGGTTCCTGAAAGACCTCCTGTAATGGATCCGGCAAACCCTCCGATGGCAACAATTGTTGAAATGGTTCCAGTCCCTGCAGCTCCTGAATTTGCTACTGATATGGTTCCAATAGCATTATTACTCGAATAGGTTGTGACGCTTGCTAACAATCCACTTATTCCTCCCTGATAAAGATTTGTGATGGCGTCTGCCCCAGCTAATGAAAGCGTAATGTGTCCCGAATTGGACACTCCTGAAAGAGACCCTCCATCTTGAGATCCAGAGATTCCACCTTGATATAAGTTTGTGATAGCGCCTGCCCCAGAACCTGATGAAAGCGTAACGTTGCCTATATTGGACACTCCTGAAATAGATCCTCCATGTTGAGATCCAGAGATTCCACCTTGATATAAGTTTGTCATGGTGAATCCAGAGGTGTGAGTTAGCCTTGTTTGACCGAAGTTGGAACTTTGACTTAAGGTGGCCCCTGTGGATTTCCCCACAATTCCTCCCATATATACATTGGTCAAGTTACCAGATCCATTTGAGGTTTCCTTTTTGATGATGCCGACGTTTGTGTTTAGTGAAAGAGTCGTATTTGAGGTAGCATTTCCAACAATGCCTCCGATATATACAGATCCACCCGTCAAAATAGAGGCGTCACTGTCAGAATGAGCAAAATTAACTAAGCCAGTATTTGTGGCGTGGGAGATGGAAGATGTGGAAGTAGATTGTACGAGTTGCCCCACTATGTTTCCTAGATAGAAGTTGGCGGGGCCCGTATAGTTAGCATGATTGGTTATGACGGTTTGTCCTGCGGTCATAATATTTGTTAGGACGGAATCTGTCACCTGACCAAACAGCCCACCGACGTAGCTGGTTGCTGTTTCTGCACGGATATCGAAGTTTAGGAAAGATTGGCCGCTAGTAGATGTGACGGAAAAATTATTGAGTGTACTGCCCGTAACATATCCTCCAAGAAGCCCGATATAAACGGTTGAAGATACGGTTCCTGAAGAGGGGGTCACTGCACCAAATCCACAGTAATCAAGAGCCCATGAATCCAGAGTTGCCCCTTGCAAAGCTCCGAAAAATCCAAGGACACTTGGCGTGGATGAGGAAGAAACATTTGGAAAGGTGTAGACTGGGGAAAGTCCGGAGACAACGTAGGGGGTGTTTGTTGTGACAACATACTGCCCTGGACTTAAGTTTTTCATACCAAAACTATTCCCGATGAAAGTTCCTGTGAAAGGGCTTCCAATATTACCAATGGGACTCCAGTTTTCTCCCAACATATTCATATCCGTTACAAAAGCATAATTCCCAGAAAGAGAAATAGTCGGACCAGAGCCTGCTGCAGGTCCTTGCAAAAAGTCGTACCCATACCAATATTCTCCTAAGGTTGGCCCTTGACTGCCTCCCACAGGGAACTGATAAATGTTAACAAAGTTTTGAATTGTCCCTGAAATCCTTCCACCATTGTCCGTCGCTTGATTGGACATGGGTCCACTCAAAATGGCTGAAGCGTGTGTAATGCCTTGGTTTCCTGTGGCCATGGTGGTAAAGGTCCTTATTTTTCCAGTGCCTCCAGAAAAATCTATGGTTCCCCCAATAGATATGGCTCCGAGAGAGGAGGTGAGGTTGGTGTTTGAATAAGAAACTTTTAGATTAAGGTTTCCAGATCCCGTAGATTTTATGGTATTTCCAGAGCTCATATTGAGGGCTGCTCCAATGAGGGTGAGAGACCCTGACCCATGCCAAGGCGCAAGAGACGTTCCAATGGAGTCTTGAATATTAATAACATCTGTTCCCGTGGAAAATAAACTCGTGGCCAGAGTCACATCAGTACCACTATTGAGATACCCAAGAATGGTCGTTCCTGTTGTTAGAAAGCCAGTTCCTCCCGAAGTGGGGGCAATTAAAATTGTCCCAGGATCAAAAAAGAGAGCGCCTCCGCTTCCTAGGGATATTTGAGAGGGTACTGCTTTAATTTCCTCTCCAGAAATTTCCACAAATCCTCCGAGGTTGTTGGTCTGGGAAGTTACAGAAATGGTAGCTCCTTCCTGCACATCTATGGATTTTTTTCCAATGGCGATGACAGCCCCCCCTTTTCCAGTGGTTCCATCAGCGTTTATTTTGACATCAGGATGAATTGTCACATAAGATGCTTTGACACTGGGGTGTTTGAGGATTTGGTCTGTATCGGCTTTCCGTTGAAATTCTTCATCTACCCCAAACAAAATCTTTCCGCCAGTTGTTCCAGAAGCATCGAGTATGGCCGTATCTTCTGCTTTTGTGATGTGTCCTGTAACAGAAATAACCCCCCCTGGACTTGAATCAGGAGCCCCTGTAAGATTCATTTTTCCAGAGGCATCTAGGGTTCCAGAGATGACAACGCCCCCCTCATCCCCTCCTTTGAGGATAATA
>CAZEUR010000046.1:0-8415 GCA_964515175.1 uncultured Holosporaceae bacterium | reverse complement strand
GCTTGAGTCTCATATGTTGTGAACTCATACAGTTGCATTACTTGACCCCAGTAAGGACTGAGGCTATAAAAACCATCTAGACCTTTTCGTCCCTGAATGATACCATAAAGGAAACAAGGATGGGAACGTGGGTGCTTTCTTAAAGATTTTATTGATCGTGGCTTTTGCCAATTGTGGGTTTTCTGCCCAGTTTCCTATTTATGGGGGGAGCCAAACTCTTTCTGACCAAGTTGAAGAAGCCATTTTTTCCAATGACCTTTTAAAGGTGAAAGAACTCATTAAGAATTTGTCTGGTTCAGATCAAGGTTCTAGCTTGCTTTGTGCCATATTTTTTCATAGAGAAGAACTTGCACAAGCTATTTTTGAATTAACAAAAAACACTATTTCTAAAAATATTTTAGAAGAAATTATAGCTGCCAATGATGTGTCTGTGGTCTCATTGGGAAATCCTGAGTTATTGGAGGCCATAAATAAACACCTTAAAACGGAGGGTGGACCCTTCGGAGAACGCTATTCCGCTTTGGAAATTGCTCAGTGTTTTTTGGATTCTGAGCCCCGTATGCTTCATTGGATTGTCCGGTATTTGTTAATCAATGAAAAAGAATCAAAAGATTTTTCTGAATTAGATTTAGATAAAGTTGAAAAAAATTTTCTGGAAGGAAAATATGATTCTATTAAATTACAACCTACCATTTTTCTCGCAAGCCTTGCATCTTTAAAGTATCCCAACGCTAGAGAGGCGGGGCGTTTTGCAAAAGGGCTCGCGCAGCGTAATAAAGAGCTTTTTTCAGGGTTTACTGAAAATCTTCTTTGGGACAATCTACGCTCTATCTTCTCCAGTCTCCCATTTAGTGATGTTAATATGAGCCCTGGAGAGCAACGGCTCCATAAAATAAAAGCAGAGGAGGAAAGATTGGCCTTTGAAAGGAGTCTCCCCCAGAGAAATTTGCAACACTTACAGCAACATCCAGAGACATTTCTGACATTTCAGATGAATATGCCAGAATTAGATAAGCTAGAAAAAGAGTTCATGGACGGGAAACTTTCAGCTCTGCCGGATCTTGAAGATTTCTTAGCAAATCTTTTATCTCTCAAATATATGACAAAAGATGGGGTGATGACAGCGTTGAAGCAAATGAAGCTGCAGAATAAAAAACTATTTGAAAAACTGGATGAAGGGAAATTTGAAGCAAAGCTGGGCACCATTTTTTCTTCTCCTCCTTTTAATACTCATGGCAATCGTTTTGAGGCGCAGAGGTGGAAAGGGCATGTCAAAAGAGATCGACGAAGAGAAGAGTTTCCGAGAGAGGCTCGACCAGATCTGAGGCAGAACGAAACAAAATCTTTGGATATAATGGTTCTTGGGAACAATCGACGTATAACCTATGATTTATATAAAAATAAAGGAGACCCGGAATATATAGTCGTTTCGGTTTATGCTGGGCACTATAAAGATTTTCCAGGGACCTGCTCCCTTTATCCTGTTCTCTTCCCAAAGGAGCAGGTTTGGAGCATAACCCTCACTCTTTGGGACTGCGATTCAACCGTACATCAGATGAATCAATTCGACACAGAGCAGTCTATTACGGAAACGCATGCTTCTTATCTGTATGCAACTTCGGAATTTATCCGCCATATTAAAGCCCAGTACCCTAAAGCTAAAATAATCTTAGAAGGGTCGAGTTTTGGAGGATTTTTCGTGACGTCCTATGCATTTCTTCAGTCTGTCTTTGGACAGCCTTCTTTGAATATGGGAACCATATATCAGTCCAAAGCAGCAGATGCCTTTCAGGCTCTTTTCCCTACCCACAAAATTGAGCCTGTTTCTGGAATTATTTCTTACGCAGGGAGTTTATATTATATGAATAAAATTCTTTTAGAGCAGGCGCTCTTAAAAAAACTTACGGTTCCAGGTCTATTTGCCTACAATCATGATGATGACAGAGTCCTTTTGGACAATGTGGTGCCAGTTGTGTCAGCTCTGCCTTTAAAATTTTGTGAAATTTTCTTTATTCGCGAAGGCGCAGGTTTTTATGGAAAAGACTTTGGAGGAAGCTTGAGCAATCAAGAATCAACAACTATAAGGGGACACTTTAAACCGATTATTAATTCTCATGATGAAACGGAACTGGTGGAGGCTTCTCTCGATTTCATGAGCCGTATACAGGACGGAAAACTCCAGCAGAGCTCCATAGGACAAGAGGTTCAGAGACGCCGTCGTACTCTCTATTTGAAGGATAGCTCTAAATCACTCCAGAGCTTTGTGTCAAACGGAGAAGATCTGCCGGATAATATCCTTCAAATCGCTACTGCTTTGACCCTTATAGAAATGAGTCTAGATGATAAACATCCTCTCCGGCCTCTGTTTGACAACCACTGGCTAAATGCTCAGGAGAGATCCAGCGAAGCAGCATATTTAACGAGACTCAGGAATATTATGCATGCAAGTATGGCGGGGTTGAGGACTCTTAGTGGAATTTCTGATAAGAAAAGGGTCATTGAAGCTTGCTATGAATCTTTGAGAAAAAATTTGGAAGATTCTAAAAAAATTGAGAGCCAAATTATTCTTGATAAATTTGTCAGTCTAGCCGGAAATGGAGGCGACCATATTGCAAATGAAGCGGATAAGAGAGAGCTCAAGACATCTTTAAAATCAATCCTTGAAAATGCTCGAGAACTTCTTCTCTCTGGGTCTTCGCCTGTGATTCAAGTCTTGTTAAGGGATATTCGTAGGACGCCCTCTTTCGAGACTCAACTAAATTCAAATAAAAGACTGCTAATGCAGCAGGAAGTCTTTAATCCTACCACTAGCCGAAAAATATGGGCTACCTCCATCAAAAGGGTTTTAAAGAAGGGGCTGCCCTAGATAATTAGTGTTTAGTTCCCAACGTGTGATGGTGTAATATATGGCAAATTACCATAAAGAAGGAATTATGGGAGAAATACTGCACGGGTGGGCCAAAACGACAGAGGCAGTGCGCAGAACAATCCAAAATAGTCAAGAGAGTCTGATTGAACTTTCTAAAAGATACGCCATTAATCCTAAAACTGTTGCGAAATGGAAGAAACGAACTTCCGTGCAAGATGCAGCTATGGGGCCCAAACAACCGAAGTCTACAGTTTTAAGCCCTGCAGAAGAAGCTATCTGTATTGCTTTCCGCCACTATACTCTCCTACCCAGAGATTAACTCCTTATGAGTTCATTCTAAAAACTTGGCAAAATGAACCGAATAGGTTGATTGTGAATCCTGCCCATCAAACGTTTGGACCAAACACCTAGCCCTCCATTATATCCTGAATTATAAATTTTAACTTTTCACGCCCTTGCCACGTATCAATCTGGAGGGTACCAACCATGTGGCAGGGGCGGTCCTGGTGTTTTAACAAGGCCTGCTGCAAAGGGGTGCCGAGACTATTAAAGCATATGGCCTCTAAGGATCGCCCATCCTCTCCTTTTAGGGTGCAGCTAAGATGCTTATCTCCTCGTTGTTTTACATAAGAAGCGTATACATTTGAGAGCAGGAAAAGAGGCGCTGGGTTTTCTGCGCCAAAAGGACCTAAGTCTTCGATGCTTTTTACCGTATCGAAAGACAACGCTGACAAGGGAAATGCGGCGTCAATCATAAGGGTAGGCTCGGGCAAATCTGCCAATGAAACCGAGTCTAGAAATTCTTGAAAAGCTGAAAAAGAGCTTTCTTCTATACTAAGGCCGGCCGCCATAGCATGGCCACCGCCACTGAGGAGAAGGCCTTTATCCTTGGCCATATGAACAATGTGGCTTAAATTAATGCCTTCAATTGATCTGCCCGATCCTTTGCCAAAACCCGTGCCATCAAACCCAATAACAAAGACAGGCTTATGAAATTTCTCCTTCAAACGTGCTGCCACAATGCCGATGATGCCCACATGACCTTCCTGAATCCCCACGCAAATCAAGGCTTTCTCCTGAAAGGCGTGTGTCTCAACAAGCTCTATGGCTTTTTCCAATGTTTGAGATTCTAAAAGCTTCCGGTCTTGGTTGAGTTCTTCAAGTTTCTGAGCAATTTTTAGGGCTTCTTGAGGGTCTTGAGTGGTGAGGAGTTGCGCCCCTAAAGAAGAATCGCCGATGCGACCGCCCGCATTAATGCGGGGACCTAAAATAAATCCAAGCTGATATATGTCCGATTTTTGCCCTCCACTGACTTGGATTAGGGCTTTCAATCCTATGTTGGGGTTTAAATCTAGAACTTTAAGTCCTTGACGCACGTAAGCTCTGTTCAGACCCTTCAAGGGAACCACATCGCAAACAGTTCCAAGCGCCACCAGATCTAGGTAGGATCTGAGATCTGGAATAGGCGCGCGGTCTTTTAATTTTCTTGCCAAGGCCACCAGAAGTAAAAACGTAACCCCTACGGCCGCGAGATAAGTGTAGGGAGAGGGATTGTTGGGATGGTAGGGGTTCACTAAGGCTGCAACTTTTGGGAGAATAGTTTCGGGTCGATGATGATCCACAATGATTACGTCTATCCCTAGAGTTTTAGCATGATCCATAGCCTCAAAAGCCGTGGTGCCACAATCAACCGTAATAACAAGATTTGTTCCTTTTTTGTTCAGCTCGTTGAAGGCGCCTTTAGACGGCCCATAGCCTTCTTTTTGTCTGTCGGGAATATAGAAGTCGATTGCGTATCCAATATCTCGGAAAAAATTCATGAGCAGAGCCGTTGAGGTGGCCCCATCTACGTCATAATCTCCAAACACACAAATTTTTTCTTTGTTTGTAATGGCCTGTTCCAATCGTGCAACCGCTAGATCCATATCTTGAAGATGACTTGGATCTGGGAGAAATGCCTTAAGAGTAGGAGAGAGGTGGTTGGGAATCGTATCTAGATGGGGCCACCGCTGCGAAAGCAGTCGCGCCAGAAGGTCTGGATATTGGTATTTTTGGACGATGGATAAACATAAACGTTCATCTGTAGGTGCAATAGACCACTTTTTTCCCGTGTAGGAAAGGGTCGTGATTTTATCAGCCGTGAGGTCAAGCACCGGCGTCAACTTGAAGAGCTAGATCTTTTGCCTGTTGTCGCTCGGACTTTAGTTCCTCGAGCTCTTGTTGAGCATCTTTAAGAGAAAGAGAAGGTTTCTGATAATCGGGCACATCTCCTAAATTTGGATAATGAGATCTACAGCTGACCAGCAACAGAAAGATCAAACCAACAAAAAAGAGTCTAAGTTCCATGAGATGATTCTACAGGCTTTTGCGTCTAAATTTCAACTCATTAATGATTAGTCCGCCAATAATAAGGAAGGTTCCAAAAATACTAACATTGCTTAAGGTTTCTCCGAAAAAAACATAAGAAAAAAGTAGAGATAAAACGGGAATTAATAAGGCAAAAGGAGCAACAAGAGCGACCGGGTACTTTTTTAACAGCAATCCCCATAAGGTGTTTCCCAAAATACCAGCCCCAAAGGACATGTAGAGGATAGCAAAAACAGATCGTCCAGAAAAGTGCGTAATACTGTCCAGGGCTTTCTCGTAACCATGAAGATATTCTGTGAGAATTAAAAGGGGAGGGCACGCACCTAGACTGCTCCATACCATGAGAGATATCATGCGCTCTTCTTTAATGCGACGCAAGATGATGCTGACGCAGGCAATAGCGAAAGCTCCCACAAAAATAATCAGGACTCCAGGCAAAGAAACCGTTCCTTTAACCTCCAAGGCAATTAAAAAAACTCCCAAAAATCCCACAAACATACCGATCCAATTATTAAGGGTTGGTTTTTCTTTTAAGAAGAAAATTCCAAGAAGAACAATGATGAAAATCTGAGTTTGATAAAAAAGACTGCATAGCCCCGCAGATACGCCTAAATGTATGGCTAAAACAGAGGCTGCAATCATGGTTCCCATACAGAATCCAATGGAGAAAATAACTTTCCACGAGGAAGTAGGTCTTGGGAAAAAGGGAATTAAGGGAACAACGATCAAAAATCTGAAAAGAGCAATGATCAGGGGCGGCGTATCTTGTATCCCAGCCTTCATGACAGGGAAGTTACCTCCCCAAAGAGTTGCTACAAAGAGAGCTACACAAGTATAAGCAAAATTCATTTAATCTCCCACTGTCTTCAGGTCTTTTGTTTTGAACTTCAGCTGGTTTAAAATGAGTCCCAAAATAACAAAGACGGCTCCCAGCAGACTGAGGGGTGTGGGTTGTTCGTTCAAGAGCATATAAGCGAAAGAAAGGGCACAGACAGGCACGAGAAGAGAGAAGGGGGCCACAATGGTTGCTGGATATTTCTTTAAGAGGCTTCCCCAAATGGTATACCCTAATAAACCCGCAAAGAAACCCGAGTACAAGATGGTGGCAATTGTTTTCCAAGAGAATCCTATAATATTTAAATAAACTTCTTCCCATCCGTGGACAAATCCTGCAAGGGTGAGCAAAGGCAAAGGCGGCACTATGTTGAACCATACGGTTAATTGCAACATATCCACATTCTTTTTGGTGTGCTGTGTGAGAATATTGGCGATAGCCCAACTAAAGGCTGCCATTAAAATAGGGATAAGACCTAGGAAAGAAGTTTTCCCCCCAATTTGAATGGCGATACACCCAATACCCCCAAAGGCAATAAACATCCCAATCCAATTGTTTAGTTTAGGATGTTCTTTGTAGAAAAGAATGGCAAGTAAAATGGTAAAGAAAACTTGGGTTTGACTGAGGACGGAAGAAAGACCTGCTGGTACCCCCCAATGAATGGCCAAGAGCATTAAAGGAAGTTTTACGGTGCCGATTAAAAAACCAATAAGAAAAATATTTTTCCAAGATGTTTTTGGCTTTGGAATAAAAAATAGCAAAGGAAATAAAACGAGCGATCTTAGCGCAGAAAAAACGAGAGGGTATGTGCTCTCAAGCCCTATTTTCATTATAGAAAAATTGGAACCCCAAACGAGTGCCATTAAAAGAGCCATTAAAATATATCTAAGATGCATGTTACTTTTCTGAGTTATAAGACTGAATACTTAAGCATGCCTTATTTTTTTATAAAATTCAACGAGGTGGGTGAAAATCTAGGAAACGATCCAGTTCTGGAAGAAGGCGAGAGTGGAGAATTGGAGAGGGGTCCATTCCTTTGTGCAAAGCGTTAAGAAGGTCCGCAAGACTTCTGGAGCGGTGGATAGCTTCGAGCATCAGCCAATTGTCTTGGTCATTTAAAAACCAGTGGAGTGTGATGGCGGTGCGTTTCTCATCGGCACGCCCCTTTACCTTTACGGGGGCAGATGTAAGGGACCAAAAGCTGAAAGTCTCACCAAGGCGAGCAGCCTTGGGGACGAGACCCTCGTTGGGAGAAGAAACAACAATTCCTTTCACTGAATGAATTATGGCTCTTAAGTTTGCATTAAATTCAATACCCTCAGGTATTGAAGATAAAATCCTTGCATGAAAAGGGATTTGCGCATTGTGAGCCCCTTGGAAAGGGGCATCAGGATCTACCCAATAGTGAGGCCTGAATAACACCCGGGCAGAATTGGTCCAAGGGTTATCTTGCACAATCCAAAAAATATCCAATTTATCTGAGGAGATTCCTGAAACTGAATCCTTTATGGCAGGAGGAAGGCGATCCCGGAACAGATCTGTTGGAGCTTTTAAGTTAACAGAAACATAAGGGACATGATGATCTCCTTGCCACATATGCTCCTCTCCATCAACAGCCCCTTTGTAAGGATTATATGTATGCAGCATAGGAGCCTTTGGAAAATTATAGGGTTCATATTGAGCAGTTCTTCCGGGACCATCATACCCTATGTCAATCATGTCGCCAAATCCTTTCTCTCGTTTTGCAAAGGGCCGATGTTCCCAAGCGCGTATGGCTCCGAGATGTGGTTCAGGGTTAGTTGTGCGTCCGAGGTTATGTGTAGTTGCTGCTGCACTGGGACCATGAGACGACATCCTGAGAGATTCCTCTATGGCTCGGGCCAAATCGTCGTCCTCTTCCTGGACTGTTGCGGGCGCAGGAAGCTGTCTCGCAGGAAGAGAGGCCCCTGCTTCTGCTGGAAGATTCTCATAAGTAACACCGCCCAAACCTGGATGAGTTCTCAGATAAAAAATTCTCTCGGCGGAATTCATATGAAAAAAGGCCCTAACCTGTTCGTTTGTCCATCTGTTTGGTTTTTCACCGAGCCCATTTAATTGGGCCATAAAGTCCCCTAGACTCGCCAGAGCGTTCCCCTGAGCATCAACCAAGGCCTTACCCTTCGACCCCGTTACCAAAACCGCATCAGCGCCCCACGCCATTAATACTAAAACTGAAAAAATCTTTAATCTCATAAACACCCCTTAAGATTTATTTGAATCCGACTACTCCATGGTACGTGCTTTCCATAATGTAAAAGTTCAAACAGATGTGAGACTGAGCGAGGGGGATAAGCGGAGCCATAAA
>CAZEUR010000045.1:0-8793 GCA_964515175.1 uncultured Holosporaceae bacterium | reverse complement strand
GCAGGACGCGCTGCATAAGCTCATCTTGGGATCTCGTTGAAAACTTGTTGATTTTATCCATTTCGATATATTAAGGAATTATATAAGTTCTGTGAAGGAAATTTATTCCAATAAATCTTTCTTCCAACTGTAAAATAACCCCACCCCCAACAGCCCAAGAAAAAACAGAACCGTTAAGAATCCCGTAACCCCTATAATTTTGAATGAAAAGGCCCAAGGAAAGAGAAAAAGCAAAGAAATACTCAAAACAGCAAAGAGGGTCCCATACACAATAAGCCGAGGGTTGAAATGCTGGGCCTCCATTTGCCTAGAAAGAAAGCCTTCCTCATGGGGTGCACGGGTCTTCAAAATCCCTTTGTAAAAGCCCCATCCAACAATAGTCACCACAACACCCGCCACAATAAAAAAACCACTGATGACAGCATACGCTTGAAAATCCATTTCTTTTTATCCTCACACTCCTTCTGGGCATTATACCCTGATCAAAAACTAAAAGCGAGGGACCCTTTTCTCAAGAATCCTCCACGAAACTCCTTGCTTTTTTCTGAGTTTTCCTGTATCTACTTCCCAATAGTAATTGAAATTAAGGAAATATTATGGCTGTTCCTAAGAAAAAGACATCAACGTCGCGCCGCGATCAACGTCGGGCTCATGACGCTTTAAAAAGCTCCACCTACGGTGAATGCAAGAACTGTGGCGAATTGTCACGGCCTCATCATGTATGCGCTTCTTGTGGTCACTATGATGGGAAACAGGTTGTTCGCATGCGTTCGCCTGAAGACGAGACCAGCGTAGAATAGATCTGGTGTCCAAATCTTCTAAACATATCCTCCTGGCGTTGGATGCTATGGGAGGAGATCGGGCGCCTGACATGGTGATTGATGGCGCCTCTCTTGCGCTCAAGAAAAATCCCGATCTCCGCTTCCAACTCTACGGGGATCAGCAAAAGATTTCCCCTCTTGTAGAAAAACATCCCAGCCTTACAAAAGCCGTGGAAATTATCCACACCCCCGACTTTATCAAAAATGAAGAAAAGCCCTCTGTGGCTTTGCGGCAGAGCAAAAACTCCAGCATGCGATTGGCAATAGATGCCGTACGGGACGGCAAAGCTGACGGTGTTGTTTCTGCGGGCAATACGGGCGCCTATATGGCCATTGCGAAGATTTTTCTAAAGATGATTCCAGGCATTGATCGCCCCGCAATTATTGCCTCCCTCCCTACCCTTAAGAATCCTTGCGTCATGCTTGATTTAGGCGCCAATGTGGTCTGTGACCATAATCATCTCGTTCAATTTGCCATCATGGGCGATGTGTATGCTCAGGAAATCCTGGGTGTTTCCAATCCCTCCATCGGACTCCTGAATGTGGGCGAAGAAGAGCAAAAAGGAAATGACGCCGTTCAAGAGGCGGCAAAAATTTTAAAATGTGCACCGAACACATTAAACTTTTACGGATTCATCGAGGGAGATGATATTGGGAAAGGCACTGTGGATGTGGTGGTTACCGATGGGTTCACTGGAAATGTAGCCCTAAAAGCTCTCGAAGGCATGGCCTTTTTTATCATGACCTTTATGAAAGAAGTCTTCAAAGCCTCTTGGCTTGCCCGGGCTGGATATCTTCTCTCTATGTTTGCCATGAAGAAGTTTAAAAACAAACTAAATGCAAAAAATTACAATGGTGCCATGCTCATTGGCCTTGGAGGTGTTGCCATTAAAAGTCACGGAAGCGCTGACAGCATTGCTTTTGCCAACGCCATTCATGTGGCCGCCAACATGGTATCTCACGATCTCAACAAGAAGATAGAAAATAGCCTCAAGCAGCTTTATAAAGACATTGAAAAGCATGCTCCAAAGGCTGACATCGCTTAACTTATTTTTTTCCCGGAGGAAAAACAGATATGTATCGCGCACAAATTTTAGGAACTGGCTCTTATCTCCCCAAGACGGTCCTCACCAACCATGAGTTGGAGAAAACTCTGGACACATCCCATGATTGGATTGTCCAAAGGACAGGCATCCATCAACGGCACATTGCACAACCAGAAGAGAGAACGTCTGATATGGGTACAAAAGCTGCCCTCCAAGCTCTTGAAATAGCTGGCATCTCTCCAGACCAGATAGATTTCGTGATTTGCGCCACAACAACCCCTGATCGCACGTTTCCGGCCACGGCTGCCAAGATTCAAGCTAACTTGGGTCTAAAAAAAGGATTTGCCTTTGATATCCAGGCCGCCTGCAGTGGTTTTGTCTACGCCCTTGCTATTGCCAATAACTTTATCCAGCAGGGTCAAGCCCGCCATGGGCTGGTCATTGGTGCAGAAAAGATGTCCAGTATAGTGGATTGGTCTGATCGTGCAACGGCCATTCTTTTTGGAGACGGTGCGGGAGCTGTTGTCTTAAAGGCTGTGGAATCCGAAGGATCTGAAAAGGATCGAGGGGTTCTTGGAACGTATCTCCATTCTGACGGAAGTCTGGAAAATATTCTCTACACCGATGGAGGCCCCGCCTCTTCCGAATCCGTTGGAAAAATAAAAATGGATGGCCGAGAGGTTTATAAGCACGCTGTCTTAAAAATGGGAGCGGCCCTCGAAGAAGTTCTAGAAACCCACCATTTAACATCCGAAGATATAGATTGGTTTGTGCCTCACCAAGCAAATGAACGCATTATTGATGCTCTGGCAGAGCGCCTCAATTTTCCCCAAGAAAAAATTATTAAAACTGGATCCTTGCAAGCAAACACCTCTGCCGCCACCATTCCTTTAGCTCTCGATGCGGGCGTCCGAGAAGGTAAAATTAAGCCGGGTCAGCTGATTTTAATTGATGCTCTTGGGGCTGGACTTGTATGGGGCGCCGCTCTCATTCGATGGTAAAAATAAGCAAAAAAATTATTTTCTAAATAACACAAAGTAATTATTGATTGTAGAAAAATAAAGAGATACTATCTCCAAACAATTGTTCGGAGATCTAATGAAAAACTATATTTTATTTTATTTTTTAATTATTAATATTAATGCAAATTCTCATCCTTTTGCAGCGCTTCTTGTTGACCAAAGCACCCAGGAAGAAATTGTAAACAGACTCTCCCCCATAGCAGATCCCCTGGTAACAGCGGCGTTAACTAAATTACCTCACCCCAAAGCAAAGAACCTCCAAATTGACTATGCAACCCTAGACAGAGAGCCCAAAATTCTTGATTTTGGCCTTGGGCAGGATGAAGAGAGCCCACACTCCTTGAGACAATTTCACCTGTCTCTATCTTTAAAAAATATATCTCCCCACTCCCTTAAAAGAGATTTAGACAAGGCAGGCCCCCTCGTACAAAGTTGCCCAATTAGAACCACTGGAGCCAGAAGAATGGGCAGATATGTGGCTCTTCCTCTGGCTGTGGACACATCACATCTTTCAGACACAAGCGACAGAGCCTTAGTAAGCGATCTAACAGAAG
Organism: uncultured Holosporaceae bacterium; assembly: GCA_964515175.1. GTDB lineage: Bacteria > Pseudomonadota > Alphaproteobacteria > UBA7879 > UBA5542 > CAIWGV01. Next base: position 5,350 of record CAZEUR010000045.1, on the reverse strand, counting down.
GAGCTCATATTTCGGTCATAAAATTCACCAATACCCAGAGAGATTTTATCTATTTAAAACCAAGGGAAATCGGAGAACAAAAAGCCAAAGATATGCTTGAAAATCTTTCTGCAATCTTTAAAACTTACATTAAAGACATGCGCACGCTTTCCGCAAAATCTCACCTCTCTTCATCTGAAGGAATGGATATTGACCCCCCAAGCTCTCCCAACAGAACACAGGAAAGCCCTTTGGGCAAAGGTGGACGGTCCAGAAAAAATCTCTCAACGCCTCTCAACGAAGTCGGCATTAGCAGCCCCAGAAGAAACGCTGACAGAGTGTGCAAAAAGACGGATCTGAGCCCAGTCACGCAGCTATCCCAGATTTCCTTCCTATCTCCAAAACCGCGTACGCCAGAAAAAGCCCTAACACCCAAAAAACTCTTTTCTACTTCTACACAGGCAGCTTCTGAGTCTCTGCCACAAGCTTTTTCCGTCTTAGAAGTTCAGAGCAGAAGAAGGCGAATGTTTGAAGATGAAGTGGAGCCTTATGCGCGAGCTTTAGCCCACGAATTAGCACAACAAAATGCAGAGAATTTAAGGCGACTCACAAAATTTCCTCCCGTTGTAGGATTGAACGCGGATCTTATAAAGAGAGATAAACAGCTTACTCCAACAACAGACTTAGCCTTTATAAGAACACTTTCATATGGGATTAAAGTGCAACTTCTAGGTCTCTTTAAAGGCGATATAAAAGCTTCTTATGGTGGCAAAGAAAATATTTACCGAGGAAAGCCACCTCTTTACCGTGGGAAAAACAGCCTCACAACACAACAGCACGATGAGCTTCTATCCTTAGAAGACGTTCATCCCATATCCTCAGAAGAGGAAGATTTAAGGTTAGATGGTATAAAATCTTATCTAAATGAACTCTACAAAGTTCCTTACAAAGAAGATTTATTTAACGACAATTTAAGCTCTTTAATCCCAAGCGGCAGAATTTGGCAACCCCACATTGATCAGCTAGATCAAGCCATAAAGGCGGCCCCTCTCTCCATAACTTTGGATGCTCTTGTTGCCGATAGAATCTCTTAGGAACTTACTATTTCTTTAAATTCTATCTTTAAAGGAGGTTCACATAAAAAGATATTTTCTAATGCCTGTGGATTCACTTCTTGCTGATATAAAGCAGAAAAAGTCACGCACAGAGACAGGGGGACATTTGTTGCGCATTTAAATATGCTTTCAAAGGGCTCTAAGATAGTGGCCTCTAAATCCATCCCGCAAACAGTAGACCGCAGCAAATAAGTTACCTCTTTATTGTTAAGGCACCACCCATCCTCAGGACGTCCCTTATAGAGATCAAAACCTTCTCGTGTTGGCACAACGGAAAACAACGGTTCTCTATAGTCCTGCACAAGGGGGGCAGAGGAAAGAGGTATTGGCCTTCCAGAAAACGTAAGGGTTCCTGAGAAGAAAAGGGATGGGAGAGACCCTACTTCAAGCCTCGTAACTTTATAAATCTGGGGCTCTGCCACCACCTCATCAAAACTATTCAATATTCCACTACATGCATTTAAAACAAATAAAGTCGAAAAGATGCACGCATCATACCTTATTTTTATCATTATTTAATTCTTTCATGTTATCCAACTACTCGGGAGTATTGTAATTTTATACAGAAAGATCAAATAAATTGTTTTTATTGTGTTTTAAATATACATAACAGTTGCATAAAAACAACTAGAGCTATTCCCACACAGCTTTTATTTTTGGAAATAATTTTTGGGCTCAGCTATGCGCCCGACCGCATAACAGCCGCCACATATCCTCTCGGGATTACACGGCTTTGTTCGAAGGTTTGGGGCATCATGTATTTGTTTGCCGCCGTCAAAGTCGCTTTTCCTTCCGCGATAGCATAACGCTTCACATGACCCTCATGCCCATCCACAACAGAAAAGACCAGAGATTCTTCCGCCACTAAATCTGTCATGCGCAAACACAAAAGGTCTCCATCTAAAACAGCGGCATCTTTTAAGAAATCCCCCTTTACAACAAAAGCCACATATTCTGCCCCTATCTCATGATTTTTAAGCAAGAATGTTGGTATTTTGAGCATCTGTTGAGGAGGATTTCGAAAGCATTCTAGAGGAAAGCTCAGAGAAATACTGCCATAGAAGGGAACCAAGACCATATCTGCGGAAGTTTCTTCAGCTTTTTCTTCTTGCACACAAACATCCACGCCCTCTTCTGCAGCCATCAAAGCTGCCGACTCAAACAGATTGGGGCTTTTCAGAATTTCAATGGCCCGGGCTTTAAAAGGAAGCTGGCGAATAACGCCCCTCTCCTGTAATTTTTTTATGAGAGAGTGGATTTCTGCCTTAGATTTCTTTTGAACACCCTCCCTCATTTCCTCATAAGAAGGGGCAATTCCTTTTGCGCGGATATATTTCTCAATGAACAACAAAAGCTCGTACTGTTTCTTTGTAAGCATCATAATATTTTAGTTTTACCCTTTCCTCTGGACATTCTACTTTGCCAAATCTGAAAATTTCGTAAATCGTGCATCAAAAAATAGTTTAATGGTTCCAACGGGGCCGTGTCGTTGCTTTGCAATAATTACTTCCGCTTGGTTTTGAATCGCTTCCATCTTCTCTTGCCAAGCACCATACTTTTCTGTGCCAGGCTCCGGTTCATGGCGAGCTTCATAATATTCTTCTCGGTAAATAAACATCACCACATCCGCATCTTGCTCGATGGACCCAGATTCTCGAAGATCAGAAAGTTGAGGACGCTTGTCATCTCGCTGCTCCACCGCCCGAGAAAGCTGAGATAAGGCAATAACTGGGATTTGAAGCTCTTTCGCCAATGCCTTAAGCCCTCGTGTAATCTGAGAAATTTCCTGAACCCGGTTTTCAGATTTACCCCCTGGGTTCAAAAGTTGCAGATAGTCAATGATCACTAAGTCAAGCCCTTGTTGACGCTTTAAGCGTCGAGCGCGGGTCCGCAAAGACGCCACCGTTAAAGAGGGCGTATCATCAATAAAGAGTGGCAGCTGGCTGATGCGGCGATTTACTTCTGTCAATTTAGGAAAATCTTCTTTGCGCAATTCTCCCCGTCGAATCTTGTCGGACGGAACTCCCGCTTCCTGAGCTAGAATACGAGTGGCAATCTGATCTGCGGACATTTCTAATGAAAAAAAAGCAACCGTACCACCCTCTTTTCCTTTTTGAAGCTTTGAAAGCGCCGCGTTAAAGGCAATATTCACCCCAAGCCCCGTCTTTCCCATGGAGGGCCGTCCTGCAATAATCAAAAGATCTGAAGGATGAAGCCCTCCCAACCACTTATCTAAATCATGAAGCCCTGTGGTGACGCCCACAATCTTGCTATCTCGTTTATAGGCCACTTCTGCCATCTTAACGGCCTGAATCAAGGATTCTTCAAAACTCTGAACACGGGATCCACCAGAAGATCCACTTAACGCTAAATCAAAAAGTTTCTTTTCCGCTTCTTCAATTTGCTGAGTTGCTTCGTTATCAAAGTCATGAGCTCGCGCATCATCAACGATATTCTCTCCAATATTAATAAGCTCTCGCCTCAAATAAAGGTCATAAATAAGCTGCCCATAATGCTGGATATTTCCCACGGAAACCATAGCATCCGCAAGCTGCACAAGATAAGAAACGCCCCCAATGGCACTAAGGGTTGCTTCCTTTTCAAAAAAATCTTTGAGGGTAATGGGGTCTGCCACAGTGCCCCGTTCGATCAATGTGCAAATGGATTGGTATATCTTTCCGTGGTTTGCATCAGAAAAATGTATTGGCTTTAAAAAATCGCTTACCTTCTCCAAAGCATAATTATTATGAAGCAGTCCTCCGAGAAGCGCTTGTTCAGCTTCCAAATTCACAGGCGCAGCTCTATCTTGCAAAAGAATTGCCTGTGAAGAGGGTGTTTCTAACATTATATTTTATTTTTCCACAAAAATTATACGAGCAAATATACCACTTACATTTAGAATCATGTTTACACCTGACCACATCTAACTATAAGTAAACTCTGAAATTTTTTCAATTAATAAAGCTCCATAAAATCATCTCTCATGCCCTTTGCTTTTAAGACTCACACCATTTATAATTCAAGAGAGTTTACGATTTTAATTTTTGGAGGACGAAGAAGCCCATGTCTGCACCTGTCGTTGTGTCTGGAGCCATGTCCGCCTGTTCCATGGGCGCCGCGCCCGCTTCTTTGATGTTTCTCCCCTCTCCCATGGCCTCTGGAGGAACTCAAATGGGAACCATTGCCAACACAGTTCCATTTTTAAATATTCTTCCCTTCGCTCTTTGTTCAAGCATCGTGAATCCAGCAGTCGCCGGCGCCACCACCGCCGCCATGGGGACACTCACCCCCATGCCTTGCACCCCAACTCCCGCAGGTCCTTGGTCTCCGGGATCCACAACAGCAACGCTGGGAGGAATACCTCTCCTCACAGGCCCTTGTATTCTCAATTGCAGTTTTGCAGGCGCTGTTACGATTTCTTTTGCCGCCCAAGTCGCGTGTTCTTCATAAAATGGCGAATTTCTTAAAATCATTAGGCATAGGCTTTTTGTGCATTGCGGTGGGGTACCTTTTTGCCCACTATCTCAGCAAAGAGCCTCTTCCTAAACTGGAGCATGCTTTTATGAAAAAAGCAGACCCTTTTATCCATGAAGCAGAAAAATTAGCAGAAGAAGCCAAAGGTCCCTTGGAAAAAGAGGCAAAAAAAGTGGATACTTTAGCAAAAGAAGCGGAAAACGAGATAGATCCACCTAAAAAACCTGTCGATAACCAAGAGGACATTTCTCTCAAATTATTGGGATCTTTATGGCCTGTTAAAAAGAGATACGCAGAACCCACATCTCTGACCACAGGGCCCACTTATATGGATGGCACCTCCAATTACGGCCCCTCTTCTGCCGCAGAAAAAGAGCTTTTGGCCCCTGAAAATTTATTACACTTAGAAGGGGACCCCACTCAAAGAGCCTCGAAATTTCCTAAAAAACCAGAAATGCTTCCCTTCAAAACATCTCTCTCTTTGGAGGAAACTACTCCTTCTAAATTATTTTGGATACAACTGGGTGCCTTCGAATCTCCAAAGGCCGCCCAAGAAGCGGCTCTTTATTTCAGGCGACGGGGGTATGATGCTGGCACCTTCAAGCCCAAAAACCCCCTTGACCCAAGCCCCCTCTATTTCGTAAGGCTTCAACTGCCTGCCACAGAAGCAGACGGCTTGCGGCGCATTCACCTCTTGAGGGTGCGCGAAAAAGTTTCAGCGACTCTTGTTCCATATCAAAAACTCTAGGTTCTGCTCTGAGGTGACCCGCTAAAACTGGACA
>CAZEUR010000044.1:0-8908 GCA_964515175.1 uncultured Holosporaceae bacterium | reverse complement strand
AAAAATCAAGCCCTTATGCCGCCTCTGCCTGTCCCTAATCCCGAACTGACGTTTCGTTTAATTTTTATTTGCGACCATTCTACCACCACCGGAATGCAGCGACTTCAAATCCCACCATTCATGAGGGCCTCTATGTTGCTGAGGCAATGTGTTTCCTTATTCTCGTTAAAATTCTAAAGAAGACTTAATTTGTATCTCGTTTATTTTCAGAAATCATTCCTTCTATAAATTTTATAAGAGTGAGATTAGTCTTATGATAGCCCTCCTGGTCTTCATACCAGAGTGATGAATCTTCTTTGTCATACAACATCATATCCATCCCTTCCAAGCTTCCAAAGATCAAAAATTTACTAAGAAAATCTTCAGCAGGGATCTTAAATTTTGTAGATTTGGGTGCATTGGCTTTTTCCAAACTGTCCCAAGTTCGTTTTAAATTATCTTTATTAAGGAGAGGAAAGATAGTGAAATTTTCATATTCAAATCCGTTAGTAACTTTATAAAATCTTTTGAGATCTTCTGGAAGTTTCCCATGTTTCTTTTCAAATTCAATTATTTTCTCTTGAGGTGCAGGCTCAAAAAAGTGAAGTCCGTATTTCCTCTTCAATTTTAAAAGATTTTTTTCTAACATGGTACTATTCTGACAGTGCTCCTGCTTTAGGTAAAGAATATTTATTTGTGTCTCTGGATGCTTTTGGTTTGGAAATAACCGTTCCTTCCCTGCTTTCCTTTAAAAATCTGTGTTGTATTCCCCGATGATCTGCGGTGTATTTTGGTAGCGCTTCAGAGTAGTCATGCCCCTGAGCCGCCGCTTTTTTAGGCTTATGGGCTAACTCCAGACCAAATTTGTTTTGTATATTTCTACCTCCTGATTTTTTAACATAATTTTTTACTTCTTTTGGTAGGCTAGAGATTTTATTAGGTTTATCCTGAGCTAATTCCAGCCATCTCTGAGATCGTGAAACACTCTTACTGTCAACCTTCGACTTCATCACGTTACCACTTCCCGATTCAACTCGGCCAGAGGTTTTTACAGGTTCTCGAACAACGGCTACTTTCACATCCTCAGCCATTGTTCTGGTCCTTGGTTTGAGAATTGAAGTTCCTGTTGTTTCTTGTTTCATGCCTCTTAGGAATGTTCGCAAGTGTTTCACAGAGCCTGTAGTTAGTTGCTTTCCTCCTGAAGAAACAACAAATTTCTTTGCTAAAGAAAATCCAGGTTTTGTAATGTATTGTTTAAGGGCTGCTCTTGTGGCCATACTTATTCCCGCTGTTTCCGGAGCGGCGAGTGCGGCAACTCCAAGGGTGGCCACATCTACGCCTACCTCTACTGTATCCACAACATCAACCCAATCTATTTCCTCGGCTGACTTCAGCAGACTATCGGCTGCTTCCAAGACGTCCTTTCTGGATAAAAAGTTGTTCTCTATCGCCGTGGTACCGCTATGAATAGAAATACCCACATCTTGTCCCACCGCTAAGGCTGCAATTCCCGCTAAGATCTTCCCTGTATTGGCATTTCTTTGGATCTCTTCGTCTGTTGCGCCTTTAAAGGTTAATCCTTCTGCGACGGCTTCAGCAACAGAGGCACCGATAGCGCCAGCTAAAGCTCCTCGGCCCATGTGATGGGGGTCTAGGATTGCCCCTGCTACCGCACCAACAGCGGCGTGCAGAATCTTGTGTGTTGTCCCGTCTAACGGTTCTGCTGTGGCAGTAGCACCAGTCTCTTGATTTGGAGCTCTCGCACTCCCCAATTTATTTGCAGCGTACCCTTGCACCACATTTGCTACCATCAGTCGAGCTGCTTGGCTTAGATCGGGCGCTTCTTGGTTTACAAGAGAGGTAACAGCGGTTTGGGTTCCTGTGAGAAGAGCAGCTCTTGCGGCATGTTGACCAATAGTCATGTTAGCTCCACTCATCACCACACCGAGCTCTGGAGCAAGCTTATGCACAACTCCCGCTGATGCCGCAGCAATAATGACGGACTTCAAACTTTCAACGGAGGCAAGACTTTTGCACGTGGCTTGAAGGTCTCCTCCTGTATTTAGAAATGTAATAGCGGCACTGGAACAAAGCGTACTGAAGGCTGCATTCCCCATGACAGCCCATATTCCGCTTCCTGTGCCTCCTGTAGCAACGGTAACTGCTAAAGCCACCACAATTGCACCTTCTTGGCCGATGCCGGTGGAGTAGCTCTGGGTATGAACCCAAGAGTTCAATTGACGAACCGTCTCTTCCGGCTGTAATCCACTAATCAACGTTGCATATCGATCCCAGTCCACATTGGTGAATTGCGCAGGTACGTGGACGGATTCCATCTCTTTAACATCAAGGATGGATCTGTGCTCTACCTCTTGTCCGGCTTCTGTACGCGTCCCCTGCGTTCCAAAGGCCCCGCTTTGGTTGACATCACTGCGAGTTACCATTACTTCCACCGTAGGTCTAAGGGTCATTCCTTGCGCGGTCAAATCCTTCAGTTTATTAGCTTTAAGAGTTGTGCCTGCAAAATCCGCTGTTTCAGTTTCCACATGGATGTTTCTTCCTTCAAAGGTTGTTTCTAAAAATTGAGGCGCTTCAGTCGTTGATCTTTGGTACGCCCCTCCAAACCCTGTTTTCTTTGTAGATTTAGAGGTTTGTTTGTTAAATTGAGCTCGAGCACTTCCTGTAAGTGTTACCCCTTTAAAAATAAGATCCCCTTCAGGTGCCTTTACAATTCCTTCTGCTGTAATTAGAGGACTGATAAGCTTTAAAGTTCCCTCCATACTACCAAGTTCTGGAGCGCTGAACGCTGTCTGATAGAGCTCACTCTCTGTGGCTGTTGCAGAAAACGCAGATTGCTTTACACGACAGTTCCTACTATGCCGATAGGTTTTAGCGACATAGTCTTGTGTGATCTCGTATTCTGCTTCAATGGTAGAATCCCCAATGGTGAGATAATAACTACCATGGTTCTCAAAAACTTTCGTAGTAATATGACCCGTTTTGCCTCCCAGAATAATGGTTTGTTTATAGGTGGGCACAATAATCTCTTGACCCTCCTCTGTACGCTTCTTGTCTTGGAGGTCTAGGGTGTTGAGAAGAACACGCCATCCATTTATGGAAATATCTCCTCCCATCAAATTCATTCCTGTTAAAAGAACATCCTTATCAGCATCAATTTCTATCGTGTCTTCGGAGGCTAAAATTGCCGGTAAGCCCGAGTGTCGAAGAATCTGATGATGAGTCTCTTCTCTAATTTCTGAAGAACTGGAGAGAAAGCCGCCTTCTGCAGCAACATACGTTTCTTTGACTGAGATATTTTCTGCATAAGTCGATGTTTTTCCTCTGATATTTCTTCCTCGAACTCTTGCTCCTTTTTTCCCAATATTGGTGCCTCCAAGATCTACATCTCCTTTTGTTTCCAGATTAAGCTTTCCTTCTGCAATGTTAGCGCCATCGGGCCGGCCTAAATCTGGATGAACAGTGTCTTTTTTAAAGTGCAGCACGGGTACCAAGCACTTACTGCCTTTAAGAATTTTTGGCACAAAATAAAGACCTTCTTCTACCTGCTCAGGAGAAATAACCAATACTTCTCTAAAGGAAGAAAGCTCTTCTTCTTTTTCTTCAGAAGTTTCCTGAGGAAGGTACGCAAATTTCTTGCGGCTAATCCCCTCAGGGTCTTTTGTAAGCGCTGAGGAATAGGCAACTTCAGCCGCATCTCTCATAGTCTTCAAAGAAGGGATATATCCCGTATTCATCTTTCTTTGCAGAAGGCGAATCATAAGCCCTTGCATGTCTTCTGGAGCTAAAAGCATCTTATAAGATTCAATATCTGTTTCTTCTCCTCCTATGATAACCATGGGGACTTTTTCTTTGGAGTTTCTAGAAAGACCTGTTTGCATCACATAAAAAGAGTCTTCAGAAGCCGGTTTATAGATCTGCTGATCGAAAGAATGTGTTTCTTCTGGCATAATCTCCAAAGAATCCGGAAATACCTTAACAGACGGCATTTTGATATCTCTTTGGTCTCCCGTACTTATATCTCCTGTGGCTTTAACACCAATTGTATGGCTTGCCAGAGATCCTTTAAGATGAACATTAGAGACATCTTTTATGTCTACGGTCTCTCCAGAGCTCATGACACCAAAATGCGTGTCTCTGGTTCCTGATTCTGGATAGTCCAGTCTCCAATAGGTATAAGACTTGCTCTTGCTGCCAATGCCGAGTGTTGAGTGTTTTTGAACTGATACGTCAACCCCTGTTTTTGTAAGGGTTTGCACATAGGTTTCCACATAATTTTCATTCACGACTTTGGTTGGAAAATCTACAGAACTATCTACTATTGGCTGCGAAGCATCTCTTTTAAATGTTTCTAAGAAGCTTTTCTTTTGATCCTCTGAAATCCCCTCCATATCAATTCCGTGCTGCGCATGAAGGAAACTGGCCGCATTTAAAGCATAAACCGTATCTCTGAGTTTCAGAGCCCCATTCGTGATTACAAACTCTGCTGGATTCGAGTTGGCATAATCAATCTGCCAATAGCGGTGCGCAACAATACTTGTATCGATGATTCCCAGCATGTTCAAAAAATAGGGGACCCGCCATTCCAACTCTGCAGGCTGGTGATCCACGTGAAAAGCTCCTGCAAAATTGAGGAATAAACGAAGATTCTCAACACTGACGCCTTTGCGAACTTGAGTTAACCCGAAAGTGCTTAAAAATTTCCCGTCTCGCACCCCTTTAATAAAGAGTTTTCCTCCCACATTCAGGTAGCAATTGGGTTGGGGCTTATACACATGATGTTTCCAATCAAAAGCATCGCGGCGAACTTCTCCATCCACCAAAAATTCTGTTTCTTCATCCCCAACAGCCCATCCATTTTGGATATTGGGGGATTCTAAAGTGGAGTCGTTAATTGATTCTAATCTTCCATAGTTAGAAATCGTCTCTGTTCCAACAAGACTAAGTTCTTCAGCTCCCATCACAGCTTTCAAAGATTTTTCTTGGCTAACAAAACGAAATTCTAAATCTCTAAATACCTGGGACAAGAAAGAATCTTTCTGTGCATGTTTTAAATATAAAAATGGAAAACAATTATCTACTCTTTTATCTTCTCCTTCTAGATTTGCCGCATTAACAAACGTTTTTGCTTGTATTTTAAGATTCTTTTTGGTTTTAAGAATTCTTCTATTGTAAAACTCTAGACTGTCTAGACTTAAATTGTACGGAAGGTTCTCTATGACACTATCATTCTCAAGGACCCCCTTACAAATAACTCTTAAAAAGTCGCAATTCAGAATCACATGTGGATCCTTGTAACCCAGAACATCTTCTAGTGTGCGAAAAGCTTGACCATGAGTTTCTTCAAACTCCAAAATTGGAGAAGAGACTGCACCTCCTAAAAAGGAGGGCAGAATCCCAATTCCTCTAAAAGATATCTGTTCTGCAGATTCAATCAGGCCGCCCGCTTCTTCATCATCTGGAGAGATCTGACCACCTTTATTTTTCAACTTCCTCAGATCTCGGAAAGATAGGGCTTTTTTGGATTTTATAGTGCCTCTTTCGTTAGCCAAACAGAGCATAGATTCTGTTAGATGTACCTGCCCTTCTGCGGACTGCAGGATTCCCCTAAAGTTTATAAGACTTGTAACTTTTGGTAAGAATGAATCCTGAACTGATAAAATTTTTCCACCAGCATTATTCAAATTATCAGTCCAGAGGCTTGTCTCACTAAAAGATTCAATCACGCCTTTAGTATTATCAATCCTTCCATACGCTTCCATAGTTGTCCCACATCCTTGAATGTGACCACCGTCATTGTTGAAGATGCTTCCCTGCGCACTTTTGAGATGCGCTTTCTTTCCCGCAAAAATTCGCGCCGTATCATGATTTAGAATGCGACTTTGAGCTTCTAAATATATAGATCCTTCTGGGCTTAATATTTTTGCACCATCTTCATTTAAAATCTCTCCAATTACTTTTATGTCCATACCTTCAGTGCCAATTACTGAAGCATCTAATTCATTAATGAAATTTCCGTAAAGCCTATCTTTGGGGGAGTCTTGTTTGATTCCTCCATCTTGCGCCGGCTTTATATCCTCCTTAAATCGAGTTGCATGAGAGCTACTGTGCACATTTAAATGGGAATCTTTATTTTCCAAAATAGGAGCAGTTTCCTTTTCCCCAATCTGTATATTGACTTTTCTGCCATGAATAGACGCAGAGGTAGAATTCGAAACTCCTCTTGTGACAGAGAGTTCCATTAGGTTATCCACTCGAATTCTGGAACCCAAATTAAACAAATATTCCAAAGCTCCTGTTAGCTTTTTCGCGATGACCACAGAATTATCTCTATTGTTCAGAGCCTTTAGAGTGAGCTCCATCTCCCCACGGCTCAGAATCGCTCCTCTTGTATTTGAGAGGGTTATAAGAGGTGCCTGAATAAAAAGATCCTCTAAGGAATAGAGACGTCCTTCTTGATTCAACAGTGGCTTGTCACTTCCGCCAAAAATGTTGAGATGAAAAAAACCCCTGCTTCCCGTTGAAGACTGTCGATTCTCAAAATCGTGCACAGAGAAAATAACGCCGCTTTCCCCTCGAAAACCGCTTCGATCCGTTGCTCGATAGCTCTCTCCTTCATACACAAAAGAGCTATCAACATGAAAGTAGCCTTGGTTCAAAAAGAAGTGAGAAGATTTAATGGAAGATGCGGAAGTCAAAACCCGACTTTCTTGGATTCCAAATTTTCGAGTAGTAACCTCTAAAGTCGTTGATATGATCTCGCTGTTTTCTTTTACCAACACCGAGGGGCCAGTTAAAATCGCACGAAGAGTTTTGATTTTTATATTCTCAAGATCAAGAAAACTGGTGCTGTGAAGCGCTAGAGTATCGCCTCTAAAAACTCCTCCCTTCAAAATCCCGTGTGTTGTCACAATAGAGGCATTCTCCCCAAATGAAAAGAGTCCTAAGTTTTCATAAACTCGGCTATCCAATAGAATATTTCCAGAAGAGTTAACCTCCTCTGTTACCAGATCTCTCGGCGTTGTAAAGGAGACATCTCGAGATCCATGAAGAGCCCAAATTTTTATGTTTCCAGATTCATCAACAGAGAAGTCTATCGTCAGATCTTTTTCTCGGCTTGAGTAACGTTGATTGCATCTTCTTTTTACGGAAATTTTCTTTCCATCTCGAACGTATAGATCCTTTTTCTTATTTCCCTCTAATCCATAAATTTCTAAGTTTGAAAGGCCTGCAATAGAAAGAACTCTGGTTTTTTTGTTAATCTCAATTGCGACAGGACTTGGGTGGAGAGACGAAGTTCTAACTTCTTCCCAAGAGACGGAACTTCCCACCACTCCTACATACAAGGATAGGAAAATAGAGACCCATCCTCCTATCCTTTTTTTTATTCTCCTCATTTGAGACAAACCTTCCTCACATATGGCTGTTTTAGAAAACATCCTTTACGAAATTGAGCACTCATCACTGCTGTCACTTCCATGTCTGACATGTCTTTGCAGGCACGGAGCAAGTTGAGGAGCCGGAGGCGGCGCTACATAGACTTTTTTCCACTCTTCTCGTGGTCGGTCTACAAATATCTTCACTTCAGGTTCCACTTCCCACACCTCTTGAGTGGAGTGAAGTTCATATTCTACACCCTCAAGCTCTCGAGTTTGCTTTTTCTCTTCTTCAGTCGATTCTACTTTGACCCACGAAAAAGTTTGACTTATTTTTTCTCCAAAAGGCACGTCTACAGAGTTTTTAATAAAATAGGACTGAACGATCAATCTGGAAAGCTTTTGTTCCTCATCCCGTTTCCATAGTGCAGGTCTTTTTAGCTCCTCATATTCTTCAGTTACTATTTTTTTGTTAACTTCACGATCCCCCAAAAATTTCCTCTCGTGAAAACTTAAAAATATCTTTCCATCTTTGTTTTCTCGATGAAACGGTTCAGAGTCAACAACAGTTCGTGGCGTTAAATCTTTGTGAGAGGCGCCTCCAAGACTTTGAGTCAACGCTTCTTCCATGCTTTGCATCTTCCACTGGGAAGCAGAGGGCAATGCACGTGATTCCTCTCTCCACTCCAAAGCAGCAGCATGTCCATTTATAATAAAAAACCCTGAGCTCAAAAATCCAAATCCTAGTAACGTCTTTTTAATTTTTCCCATTTCAACCATATTTATTTTCTGCCAACTATTAAACCAACCAAACTATGAAAAAATACTTTGTTCAATTTCTCAAAATTTCCATCAACCTACATCAATAAATTCATGGGGGGCATATCAATTTATGCATAATGCTCTCTTTTTTATAAAAAATTAATAAGAATTATTTTGAGTTTTGGACAGAATTTCCCTGTTTTACCTGTAAAAGTTCAGACAGATGTGAGACTAAGCAAGTGGGGAAGAGCGGAGCCATAAATAGCGAAGCGAAATCCCCCGTGCACATAAGAAAAAAGACCTTCCGGATATGTTCGTTAACAACAAACCTAGGAGGTCTTTTTTATGCAGATTAAGTGTCTATACAAGAATGTTTATAAACTACATAACCATATCTCATATGTAGTGAACTCATACATTTGAGCGATTTGTCCGTGCTTCTGCTGCAGCCGCGAATATGGCTCGGCGTTGTGCAAGAGTTGGCACAGACTGAGAATTTGAATCATTTTGGGAAGGTTCTGGTCTCCTTACTTCTTCAGAAGCGGCAGCAGCCCCTTGTGCTGCAATTATTGCTCTTCCCCTATCAGCTGCGAGAGAGGCCGCGTATTCCACATCTTGCGCTGCTCGAAGAGCTCTGGCTTGCTCCGCCGTGTCTTGGGCAGCCCCAAGGTTAATGGCAGAGATATCTGGCGCAGCTCGTCGCACAGCATCACCACACGCAACCACATCAATATGAGCTAAAGAAGTGCCGACAATATGGCTCATATTTGGAA
>CAZEUR010000043.1:0-9088 GCA_964515175.1 uncultured Holosporaceae bacterium | reverse complement strand
CCATTTAGTCTCTTCCCTCAACTACGAACACCACCCTCACTTATGCAACAAGGCCATTGAGAATATCAATAAGGGTTACGTAGGAGATGAAGCCTCTAACCCAACCTGGTTTGCCTTTGATCCTGCTCAAATTGATACATTAGGTAAATTAAGTACAGATATTGTTAAAAGATATGGCATTCTTCCCCAAAATGTTGTGGGACATGCGGATATTGCGCCTAGCAGAAAACAAGATCCAGGCATTCTTTTCCCGTGGGAAGAACTCCATGTTAGGTATGGCGTAGGTGCATGGCTTGGAGCAGAAGAAAGAACTCCTGAGGCTATCTCAACGCGTTATTCTCCAAAAGAACCTTTGCCTCAAGGCACAAGTGAGGCCTTCTTCTTACAAATGCTGAAAGAGTATGGATATGTCTTTCCAGAAAGTTCCGTTGTGACCCCTAATCATCATGGTGTTGTTAAAGCGTTTAAGAGTCATTTTTCTCACAATCAACAACCAAGCCACTACAATCCCAGAGTTGATAAAGATGCTATGCTCTGGGCTTGGGGACTTACATCTAAATATAAAGAAACTGGGAAATAAGAATATGAGATTTATAATAATATCTTCACTTCTGGCATCTATTTCTTGCCTTCAAGCAGCAACAGAGGGAGAAAAAGATAAGGCGCCCTCTTCCAATACCGCTGTTCTTCTCAGACAGCGAGAACATGGTGCAATTTCTCCTGCTTCTTTTCAGGAAGAAATGGACTTAAAAAAAAGAAAAGCTCCTTCTTACTCTGTTTTCAGAAAATTTAGAGCACTTTCTCTCTAAAGGAGATGTAGAGGCAAGAGGCTTCGTTTCTAAGATACTATGGTCTCGGATAGAACAGCCTGCCATAGTAGCTTTCACAAAAGGAGAACCCTTAATTTCCTCTCCCCTTTTCACTCGACAAGTGAGGAAAATTGCGCGCGCTGCCTTTTTAAAATTTAGAAAAAAAACCCCTTCTTCTCCTTTAGAAGCTCTCAAGTCCCTAATAAGTGAGGCAGAAAAACGAGAAAATCCTTGGTACGGCCTAGAGAACGTAGATTTTTTTGAGAGAGGAGAATAGCTCTAAAATTAAAATGCATCGGTCCTTTTGACCTGATTCTCTCTTTAAATTGACAGTTCTTTGGAAAATTGGTACTAAAAGGCTGATTTTGAAAGGAAATTTTATGCAGCCCCTCACCAAAAGCGCTCAAAGCGTACAAGATTCTCTGGATGCAAAGGGGTTAAGCTGTACAGTTTTAGAATTGCCTTCAAGCACACGAACAGCCAATGATGCGGCGCAGTCCATTGGATGTGAAGTAGGGCAGATTGTAAAATCTTTAATTTTTAAGACAGCTGACACTAACCATCCTGTTTTGCTTTTAGTTTCAGGACCTAACAGAGTTAACGAAAAAGCAATTGAAGCCCTTTTGGGAGAACCCCTCATAAAAGCAGATGCTGATTTTGCACGCGACATTACAGGCTTTGCCATCGGCGGCATTCCTCCCATCGGTCATAAACAAAAAATAGACCTTATTTTTATTGACGAAGATCTTTTAAAATTTGAAAGCGTCTGGGCAGCAGCAGGTACGCCTAATGCTGTCTTTAATTTCAAATCCCCAGATCTGTTAACCATGACAGAAGGTCAAGTAGTTTCGATTAAATAGGAGAATAAAAATGAAATTTACTCAATTAGGATTAATGGTATTTGTAGCCAGCACACTTCTTTCAAAATCTTTTGCTGCTGCTACAGGCAATGAAGATTTGCCTTCATACCAAACTCTTTCTCACCGCATGGTCAGCATAGATGCTGTGACAGCTGAAGCGAGAAAAGAAGAGTTAATTGGCAAAATAAGAGGGAAAGAAATACCAGATGCGCGCAAAGAACAGCTTATAGGGTTTGTTGAACAATGCTCCCAATCCCTTCTTTTAAGGTTTTATATGGTAAATGGGGGACCGAATGGACCTTTAACAGAATTCATGACTCTTTATCCAGAGGACGGAAAAATAACAGGAAGAGATCCTATGGATAACCCTATAACAGAGCCAGATCGTATTCATTTTGAAAATGCACCGGTTGTACTTGCCTACCAGGCCAACCATCGAAATGTAAGAGCTATCCTTAATGAAACTATATTTGAAAGTTGCTCTAAAGGAGCAAGGGAATTAAAGTTTGCATCCGTTGCTTGTGGTACATTCTATGAGTTTCTGAAGCTCAGTTATCCATCAACTCTGGATTTAAAACTATTTGGATTTGATATAGATCAAGAATCTCTTGATGTAGCTCAAGCAAATGCACATCGTCACGGCTACGTTGAAGTAACTTTCAAGAAACAAGATGCCTGGCAGCCTCTTGAAGGAGGCCCTTTTGATATTATTACCTGCAATGGCTTCACTTTTTACATTGGAGAGGATGATCGTTTAGAAGCTCTCTTCAAAAACTTCTATGACTCTTTAGAAATTGGTGGAAAAGCAATTGCTAGCTTTATTCTTCCAACTGATCAATGGAACCTTACATCCATTCCTGAAGCGACTATGGCTCGAATGAGCTTAATGATGGAAGCTATCCCCTCCCGATGGACAGCTTCTTTCCGCAGCGAAGAGAAGATGCGGGAAATTCTAACAAAAGCTGGATTTTCTGCAGATAATATCAGCTTCAAGTATGAACCTCTTAACCTCCATCCTTCTGTTATTGCGAAGAAATAGAGAATAAAGATGAAGTTCTCTAACCTAATCTATCTAGCATTGATTATATGCCTGGTGTCTCTAAGCACCTTTTCTGCAACAGAAACTGATGAGGCTGCTGCCTATCAAGCACCATCCCATCGTATATCCACCTCAGATGATCCGGCAGCTGATGTTCAGAAAGAGAACCCAACGGAACTGCGTGAATATTCTGGCAGTTGTCATTGTAAAGCCGTTACATTTAAAGTTCATGCGCCTTCACATATATCTGCTTTTGAATGTAATTGTTCAATTTGTGACAAAACTGGTTTTTTACATCTGCTCGTTCCAAAAGAAGCATTTACTCTTTTAAGTGGAGAAGATTCTCTGACTACTTATCGATTTAATACGATGCAAGCTCAGCACACTTTTTGTAAGGTCTGTGGTGTGAAATCCTTTTATCAACCCAGATCCCATCCCAATGATTACAGTGTAAATCTTAGATGCTTGGATACTTCAGGAAGCTTATCCGTTAAAGTCTCACCTTTTGATGGTAAAAATTGGGAAGCAAGTATCTCTGAACTTCCAAAAAGCCTTACAGAAAAAAATGGATAGAGCACTCTTTTCCTTAAAACAGTTTCTGCCCTTTTGGCACTTCAGGTTCTACACTAACCAAACAAACTGCACCATTAGCGTCCTCAAATCCCACTAATAAGAATTCAGATATAAACCCCGCTATATTACGAGGCTCTAGATTCACACATCCAACCACCATACGGCCAGGTAAGATCTCGGGCTTATAATGCACAGTAATTTGCGCAGAGGTTTGTTTGACGCCAATCTCTGTCCCAAAATCAACCCACACCTTATAGGCAGGTTTTTTGGCCCTGGGAAATTCCTCAGCTTTGACTATCACGCCTGACCTTAGCTCTACTTTTTCAAAATCGCCATAAGTGATTGTATTCATTTCATATCTTTACCGTATAAATAATTAAGTTTCTCCAAATACTCTTCTGCTGGTTCAAGCCCCAAGGATTTGCGTCGATCATTAAGACATTTTGGATTTTCCACGTCATTCAGCACATATTTTTTAGAGTCTTTATCAAAAGTTGCTTGCGTCCCGTAAAGCTGGGGTCTTTGTTCACTTACATCCACCCTATCGTAGAGGTAAGCATAGTGTTTTGCATCTTGCTTGTTTGTTTCAGTACTCACTTTTAATTTTTCGAGAATTATTTTTTGATAGGGAACATCTCTATCCATATGCTGCACAAGGAGCCATACCATATCATTACATTCTTGTCCGAATTTAGAGGTTTCTAACCATCCCCCATTCGCTCCCAAAATAACTTTCACAATGCGTCCATTGATGGAATCAATTTTTTCCAGTTTTTCAAAAACCTCCGCGGAGTGACTCTGCAAATACGGAATCAAAAGTGTCCGAGTTTCATTATCATTCTCATGGATTTGGGTCAAAATTCCATAAACAAAAGGCTGGATTTGAAGTTGATCCAAAGACACTTTTTGTACCTCCTCCAGACATTTTTCAGAAGACCTCTCTATTTTTGTCAGAGCAGCGACAAGGGGTTCATTCTCAAGAATCGTTGCCTGAAGTGTTCCCATGAAACATAATAGTCCTAATATTCTTTTCATATTCTGATATACTCACAACTCAATAAGGTCATCATCTTACTTTTAGAATGAAAATTTGCAAATCAAATTATAGAACTTACGGGAAATATCCCTATAAAGCTGTTCTCCTTCATGGAGGTCCTGGAGCAACTGGAGAAATGAAACCTGTTGCCCAATACTTAAGTGCTTCCATGAGTGTGATAGAGCCCTTTCAAACGGCTCGAACAGTCCAAGGACAAGTGGATGAATTAAAAGAAATTCTTTGCTTGATACCTGTTCCTACATTGATCGGCTATTCCTGGGGCGCTATGCTTGCGGTTCTTGTGGCATCTCAAAACCCCGAGATGTTCAAGAAAATCATTCTAATTGGATGCCCTCCTTTAGGGCCCAAATATGCCAAAATGACGTCTGACACACGGTGGTCTCGCCTAAGTGCTACTGAACAAGAGAAAACTTCAGAAATCGAACAAGAGCTTTCTGCGGCTGAAAACGATGGAAAAATAGTGCTGTTTTCAAAATTAAATAAACTCTTTGATAAGACAGATAATTTTAAAAGTGAAGACACAGAGTCCTCTATTGACTTTTCTTTGGATATTTACGAAAGCGTTTGGCCTGAGGCTGCCAAAATGAGACAGGAAGGGGGTTTTCTGGAGTGTTTAAAAGATATCGAATGCCCCGTTACCTTTATCCATGGAGACTATGATCCTCACCCTCTCGCAGCCGTAGAAGAAGCTGCGGCTTTACTAGAAAATTCCCGTATTATTGTTCTGAAGAATTGTGGCCATACACCTTGGATAGAAAAAGAAGCTAGACAAGCATTTTATTCGATATTGGCTAAAGAAATAGGATGATTCCGCGCTTGATTTATTTAAAAATAGCTTTATGTTTGGTATTACTCAGCTTAGAGGCAGCAGTGAAAGGCCCATTGGAGCATGAAAACATGATCGGTAATAATTCTGGATTCTACTTTTTAGCCTCCCCTTTTAATGGGAGCGACGCCGAAAAAGAGCATCGATATAATCTCTCCCAAAAGATTGCTGTTTTAGCTCTTGAAAATGGTATTAGCCTTTTTGCCCCTATTGTTTGGAATCAAACCCTCATTAAAGCATGGCCAGAAATTGAACTTGAAGAACGCCGCAAACTCCTCATGCCCATGAATATTGATTTCCTGAAGAAATCTAAAGGTATGCTTTTGCTCAAGCTTGAAGGATGGGATACATCATGGGGCCTTAAAACCTATTTGGATATTTGTGCAAAAGAAGGCATTCCTGTGTATGAGTTGAGCCTGGAGAATTTAGAAGAACAGATTATAGAGTTTAGGAAAAAAGTATCATATGAGCATTCAAAGCTCTAATTGGAGTAGTTTATGAAAAAAATTATCTATCACCTTTTTTTGATTTTATCATTGTCCCCTTTGACTTTTGGAGCTATAGAGGATCAAGAGGCCCAACTTAAATCTCACACCCTTTCTTCTACTCTGACAGTTTTTGTAACGATGGACCCCAAACCAGATAGAAAAGAGGAATTAATGCAGCTTCTTCTTTCTGTGCAACAGAAAAGCTTAGCAGAAACAGAATGGTGCACAGGTTTCAGAATTTTTTCGCTCCCTGATAATAAAATCCATATTGTTGAGGATTGGGCAAACAAAGAAGCTCTTGATGCGCATATACAACAACCTTATATTCAAGACGCATTGCCGAGGCTTTCTGAACTTTTGGTTGAAGATAGAACAAAATTTTTCGGATATGAGGTTATCACTAAATAATAGAAACAGAGAAAATAATGACATCCCTATCTTCCTTACATCTGACCCACAACTTCCTCGACCTTTGGCAACAGTTAATACATTCTCAGGTCCCTGGATGGGAAATTTACCAAGAAGATGGAATCACTTGTCTTAAATCCCCTATCCCCTCTCCCCGGCTTAATTTTGCGTGGGGATTTAAGAATGAGGAAGATTTAGAAAAAGCCCGCGTTTATTTTGAAGGGAAAAGCTTTGCGTATTTAGGAGAAGAATCCGATCCTTTTAATGCCAAAATTCCTCATGATCTAAAAATTCCTATTATAGAAATGTTTTTAAAACAGACAGATTTTCACTCTATTCGATCTTTAAAATCAGTGAAAGTCGAAAAAGCCTCAAACCCAAAAGACTTTGAAAATTGGGCTCAGATTGCGCATGAAGCAGAAGGTCTTGACTATGGTCATGTTCTAGAATTCTCTACTACATTTCACAACCATACAAATGAAAGATTTCTGCTGGCCTATAAAGAATCTCACCCCGTTGCCGTTGCAGAAGTTAATATTAGTTCCGAAGGTATAGGCCTTATCTCCAGCGTTGGTGTTTTAGAAAAAGAGCGCAAACACGGTATTGGTACAACTATTATGGAAGCCTGCATCAAAGATATCTTCGAATCAGGGGGCAAATATGCCGCCCTCTTTTCCTATGCAGCGGCTGAAAAATTTTACAAAAAAATGGGATTTGTGCCAGTGCGTCATTGGGAGTTATTAATCGTTCAAGCAGCTTAATTTGCATCCCACCGAAACACGGCCATATCTACTTTCTTTTCAAACCCAGCTTTAAGGTAAAGGGGAAGAGAAGAGTTGAGGCATTGGGCCACGATAGAAGCACAGCCTTTTTCTGCTGCTTGATTGACTCGATGGTGAACCATAGCGGTTCCAATACCGCGACCTCTATACTCAGGCAAGACACAATCCCAGTAACATCCCGCCTGCTCTCCTTGGATATCCAAAAGAGAGCATCCTACGAATATATCCTGAAATTTTGCTAAAAACAAAAAGCATCGGCCCTCTTGATTAGAAATCGGATTAAGCCCTTTAAAGAAAAGATCTGTGACCTCACAGCTTTTGTTCCAAGTACGCGCATGAATATCACACCATTTTTGGAATAATTCTTCCGTGGCAACGGGGATGATTTCAATATCAACTGCAGAAAAAACATATTTTGCTAAATCCAAAGAAAGGCCCGCCAAGGATCCTACCTGAATAAGCCCCCGCTCTTCCAGATTTTGAGCCAGAGATTCTATATAAGGCCCACTAAACCATACTAAGGGAAGTTTCCGAGGATGCAAAAAAGGATCTAGAAGCTTTTCATAGTCTACTGCCGTTTGAGGCACCCCCACGCCGAGGACATAATGAACCCCAATCTCTGGGCATGACGATGTAATAGTGACAAAGGATCCATAGGAAGTAACCTGAAGCCTACTCTTTTGAGTCACGTATCGAAATGTATCCCGAAGGTGAGAGGTGATGGAATTCCCTATCTCTTCTGAAGTCACAATAGCCACCGCATGAATTCTAAATCAAACTAAAGCATAAGATAATCTCTTTCGAAACAGAAGACAATCTCTTGCTTAGGGATTTATCACCAGCACCGCATCCGCAAGAGCTTTAAGGCTTACAAGAACATAATTAAGGTCAGGCCCTCCTACGCTTGCTGGATCTGTAAAGAGCCATTGATAGTGAGGGTTCTCTTTCTCTATATGCAACCAGACTTGGTTTCGGTGATGTTGATCATAAATAGTGAAACTTTTTTCTATGTGTTTTTCTCTATCTACAGAAAGAAGGGGAGGATATGTTTCCATCAGTTTCAAAAATTCTTTAGACTTCTGATGTTTGGTCTCTTTTTCATCAGCCAAAGGAGATCCCATGTAGGGATTCTGAAACTGTTCAAATTCTCTTTTTAAATCTTCATCTGTAGATTCTTTAGACCGTAACCACGGCATCTCTTTCTGAAAATCAGGATATTGACGAACAAATTCATCAAAAGATACCTTCAATCTTTGTTCCATTTTTTCTTGCATTTCCCTGGTTCCTATAAAAATGGAATGGGGATAAGGAGTGAGGGCTTTCATCAAAATTACCTGCATAGAAAAGGTTGGGACATTCATCATAAATCGTCTGTGTAAATTACGACGCAGCATTACTTGAGCCCCAAACGAATGCAAGGGCATAGAAATACCCTTCACTCTTTCTCCAAAAACTGCTTCAGCAGAAGCATTAATACCTATATGAGATGTGAGCAGAGCGTCCGACGAAGAGGTAACTGTCACAAACATTTTAATGTCTTTTGCAAAAGGAAAATCCCTATTTTGAAGGTTTTGGAGGGAATATGATAGGATAGATTCTGGAATATGCTGAGGATCTTTATGGCTGGTAACATACGCAACCCATAACTCACTAAGTTCATAGGGAATCTTATTCAACACTAATTCAAAATGCCTAGAGCCTTGCCCAAATCCTTCCAGTTTACGTTGAAGGTAAGAAGTAACACGAGAATCTGCTTGCAAAGAGGCATAGTGTTTCCACAACTGAACATTCTTTTCTGTCACCCGCTCCATGGCGAGGTACAAATTCTCATGCCCCTTCATCTTTCCAAAATAAAGATCGTTATCTACTTTTCGGATATGAGGATAGAGATATTCTCCTGGATCCGGTATCACGTGAGCGACTGTCGAGAGACATAGAAAAGTAAAAAAGAGGCTAAGTTTTTTGATCATGAAGATTCTCCTATGAAAAGTATACATAGTGCTTTGCAAAAATGAAATTGACTTCCTTTTGTGAAGCGAATAAACATAGGACAGCACGAGAGAGGAATTCCGTGAAAATTTATGCTCTTATTCTGTTTCTTCCCCTGTGTGCAATAGCCGCTATGAATGAAAAGGAGGACCCATGGAGGCTGTCATAGATTTTGTGTAAGTTAGCAATCAAAGAGGACAGAAAATTGGTTTAAGGCCAACTTCCAATCCCTGATAGGCATAGTCCATTTTTTCTGG
>CAZEUR010000042.1:0-9351 GCA_964515175.1 uncultured Holosporaceae bacterium | reverse complement strand
CCTTCACTTCGTTTCCACTTTTATCTGGCTCAGGTAGAAATGTTCACAGAACCTAGCTCACTCCCAGAAAAAAGTAGCACATGAGGAAGCTGAGAGCCCGCAGTTTCGCGAAGTAATAGGCGTTTTATGGAGTGGCATTATTTCTTGTTTTGCCACCGCACCAGCACATAAAGCGGCGTACTGGCAAAGAAGAGGAAAGCGCCCCACATCATGACCTCTTTGCCAGACCCAATCATGGCAAAAAGGATGTAGAGAAACGCAGGAATAGAGAGCGCCAAAGCCCCCACAAGATCACGTCGCTGAAACTTATCGGGACGCTCCAAAAACAGCATCAGCTCTGACAATACCGAAAACAAATACGTAATCAGCACAGACAGCGTCGCCAGCGTAATCATAAATTTAAAAATCTCCACCAAACTTTTGCTCTGATTCATAAAGAGAGCGATGGTGATCAAAGACGCCGTCATAACAAGTCCAAAGGTAGGAACTCCATTCTTGGTTGTCTTTGCGAAATGTTGGGGAAACAAGCGATCTTTAGCCGCCGCCAAGGGCACCTGTGCTTGGAGCATAAAAATCCCATTCAAAGACCCAACGGCCGCCACAATGGCGGCGATCGCCACAAACAATGCCCCAGAAGGACCAAATACAGTTTTAGCTGCAATCACAAAGGGAGTAGGACTTGTCTGCAAAACGTCATTGGGCACAAGGCCAATAATCAAGGCGGATACAACCACATAAATACCAGCCACAATCAAAGTACCCACAACCGTTGCGCGAGGAATCACCCGTTT
Organism: uncultured Holosporaceae bacterium; assembly: GCA_964515175.1. Classification (GTDB taxonomy): domain Bacteria; phylum Pseudomonadota; class Alphaproteobacteria; order UBA7879; family UBA5542; genus CAIWGV01. The sequence continues at coordinate 8,560 of CAZEUR010000042.1, read as the reverse complement.
AGGGTTCTCAATGTTTTCTGCAGGCACTGTTCCGCTTTCAAGCCCCACAAAGGCCCACATGGTGAGGATACACACATTAATGATGGCGATCAGATTAGAGTCATCACTTGGATTAAAAACTGTAAAGTTTTCCATGGTCACATGAGGAATCCCAAAGACCACCAAAAGAAGGAGGGGAGAGATTTTAAGAACCGTTGTTAAAATCTGGAAAAATCCTGCGGCCTGCAAACTGATAAGCTGAATAAAGGTGAGCCCCCATGTAATCGCCACACCCAGCCAAAGACTCAAGGATTCACTTGTGGCAATTTCTGGAAAAAAGAAAGACAAATATCCAATGGTCCCCGCAATGGTGCCTGCGCTTCCGATCCACAAAGAAAGCCAATAGGTCCACGCAATTTGAAATCCAATGAAATCACCAAACCCTGATCGACAGTAAGCATAAGGACCTCCCGCTGTGGGTAAAACAGAACTAAGTTTGGCGAACACAAGAGCGATGAGAATAACTCCCACCACAGTCACCCCCCACCCAACAAGGCTTAGACTTCCATAGGCGGCAAGGCTGGAAGGCAGCATAAAGATACCAGCCCCAATCATATTCCCCACCACAAGGGATAAAACGGTCCAAAAACCCAAAGATGATTTTTTCATTTTCTACAGCTCAAAATCGATTTCTTTTCGTAGCTTTAAAATGCCCGAAAGATTAATGATGGTCAACAATGCTCCCACCAATGTCATAACAATCAAAGCATAGTAAGAGCTGAAATAAGAAAAAAGTGTAAAGGCCGCAATACCGTAGGCATAATAGACCTTAACCCCCAGCTTTCCTTTGACAAAACGGGCACATTTAATGCCCGACAAAAAAGAAGAAATAAGACTCGTATACCCAATGGCAAACAAAAAGAACGGCATAAAATAGGGCATATTTTCAAAACTTTTACTAAGCGCTGCCTGCACCAGCATACCTCCATCTGCGATGGGCTCCGTCCATACACCGGTAACCAAGACCAAGAGCATGCTGCATAAGCAGATAACGAAGGTGTTTAAGAAAACGCCCATGATAGAAAGACTGGCTTGTTTTGTGATCTCTCGACTGCGAGTTTCGCTTTGCAAAATGGACGCGTATCCCACTCCAATGTCACTGGCATAAACAGAGGTGGAAATACTTTTTGAGACCATCAATAAAAAGGAGCTTCCGGCAAAAGCTCCCACCGCTGCATGTCCTGTGAAGGCCGATGTAAAAATAGTCTGGAGAAGACTTACTATTCCAACGGGACTCTCTTTGATAACCCAAATGCTCATCCCCACATACATGATTAAAAAAGCAGGCAGAAGCACTGCCCCAATGGCTCCCACTCGACCTATACCTTCCTTAACGCCCATCAGAACGAGCGCTAAAAGACCAAGATAGACCACCGTATCGGAAATATGAAAATTTGTGGAAAAAGAAGTTTTAATAACAGTAAACATATAAACATCAGCACCATAAATGCCCAAAAGCACAGAAATAATAACGGCGATCCCCTTAAATTTTGGAAACGCTCGCGGTAGAAAGTACATGGGACCGCCATCATACCCTTTGGCGTAAGGTTCTCTATATTTTAAAGCCAGCATCATTTCTGCATACTTCACCACAGATCCCAAAAAAGACACAACACAGACCCAAAAAAGTGCTCCAGGGCCCCCTATTTGAATGGCCACGCCCACTGCCGCCAAATTTCCAATACCAATGCATCCCCCAAGTCCTGCAAAAAAAGCTTTCATGGAAGAGACACCGATATCATTGGTTTTCTTTTCTCGCGTACAGACAAGGAAATATTTAAAGATGCTGGAAAATTGGGTAATTGGCATAAACCGAGATTTAAAATTAAGATAGACAATGGAGGTAAGAATTAACCCCATCCCCAGGTATCCCCACAAGACAACGTCATTCAAAAAAATTATTTTTTCAAAAAGAGTATCTAAAAATTTCATTTTTTATATCTTTAAATCAACAAAATTCTTTTCTCTAAAATGATAGGCCAATGTTTCCTGTAAATTGAAATCTGGATTACAGTTTAATGCTTTTTCGTAAGCATCCTTCAGAGGACTTCCCCTCTCGAGAGCTTCCAAAAATATTCCATGATTCGCAGAGATCGCGTGCACAGAAGCACTTAGTCCCTCAGTTTTACATAGAAAGTAAAATTTTCCTACGACAAAATCTGTTTGTTCCAAAAAATCCTTTGTAAAAAGAAGTTTCAAATTATAAAAGGATTTAAAAAGCCTAATTGTTGGATTTAGGGTAAAAGTCAGGAAATCAAAATCCTCTGGATTTATCTCAGCCAATTTGACGAGAAAATCACTTCCCGGTTCCTCATACGCATTCAAAGATTCCTGTAAACACCACTCTAGATCAGCCAGGTCCTTCAACAACGGCTCTTCCAAAAAATTTGGGAATTCTTTCCCATAAAGACATAAATAAGGGTTAGACGGTGGGCAGGTTTCAATAAAATTTTGTGCCAGAGACGTAAATTTCTCTTCTCCTAAAAACTTTTTTGTTTGTTTAAAGGTTCGAGACAGGGCTTTCTGCAGCGTATAAAACGTATGATAACGATGCACCTCAAGAGGTGTTTCTGTGGGAACGGCGCTCAAAATCTGTTTCTTAAAACTTTTTTGAATCTCATACAGTTTCATGGACTGTCTCCATGATTTTTTGGGCCTTCTTTGCCTCACCCAGTAGAATCTCCAGAGAGGGGACATTATTATCCCATTCCACAAGCGTTGGAGTAGACCCTAAAATCTTTATTGCATAAGCATAAAGATCCCATACTTCTCCCGTGATAGCAGATCCATGATCATCCACTAAAAGATCAGGGCTCACACGGCGATGCCCTGCAAGATGCATTTCTTTGACAAGATTACACCCCCTAAAAGCCTCCAGATAGGCTCGGGGACAAAATCCATGATTCATGGCGCTCACATAAATATTATTAATATCGAGCAAGATTTTACATCCACTCAAGCGGGCCACCTCTTTCATAAACTCTTCTTCAGAAAACGTGGAAGATTCGAAAGTAAGATAAGAAGAAGGGTTTTCCACCAAGATTTCGCGACCCAAAAATTCCTGTGTTTGTCCTATATTTTTCACAAGAAGATCCAAGGATTCTTGGGTATAGGGCAGTGGCAAAAGGTCATTCAAATAATGCCCATCCAGAACACTCCACGATACATGTTCCGATACCAATGCTGGATTTAATCGCTCACATAAAAATTTCAGAAATTTTAAATGCTCCTCGTCTAAAGTGGGAGATCCCAAAGAGAGCCCTACCCCGTGAAGACTGAGGGGGTAAAAATTCCTAATTTCTTCCAATATTTTTAAAGAAGATCCAATTTTATAATTTTCTGGATGAACTTCAAGCCAGGAAATAGAAGGCTTCGAGGTTGCTAAAAAATCTTTAAAATGGGGAAATCGAAGTCCGATGCCCACAGAGGCTGGAATTTCATAGACCATAATCTTTGGATGCGACCACTTTAGGGTCAAAAGGTGTACATTGAAGAGGTTTTCCTCGATCTAAGGAAGGCTCTAAAGTTCCCTTTAGCATTCTTCCCTGAGCATCAGCGCCCACAGTTATGGACTCACACTGGCCAAGGGGAACCCAGCGCCAGGCACCCGCATCGCAGGCCTTCGCCGTGCCCGCACAGCTGGAAGGATCTCCATCAAAAGAGGCATAGGAACAATCATTCTCATGATGACCCGCCACCCCATAACACTTTTCATAAAGAGTAGGTTGCTCAGGAGGCAGAGGAGGAGCCCCTTGCGGCATTCCCCAAGGTGTGGGCGGGGTTGGAAACTTCCCGCCTCCAAAGGGCGTCGCCCCCGATACGCTGATCAGGGCAGATAATACGGCCGTTGAAATAAGATTTTTTTTGTTCATTCTTCCCTCACCTGGAAGTATCGCAGACTTCAAAAGATCTTGTCAATCATGGGGCTCATTTAAAAAGTGCAAAAAAGCTTCCCGCCACCAAGGCCGGCCCCAAGGGAAATTTTTCTCGTTTTAAAATCAGCGCCGTAAGGCCTGCAAAAATGCCACTAAGAACCAAAAATAAGGGAAGGGAATCCAGGGTATTAAAAGCCCCCAAAACAGGGAATAATTTCAAATCCCCTCCCCCCAGAGGCACTTTTTTCTTATAAGATTTAAGTCCGTAAAAAATAGAGATAATCAGACTCAGGCTCAGCGCACCACAGATCAGATGCTCTTGCCAAAGCCCATCTTCTCTCACCCAGAAAATCAAAAGAAGTCCAAAAAGACAGACGGCCCCGTTGGGGATTTTTCCATATCGAAAATCCATAAAAGAAATGTACCCTCCTAGAAGAAGAAACATTCCCTTTAAAACCCAAAGAAAGGTCATGCCTTCTTAGGCTTGGTCGCTTTCTTTTTTGCGGGCTCTTTCTTCACAGCAGCCTTCTTAGGTGCAGCCTTCTTCTTGGGCGCCGCTTTTTCAGCTACCTCTTTCTTTTTCGCCACAGGTTTAGCTTTCTTCTTTTCTGCAAGACGCGCTTTCCGCTCTAAGCTCTTCTGGGTAGCTTCCTCTTTGGCCTTAATGCGATTTAAAATGGCATCCAGATCTCTTTGCTTGCAAATCCCAAGCTCCACAGGACTGCGGGGTTTTAAATTAGACATATTCCAATGACTTCTATGACGAATCTTATCGATGGTCGTCTTCGTGGTTCCCACAAGCTTAATGATCTGATTGTCTGTCAATTCAGGGTGTTGCTTTAACAGCCAACTCACTGCATCCGGCTTATCCTGACGTTTATTCAAAGGCGTATATTTAGGGCCCGTAGTACGACGATCCTTGGGAGCCACGGATTGTTTCAAGGCCATTCTATAAGTAGGATCTTCGGATGCTTTATTGATTTCTTCCCAAGTCAGCTGCTCCGTTGCAATGGGATCAATACCCACAATGGAAAATTCACCATCAGCAAGGGCTTGCACTTCCAAAACATGGAAATCACAAAAATCTGCGATTTGATCAAAAGTTAGTGTCGTATTCTCCAAAAGCCAAACCGCCGTGGCCTTGGGCATCAATGGGATAGGCATAAACCCTCCTTTCAAAATTTGTTAAGACTGCTCCTATTGTATTGGGAGTTTATGTCCGGGTAAAGCTTTTTGTGAAAAATCTACCGCCGCCCCCGTCTAAAAGATTTCCGAGGTCCTCTGTTTTCCCTGGGCGTCTGCCCTCGGCTTCCCCCATTTGCCGTTAATCCAAAGGTCAGACGCCCCTTGGTGAGGTCTGCCTCCAGCAAATAAACCTCAAGAACATCACCAAAGGCAAATGTTCTTCCCGTGCGACGTCCTTGGACACGAGTAGGATTTTCTAAGAATATATAATAATCATTGCCTAAGAAACCCATGGGAACAAGACCGGAGGCCCCCACCCCTTTAATACTGACAAACAATCCAATACGGCTAATACCCGTCACACAAACTTCAAACTTCTCGCCTTTCCGTGGTGCCAAGTAGTGGGTCATATAACGATCCATGGCATCCCGCTCCGCTGACACAGCTCGACGTTCTGTAGAAGAGGTTTCTCGTCCTAATTCTTCAAAATCCTTTTCCTTCAGACTAGCTGGCAACCCTTCTTGCTTGTCCCCCAAGATAGAGAGGAGTCCTCGATGCACCAACAAATCTGGATACCGACGGATGGGGGATGTAAAATGGCAATAATCTTTTAGATTTAATCCAAAATGCCCAATATTATTGGGAGAATATACAGCTTGGCTTTGACACCGCAGCACCAGCTCATTGATAATATTTCCATTGGGTGAATCTTTAACAGCTGTTAAAAGGTTCGTGAAATCCTGAGGTGTTTTGAGTTGCCCCTTGAAGGGGACCTTCAGCTGTCCCAAAATGCGCTTCAGCTCTTCCACTTTTTCCTGATCTGGTTTTTCATGCACTCGGAAAAGACAGGGCACATGGGCTTTTTCCAAGGTCTCGGCAGCAGACACATTGGCCGCAATCATGAACTCCTCAATAAGCTTCATGCTTTCCACCCGAGTGCCTGGCACAAGTTCTTTAATCATCCCTTCCGTATCAAAAATAATTTTAGGCTCCGGAACATCGATTTCCAAAGTCCCCCGTTTCTCTCGGGCTTTTTTTAGGCACGCATAGGCTCCATATAAATTTAAGACAGCCGGCTTTTCTCTGTGATCCTCTTGCCCCTCAAAAATCCTCTGCACCTGCGCATAAGTAAGACGGGCCCAAGATTTCATGAGGCCCCGAAAAAACTCATGCCGTAAAAGTTTTCCCTCTTTATCAATCCACAGGTGCGCAGCTAAACATCCCCGATCTTCTCCGGGCCTCAAAGAGCATAAATCATTGGAAAGAATCTCTGGCAACATGGGCACTACTCGATCCGGAAAATAGACGGATGTTCCGCGTTCCAAAGCGTCACGATCTAAAGGACTTCCGGGTGTCACATAATGAGCTACATCCGCAATAGCCACAATCAAATGCCAGCCACCTGGGTTTGTGGGGCTCAAATCAGGCTCCGCCCAAACCGCATCATCGAAGTCCCGGGAATCTTCTCCGTCAATCGTAACAAGATGGGTAGACCGAAGATCTGTACGTCCTTCTAATGTTGGCACCGTAAAGCTTTTTGTCTGAGCTATGGTTTCAAGCGAAAAGTCCACAGGAATGTCCATCATGTGGACGGAAATCATACTGATATCCTTAACCGATCCCAAAGCTTCTAAAACTTTGACTCGAGGGGGAATCTTACTCAAAACTTGGGCTTTAAAAATACTTCCCACTTGATCCTGAGAAATATCCTTTAAATTTTGGATATCAAAAATGTCCTTTTGTTTACGGTGTGCCGGAATAAATTTCACACCTACATCGGTTTTAAAAACACGCCCTACGAGAAGTTCATCTTGGGGAAATTCTTCAGAAAGGGGTGCTTCACCCTGCTGAATATCTTTTTTTATGGTAAGAGGTGGTGGCACATAAAGACCTTCCAAATGAAGATCTTTCAAGAGTCTTTTTAGGGCAATTTTAGCGCCTGTTCCCTTGATGCCGAAAGCCCGAGCAATCTCTGCCTTTGTAGGTACGTAATTGAGACCCCTGATGTAATCTAGAATCTCCGATTGAGACGGGAAAATACAATGCTTTTTCGGGTCACGGTTCTTCGGAATTTTAATAACCTCTCCAGCTCAGGGAAAATGCCTTGATTTCAATTTTTAGGCACTACAGCTAGAATACTTTTTCCGGAGAGCTAAGTCTAGCATTCATATTCTTTTCAATAACCCACTGACAAAAATTTTCGTCTACTCTAGAGTCATTTTTACTAAGAGAGTAATAGTAAATTTCCTGTATCATGGCCAGAGCTTTATCAGAAGATAGAGAGCCACCCCTTTCTTCATATGCTTTTTTAACAAGACCTACAACTTCGCAAAAAAGAGAGCTCACCCAAGGTCTTGAGGCATTGGGAGATTCGTAAGAAGCTCCAGAGTTTCCAGCCACATCACTTCCCAGCAAATCCAAAATAGAGCAACTCAAAGCTTCTGCAATAGCGTACAAAGTAAAAACATTCGGCTTCTTTGATGTTCCATTTAAAATATTGCGAACAGCACTTATTTTTAAGCCTGCTTTTTTTTCTAAAGACTGGATATTAAGAGACTTCGCAAGCATGCGTCTCTTTATCTGCATTTGTAAATTGTCATACATCCTTATAATATCTTTTTTGATGATCGCCTGGGCGCCATCATATACAGAAATTTTAAAATTTCAAAACTTTTCTTAATTTTTTTCTTTTTTAAAGTATTGACACAAAACCTTTTTTAGTATAGAAAATTGATCAACAATTAGGGTTAATTTAATTTTGTTTCGTATAATAAACCTCTGGTAATAAAGAGGCAGGCGAAGTTAAAAAGGAGCGTCATGAGAAATAGAAACCACAAACTTGAAAAAGATAAAAATATTTTTAATATTCAGTCCTATATTTCTAAAAGGGAGGATATCTTAGTTCGCTGGTCATTACTTCTTTTAGAGACTATTTTATTAGGTCTTCAACTAAGATCTTCTTTGACCCGAACTCTTCTAATGAAAAGTGCCTTAGAAGATTTAGATTTGGGGACAAAACCTTTTACGCGACTTCTCCGAACGACCCGTCAATGCGAAACCCTTCAGAAAATGGCTCAAGAAATTGGGACTCTTCTAAACTTTCAAGAAGTTTTAGAAATGCGGAGCGACATTCAAAATGCTTACCCTCAAGACTGTCACGCTTTGGATGAAATTTTTTATCATTTTGCGCAATTTAAAAATAGCATCTCGAAAGAGCAAGTTCATTTCGAGTTTGTCTCGTCTGAACCAGAAGATGCTGAAATATTTTCATTTGGGAAAAGCGATTCTCAAGAAGATAGCAAAGCCTGCCGATTGCCTTAAGGGTTTTGTTGACTCTTGTAATCCTCCTCCTGAACGTGAAGAGGCTCCTTATTATTGTATTACAATCGACAGCCTTCCGCAGAATCGTCATCCAAAGCCCCGTGTCACGGGGCGAAGGATCCAGATGCCTCTTTTTCTTC
>CAZEUR010000041.1:0-9839 GCA_964515175.1 uncultured Holosporaceae bacterium | reverse complement strand
CTGTAAATTTAAAAAACCTTCCCTCAAACTCGATCTAATCCCGAACTGACGTTAGTTACTTCTTAGAACCTCTTACAGCCTGAATTAACACATGTTTTTTCTTACCGCTGGAGAGACGGAGAGAGAGTTCTTTGTTCAACATATTTTTTGGGACACAGAAATTTTCATCCATAATTTTTTCTCCATTGAGGAGACATCCCCCTCCCCGGATGAGCCTGCGGGCGTCCCCATTTGAAGTGCAAAGACCGGAGCGTGTCAGAAGAGAAATAACAGGTACTCCTTCTCCTTCAAAGTCCTCACCGGGAACTTCTGTGACCGGAAGGGCAGAGTTCGATTCCCCCTTCACACTCTCATGAATTCCCTCTAATACTTTTTCTTCATGAGCTAATTTTGTAGCTTCATTGGCCAGTAATATTTTTAGCTTGTTGATATCTTCATCTTTGTGCGATTCAATCTCGGCAACAGGCAAATCCGTATAAATTTTCATAAATTTCAAAACATCGGCATCGTCCACATTCCGCCAGAATTGCCAGTAATCAAAAGGAGAGAGAGAGTCCCCATTCAGCCACACGGCGCCGTTCACCGTTTTGCCCATCTTGGCACCACTGGAGGTGGTGAGCAAAGGGGAAGTGAGTCCAAAGACTTCTTTTTGGTCAGCCCGTCGTGTGAGCTCCACCCCATTCACAATATTGCCCCATTGGTCAGAGCCTCCACATTGGAGGATGCAGTCATACCGGCGGCGCAATTCCAAAAAGTCATAAGCTTGGAGGATCATATAGTTGAGTTCAATGAAACTAAAGGACTGGTCTCGCTCTAAGCGCATCTTCACGCTATCAAAAGTGAGCATTCGGTTCACGGAAAAATGCCGTCCATAATCCCGCAAGAAATCCATATAGTTTAAATGACTGAGCCATTCTTCGTTGTTGAGCATGAGGGCTTTATCAAAATTAATATATTTAGAAAAAACACCCCGAATGGTTTCGATATTTTTATTAATAACAGCTTCATCTAGCATGGGGCGCATGGAATCCTTGAATGTGGGATCTCCGATCTTTGTGGTGCCTCCTCCTAAAATCACGATGGGTTTATGCCCATGCCTTTGGGCAATGCGCAAGATCATAATGCCCATCAAATTCCCCACATGAAGGCTGGGGGCTGTGGCATCGAAGCCAATGTAAAGGGAAATGGATTGTTCAGAAGTTAATTGATCGAGTGCCTCAATGTCTGTGCACTGATGGATGAGACCTCGTTCTTGGAGCTCTAGCAAAAATGGGGAGTTTAAAGATTGCATTAACTTTCTCTTCTTATTACATCTAAGGTTTTATAGGAAAAAGGAGAGAAGATCAAGGATCGATCGTGTACGCGATTCCAAGCTTAAATTCATTATTCAAAATATTAATTTTTTCTGTAACCCCGGGGATAGATTTATCTGGTATTTTTACGTTCGGGATATAATCCACCACATAATCAGCTCTCAAACTTATATTTTGAGATAAGAATGTTTCAAGCCCTCCACCGGCGCGGGCTCCGCATACGTGTTGTTTTGAAGAGCGGCCACTGGCAAAAGTGCGATTGTTGGGACCCATCTGGGTTGTGTGGCTAAATTGACCGCCAACTATTCCCAAGCGTCCATAGGCTAAGGTTCCTTGGTTAAAAATATATCCAGGCCTTAGGGTCATTGCCCATAACCAGCTCAATTTATCCGTATAAGATTCTGTAACAATAGAATTTGTCAGAATGGTTTCGTTGGCAAGGGTCTGATTTGCAGAGGCCTCAATTTCTCCTGCCAAATAGAATTGACCCATATTTGCGCTATATCCAGCAAAAGCCGACCAAGCGGGTTCTGTGTCTGTGCTTTGGCCCGTATACTTTGTGGATGTTCCCCCTGTTATTCCATTGACCGTGCGCCTATTTAAAATAGTTGAAGTTCCCAAAGCTCCTCCCAAATAAAACCCGGTGCCTACGCTTTCCTCATAAAAATCCGCCGCTGCCGGACCAGACATGGGGCTTACCTTATATCCAACGCCCACATTGACTTGATGCACAATAAGCCTATCTTTTTTATAATCGGCGCCATTTGTATAGTGAGAAGCTTGGTAATTTGTTTGAGAGGCGCCTAGACGTACAGTGAATGTGTCATTCAGGGCAGATTCCATGCCAAACCCAAAAAGAAGACCTGTCCGATTATTCTTTTTGTAATTTCCTGGAAATATGGGGGCTCCATTCGCATTAAGGGACCCACTGTAGGAAAAATCAGTATTCGCAATACCAAGACGTCCATAAATGAGGCTGGTGGGGGAGGCATAAAAACCGAGTCGGCCTGTTACATCCCAAGATTTTCCTATTTGAACATTATTGCTTGATGTAGTGGTTCCATTGAAAAACGTTTCTTTGTCATCGGCTCCAAAAAGCCCTAGGCTCGCTTCACCTCCAAAATAAAGTCTATTTATGCTTGTCCCATACCCCACAAAAGCATGCCCACCCCCCCCAAAAAGACCCTGGGATGTTTTCGTTTGAGTGGTGTTTAGGTTTGCATGAGAGGTGTTTTCCGCCACAACGCTATCCCCTTGTAGACCAAAATAGAGCCCGTCTCCAATGCTCATATAGGGACTTAATCCCCCTCGATAAACAATGCGAGATACTTCTGCATGCTCTCGATCTCGCGCGACATAAGACAGTCTATCGACTGTTTCTTCGATGAGCCAATCGGGTGTTTTTTCTTCATTTTCATTCAGATACATGATGAACCGGAATTCCCCACCCCCTGAAAATGTGTTTTTTCCGATGATATGGGTTCCTTTTTCAACATCTAAAACAATATCTGTAAAATCGGGATCATCTTGGTTTATTTGGAATCCTTGAATAAGGCCTCCCTTTTCTTCTGGAACCTTTACTTCGGACCAATCAATTTTCGGAATATGGAGCGTAATTTGGTGCGTGTGAGAATTCTCTGTAATCTTCATATTTATTTTTTTAGTAGAGACGAGGCGGATAATGGTGTCATCTTTTTGAGAAATAATATCAAAACGTTGGACAAGCTGTTTGTTGGGGAAAATGGTTGTTGTGACCGGAACGGTTGCTACTTTTTTTGGCAAGATGGATCCTACGGCTGCCAGCTTAAGGGGACATTTTTTCTGGGGAGAGGGTGCTTCTGGTTGAAGGGGAGGGGTATTGCTAAAATCAATCACTAATTTGGGTGTTGTGGTTTTTGTGTCTATCAAAAAGCTTTTGATAAGACGTGCTCCCGGTTGTACTTCGATTTCTAGAGTGCCAGACTGCCCTTCTGTTAAGGTATACCCTTTAAATAAAAGGTTAGCCGTGGCTATTTTGGGTTGGCTTAGTTTTTTTGCAATGAGCCAATCTGTTTTTTCCAAAGGATTTACAAAAATCTTTGTGCCATCTGGATTTTCTGAAACTGAAAACTTTCCGACCCGATTCAAATCCAAAACGATGCGGGTCATGCCTTCCTTTGGGCCTATCTGAAATCTTTTGACAGAAAGAGTTTTGGCTCCAATTTTATTTGTATCGCGGAAGGAAATTCCAAAGATACCGTTTTGCGCCGTTCCCGATTGATCAATGAGCAGATTGCGAGGTACTTTAACGATAAGATCTCCAGATCCATCTTGGTAAGGAATAAAATTATATCCCTTTATTTTGGTTTGATCAGATGAAGTGCCAGAAGTGGGTGCTTCCCATTGTGTACCTACCGGGAAATCTACAATGATGGTTTCTTCATCGGGTCTTTCTGCGGTGAGTGTAAAAACTTGATCAAGTCCTACTAAGATCATCGGGGTTTCTGATGAATTGTTAATAGAAACTTCTTTTACTACAAGCGCCCAAGTAGTATTCAAAAGAGTAAACGTCAATAAAAAAAGGAAAAAAACCCTTCTTAAAGCCCCCACTATCCCTCTATTTTTATATAAATTATACTTACTCTTAGATTATCTTAAATTTACAGCGATCGCTAGAGAAAACTATTAAAGAGAAAAGGCTATTCGTCCGATGGATCTTTATCTGGTAAGAATCCACCCACCTGAGCATTCCAGAGAGTTTTGTACATTCCTTTTTTGGCGACCAGTTCTTTGTGAGTCCCGTCTTCTACGATCTTTCCTTGATCAAATACAAGAATGCGATCCATATGAAGAAGGGTCGAGAGTCTATGGGCAATGACAAGGGTTGTTTTGTCCTTCATGAGATCCAAAAGACTGTCTTGAATATGATTCTCGGTGACGGAATCCAACTGGCTTGTGGCTTCATCCAAAATGAGAATGGGAGAATTTTTAAGGATGGCTCGGGCAATGGAGATGCGTTGACGCTGGCCGCCTGATAATTTAAGGCCTCTTTCTCCTACTAAGATATTATAGCCTCCGGGAAGTGCATCTATAAATTCGTGGGCGTAGGCCCGCTTTGCCGCCTCTATAATGGCTTCATCGGATGCATCTATGCGTCCATAAGCGATGTTTTCTCGGAGCGATCTATGAAACAAGGAAGGCTCCTGGCTGATCATAGCAATGGCATCACGCAGAGATTCAAGAGTCACATCCTTGATATTTTGTTTGTCGATCAAAATACGTCCTGAAGAGACTTCGAATAGGCGTAAGATTAAGTTCACAAATGTGGTCTTGCCGCTTCCCGAATACCCCACCAGCCCCACTTTTTGACCCGGCTTTATGATCACTGATTTTTTCTGAAAAATATCAGAGGATCCAGGATAGTGGAACTGAACATCCTGAAAGGCAATCTCTCCTTTTTCAACCACTAAAGGCTTTGCATCAGGTGTATCTTGGATTTCTATGGGAGAATAAATGACCCGCAATCCTTGAGTGATGCTTCCATAAAATTCGGATGCTTCCCGACAGTCGTGGGAAAGATGCCAAAAATTATTGGCCAAAGAAACATTGATGCCTAATATCAATGCAAAATCGCCGGCTGTGATGGCGCCGGTACTAAAGCCTTGGATCAGATACCACAAACACGTACCTTCAAAAATAACAAAGGAAATACCTTGAAAGGCATGAATTTTTGTAAAGAACCATTGGCGATTTTGTTCTGCGGAATAATATTTTTGCCAAACGGTTTTTATCTTTTTTGATTCAATGCGTTTTCCATTAAAAAGGCGAACATTCATCATGTTACCCAAAATGTCCACAATATGCCCAATGAGAGTGGATTTAGATTCCGCCTCCTCGTCAGCCAATTGATTTGCTCTTTGCATTGAAAAAAGAACCCCTCCCACAAAGACAAGAATCCAAAGGGCAAGTGCGATAGAGAAATGAGTGTTTACTTGTGCCACAGTATAAAGAGCTGTGAAGAAGGCGAGAGAATAGGGCACAAATTTATCCCAAATCATGAAGTGGAGGCTTTTGACCCCTCCCATGACATCATTCACTTTGTTGGCAAGATTTCCCGCAAACTGATTTTGGTAAAGTGCGTGAGAATGGTCCATCATGCGACTCATGAGTGTAAGACCAACAATTCTTTTGAGGGCAGGCTTTAGGTTTAAATATACCCAATCATAAAAGCGAAAGAGGATAACAATAAAGAGGCTAAGCCCAACGTAACAAAGGGCGGGCGTTTTAATGAGTTGGAGAGCCTCTGTGCGATTATTATCCGTGATAATGTTCACCATGAGCTTTAACAAATAGGGAGATAAACAGAGATCTGTAGCCCATAAAATTGCCACCACCCCTTGACAGATGACCCACCCTTTGAGAGGAGCAATGGATTTCACCATAAAGGAGAAAACAGAAGGCAGTGTATTTTGGGGCATGCTATTCATGTGCTTAACCCTTCCACTATACACTTTTTTTTAGGAAAAGGCTATGGGGGGATTTATCGGGTTTATGAATGCATCAATATTTTTCTTTACAAACTTTCTGACAAAATGTGGATGATTTTATCTTGAAGCCTTGTGTAAACAGAGTTGGCCTCTGAAAAAGAGTTCATCATGATGGTGAACATGATTCGGGGTTGGAGGTCTTTTTCTATCACGCCTATGAGAGTTGAAATATTGGACAATCCACCCGTTTTTCCCTTAACTTTTATGCCAGAAGGCAGGTCTTTTAAGCGGGGTTCCAGTGATCCATCAACACCGGCAACGGACAGGGAATCTGCAAAGATATGCCCAAATTTATCATCATGAAGACCTTTCCAGAAGAGTTCAGAAAGTGTGTGAGGAGAGAGGAGATTAAGCTTTGAGCCACCGGATCCTTCTTCAATGACAATTGTTGATAAGTCCATTTTAAAATAAGTTGCCAAAATATCGCGGATTACGAGACCTGCCTTATCCCATTTGAGAATGGGGGGAGACTCATGGCTCACAATGGCGAGGAAGAGAGATTGCATAATGGTGTTATCCGACATTTTCATGCCTTCGGTGACAAGGTCTTTGAGCGAGGGTGAGGCGTGGGTTGCGATTGTCGTTGTGATTTCAGAGAAAGATTTTATTTTGATGGACCCCTTCAAGGAAACACCTGCTTCTTTTAAAGCATGTCGAATATTTCGAATCAAATAGCTTTTTAAATTATGCTGTTTGACAGGTAAACACAGCTTTAAGGGATTTCCTTTTAAATCAAGGCATCCCCCAACGCGAATATGATCTTCTTCCAGATCCAAATGATGGCGTTCGATTCCTGTTGCGGGTGTGCAAAGACCAGTTTGTACAGACCCCTCTATCTTATAGGGGGGTTGATCTTTCCTATAATTGACATGGGCCGGTCTGCCCGCAGTTTCTGCTGGAGCCAGATCGAAACAGACAACATTTTTATTGATGTTAGCCGTAACAACGGGGGCCCCAAATATGAAGCGCATAATATCGAGGGTGTATCCATTGGGAAAAGGAGGTAGGGTGAAGAAACTATCGTCAACCAGAAGATTTCCTTTAATGGTGGAAATGCCTTTTTGTTTAAGTTCTTTAAAGAGGGCTATTAAGTCGGTGAGTTTAAAAACAGGATCTCCAGAGAATCTTAGGTAAATATTTGACCCCCTTTGAGACAGGGTGGTTTGGAAGGTGTAGTCGGGCCCTAGCTTAATAAGAGCAGCAAGAGTGACAAGTGTTTTCTGAACGCTCGCTGGTACATAAAGGCGGTGATCATCTTTTGCGTAAATTATATCGCCTTCAG
Source organism: uncultured Holosporaceae bacterium (assembly GCA_964515175.1). Taxonomy (GTDB): domain Bacteria; phylum Pseudomonadota; class Alphaproteobacteria; order UBA7879; family UBA5542; genus CAIWGV01. The sequence goes on along the minus strand of CAZEUR010000041.1, from coordinate 2,718 downwards.
GAAAAGAACGAATCTGAATGCCGACAGCCAGATTAGGATTTACTTCATCAATGGCTTTTTCAATTTTATGCTTTAAGGTGCTCCATGTATGCCCGAGGCCAGGAGCGAGACTCAAAAGAATAAGAAGCGGAAACTTTTTCATGTTGGAAATAAATATGTTATTTTGCAGATGGATTTGCAAGAATAATTATAGGGGAAGAGAGGGGTAGAATGGTACAGCTTACGAGAATCTATACACGAGGGGGCGACAAGGGGAAAACTTCTTTAGGAGACGGAAGTCGGGTTTCTAAAAACTCCATTCGAATAGACGCCATTGGAACCGTAGACGAAGTAAATGCTTTTTTAGGGATTTGCCGTCTTTATGTGGATTCTGAGATAAGTGATGTTTTGGGAAAAATTCAAAACGATCTTTTTGATGTGGGTGCAGATCTTTGTTGCCCAGAAGATAGGTCTACTGGAAAAACATTGCGATTGGAAGCGCCTCGGACCCTATGGATAGAGTCTCAAATAGATGCGCTCAACGCCTTTTTGGAACCTCTCAATTCCTTTGTTTTGCCGGGAGGATCTGAGGCCGCAAGCTTTCTTCATGGGGCCCGCACTCTTACGCGTCGGGCAGAACGCATCCTTGTTGCCTTGGCAGAAGCGGAAAAAGTAAATCCAGAAGTCATTAAGTACATCAATCGTTTGTCCGATTATTTATTTGTTTTAGGTAGGTTTTTAAATGATAAGGGCGCAAAGGATGTTTTGTGGGTACCAGGAGGGAATAAGTGAGAACATTAATTTTTGTAGGACTATTGTGGGGAACTACGACCTTTGGAAACAATTTAGGGGAATGTCCGATCTATACGGTGGCAGATTGCAAAAGCTCCCTGTCAAAGGCGGCTAATAAAATAACGAACTGCAAATTAAGTGATCCAGAGACAAGACAGTGTGCGGAGATTTTCGTAGAAACTCTTTCATCGGCTGATGATAAGGCGCCTTTTTTTGAAGGGATTTACAAGAAGGATTATGCAGTGGGAGATATTCAAGCTTATAAAAAACTTGATCAATGGCTGAAAAGCCAAAGCATGGCTGGTTGGTTGGCGCTCCGAGATTTATCTAAAGCCATGATTCTGCAGCTGGTGGATTTTAACGCGCTGACTCAAGAGCAGAAGTCATTTCTTGATAACCTTTTAGGAGAGGAGTTTCTTGCCACGGAAAATATGGCATTTCTTTCTTCAACACCTGCGGCACGACAAGACTTTATTGAGGATTTGGTAAAAAAGGCAAGAGCCATCCAGTGGCCCCCTCAAACAAAGACTATAGAAATCTAATAGAAATTATTGTGCGTCAGAGCTGGCAGCGCAAGGATCTGTGATTGTCCAAGTTCCGTCTTCTGTCACCATGCCACCCCGTTCTGATGGGCTGTAGAGCTTGTATCCAGCAGATGCTCCCAATGTTGACATCATGAGAGCAAGTAAAGCAACGTGTTTAAGTTTCATTTATATTCCCCTATAAAGATATACCTTGTCTTCTAAGCATAGGGTTTTTTTAAGAAAGGAGCAAGGGGGATTTCGCTTCGCTATTTATGGCTCCGCTCTTCGCCCTTGCTCAGTCTCACATCTATCTGAACTTTTAGAGTTTTTGTTCCAGATAGCTATTCTTAAACCATCTTTTCCAAAGCCATCTCCATTATAAAACATCAAAATTCGGTCTTTCTGGTGGATTAAAGAAGGAAAGCAAACCTCTGTTTGGCCATCTATGGTTTGGGAAGGTGAAAAACCCATATTTTCAAGAGTAAGCTTATCCCAAGTGAGACTGTCTTTTGATTTGGAATGGTAAATACCATAATATTTGGCATCCCAAGAGCGTACAGAGAACAAACCATTGTAGAGACCTTCCTCAGAGTCAAACCAAATTGCACTTCTTCCGTAGCCTAGAATATGGCCTTCTTTAACCGGAAAAACAATTTGTTGTGGTCCCCACTCGATACCATCAGGAGAAGACATGGTGTTTAGGCTGTAACAGGGGGTCGATTTCCCATTGATCTGATAGCTTGCTTCGTAACTGGCAAACCATGTACGCCATAGGCCATTTTCCACATTGACGCGTCCTGCAGTTCGGACTTGATCCGCCTCTGATCTAGGGCCAATTATAGGTTTATCTGAATATCGATGGAAGGTTAGGCCTTGTCGATCGCTAATGCAGAGCCCAGTAAACAATGTATAGCGCTTATTGGGAAGATCAAACTTTTCCCACCCAGCGTAATAAAGTCGAATTTCTTCTCCGTGTTGAACGACGCTTAGGGGGGTTACCCCATCGCAGTCGAAATGTCCTTTAGAAGAATCCTCTAAAATAGGAGTTTTAGAATATCCCAAAACTTTCGTAGGGTCTTCTCGATCAATATCAATATAGCCAAGACGCCCATAGGAATTTTTATCCAGGAATGCTGCATAGATACGAATGCGGTCGTGTAGTTCAATGGCCGTCGGAACATAACAATGGGAAACCGCCCAAGGCTCAAGATGATCTACCTTCAAAACAAGACCGAGATCCGTCCAACTCATTAATACATTCTCCGTTCTTTTCTAGAAATATTCCACAGCCGCTTTATAGGAAAAATATAGGCATTCCCGCATCAAGGTATAAACTTAAAATCTTTAAAATTCAAGATAAATCTGAATTTTTGTATGAGTTCACAACATATGAGACTCAAGCAGCGACCTTGAGGACAGTGTT
>CAZEUR010000040.1:0-10261 GCA_964515175.1 uncultured Holosporaceae bacterium | reverse complement strand
AAAAAATCAAGCCCTTATGCCCATTCCTCCCATCTCTAATCCCGAATTGACGTTAATTTATTCTTAAATCATTTTCAATGGGTATAACTAAAATCCTATTTGGAATAAATTCTGAATTTTTCCTGAAAAATATAGAACATTTAGGCAGCTTCTTACGAGGTTTATATACCTCAAGATAATTATTAGAATGACGCCGTCACTTTTTCTTGTAGCATTGGCAAATTGATACAGGCAATTAGATCTCTCAACTCTTGCTTGGCCGCCACATGGGACAACTGCAAAGGCACATTCATAGCCTTTAAATCCAATAAAGTAATGCCTGACAAAAACAATTCGCGAAAAATCACCCGCTCACTGAATCCCCGCACGGTCCGGAACGCCAGACGCTTAGACAACGTATCCAGAACTTGTTCCATTTTCTGCTTATTGTGCGCCTGCACATGGGACAAACGATTCCGCAGAACTATCCAATCCATGGAAGACCTATCGCGCATGGCTTTCTGCTTCTTTTGTTCCCACACCCAATCCGCATAAATACTAGGCTTTTCTAGATCCAAAGAATCGGCCTTCAGATGCACCAGCACATCTAAATCCACGAAACTATCATTCAAAGGTGTAATCAACGTATCCGCATGAGAATGCACCAATCGGGATAAATGCAGATCGTTTCCAGGGGTATCTGCCACGATGAAATCGTGGCCTTTGAGCTGCCCCAAAACCTCTTCTAAATTCTTTTTATCTTCCGCTTGTGCCTCAACCACAGAATCTTTTTCACTTTTCAGCAAAGGAAAGTGGTCTGTCATCGGGAGAGCTACCCCATTCTTCTTGGCATATTCGCGACGATTATTGATATAACGGGTCAAAGTCCCTTGCCGGGCATCCACGTCAATGCTTCCCACGCGAAACCCTAAATGCAACAGAGACGCAATAATATGCATCGCCGTTGTGGATTTTCCCGTACCTCCTTTTTCATTGCCAAGGACAATGACATAAGGTTTTTTCATGTTTGTTGTTGCTTGAATCATGGCTCCATCATAGAGGTTTTTTTAAAAAGAAAGAAGTCTTTTTATCAAAAAGGGTTGAAAAATTTAGAGAGGGTTACTACTTATAAAAATGTTATATATTTTTATGAAAAAATCTTTATGAAAAAATTTTGGACTTTATTTTTTATACTTGTTTGTGGAGCGAGCGATTCCGTTCATGCCATCGATATCATTCTCTTCAATCTTATTGAAGGAGAAAAACCTCAACATGTAGTCGTAAAGGCCAAATACTATGGCACTTTTCCCGATGATCCATTAAAAACAGAAAGAGAAGTCAAAAGCTATACCTTCTCTTTCCGCGAAGCAATCGCCAGCTTTGAAGAAGTGGGATACAAGATAACCATGGGAGATTTATGGACTAACATAGAAGCAGATGCCATGATCCAAGCCCATGCCTATCGCCATCCCGAATTCGACACTCAATTTTCTCAAATGCCAAATACAGATGACGTGGAGGTCCTTATTGGTTCCTCTCTCCAAAATGGGATGGCGTATGCCAAGGCAATTTGGAGAGCTTTTCCTACCATTACACGGTTGGAATTTAAGGTGGCGGCTCTTTTTGAAGGAAGCCCTCCGATTTCTCTCGTTCAAGATCTTTCTCTGTATGAAAATGAAGCCCAAATACGGCTTACGAAAGATGCGGCCGGCTATCATGTCCTCTTAAGTGGCTGGAAAGACTATAATCGCCACGCAGTGAATACTTTTACAGATCGCATCAATTCTCCATTACTTTAAAACTCGATCCAGAATACCACTGGCGTCTTGCAATCCTTCCGCATATTGGATCTGCAAACACTCCTGTAACATTTTTTTATAAGCGGGACCTGGTTGAATCCCGCGAAGCATCAGATGTTTCCCTTGAACAACTGGCACGATATTATGCACATTCAGCGCCCCAGACGTCAGAAGAGACCGTTGCAAATGCGTCAGTTCACTGCTTTCTTTCAAAGTTATTTTAAGAAGCCCCAAGAGCGTCTGCCAATCCAACCTCTCATCCAAAAGGCGCTTGCCCGCCCACAGATAGTCTGATTTTTCTTTGAGATTTGCAACGCTGTGGCATTCCTGCAAAAGAACTTTGACTTGGGATGCCGTTTTATTGGGCACCTTTAGTCTTTTCAATATCGCTTTTGCCTGGGACACAGAAAGAGTGCTGAGCATAAGGCTCAGCATACATTCAAATCGAACATCCCCTTTAAAAGAATCCCTTCCCTGTGCTCCCTCGTCCACGGCATGCATAGCGTCTTCCCAAGCATGCTGAGACAATCCCGCAATCTCTGGCAAAATCTGATGAAGAAGTTTTGTATCTTCTAGAAATTCGAGCCCCCAGGAAGGGCTAACCCCCTTTAACAAAAGTTTCCGGAATTCTTCGAGCAGACGTTCCGCCGGCAATTCTCCCAAATCCAGCCTCTGACAGAGTTGTTTGAGCTGTTCATCTGGCTGCATAAGGAAGCGGGCAGAAAATTGAGCCACCCGAAGCCCGCGCAAGGGATCTTCTGGAAAAGTCTTGGGATCCGTGGCCCTCAAAATCCCTTGGTACAAATCTTTTAAACCATGAAAAGGATCCAGAAGTTCCTCTTTCACGGGATCGTATCCCATGCTGTTGATTGTCAGATCCCGACGCCTAGCGGCTTCTTTAAAGGAGATACTGTAATCCACCTTCACAGAAAACCCGCGGTGTCCTTCCGAAATCTTGGTATCAAATCGAGGCACAGAGATATCAATGTTATAGTTCTTAAGCTTAAGAACCCCAAAACTTTTTCCCACTTCTGAAACTACATCCACAGTGCTGAGTACCCGTTGCAGCTCATCAAGAGGCAAGCCGTAGACCTCGGCATCATAGTCTTTGCAAGGATTCTCCAGATAGGCGTCCCTCACACAGCCCCCCACAAAAACGAACCTACCCCCTGCCAAGGTCACCGCTTGGATAATTTTTTTATAAGGCACAATTGATAGTTTAAACTTTTCCAAAATTCACCCGTATGTTATTTTTGATAGTAGCACAGGAATGTTTATATGAAAATTATTGATCGCCCCTCTCCTAATTTTTCTGCCCGTATCCAAGATCCGGATATGATTATTATTCACTATACAGACATGCCGACGGCTGAATCTGCATTGGAACGTCTCTGTGATCCAAAGGCGAAAGTCAGCGCTCATTACCTGATTGCAAAAACGGGAGAAATTTATCGGCTTGTCCCAGAAAACAAAACAGCTCATCACGCTGGCATCAGCCATTGGCGCGGACGAGATTCCCTCAATCAATATTCCATTGGCATTGAAATGGATAACCCAGGCCACGCAGCGGGCAAGCTTGTTCTCTTTCCAAAAGCACAAATGGCTGCGCTAAAGGAACTCATCCAAGACATCCGCACCCGTTATGAGATTCCCAATTATAATATCATTGGTCACTCAGATGTGGCCCCAGACCGCAAAAAAGATCCCGGCGAATTGTTTGATTGGAAAGGACTCGCGAAGGATGGGATTGGGTTGTGGCCAAAAACAAATTCCATTTGGAAATGGGCTTTAAGTTTAGCTGATTTGATTTTCCATGATTTTCTCATCACTTGGTTTCTTCCGGAAAAGGATCCTCCCCCCACAGAAATACGAGATATTCAAAAGCTTCTTCATACCATTGGGTACAAAGTGCCCCAAACGGGAGAGTGCGATGAAGAAACAGAATTTACTCTGCTTGCTTTCCAACGTCACTTCTGCCCAAAGTCTTTGGGAGAGGGTCCCGATTATAAAACACGAGAAATCCTCAGCCGAGCAGCACAGATGTTTGGTGTATGAGTTCACAACATATGAGACTAAGCAGCGACCTTGAGAACAGTGTTAATGCATGCCAAAGGGGTGAGGCATTTCAAGGCATTATGAGGTCTATAGGAGTTATATTTTTGGAGAGCCTTTTTAAGGTCAATCCTTAAGGCGCCAATAGAACCAGAAAGAACACCATGGTAGCACGGAGGAAGATCTCGAGATCCTTCAAATCCCTGAAACCCTTATTAGGACTGGTGGGCGCGACAGGATTCGAACCTGTGACCAATTGATTAAGAGTCAAAAGGTCATCCTTTTTGTCAATTTTACTCAAGCTTAATTTTTCTTTATTCAGTAAGGGTTTCAGGTTATAGTCCTCTTAACCAAGGTAGCCTAAAATGAGCTGAATTTCACTAAAAAGGTAGCACCGCGGTAGCACCAGGGTAGCACGAGACGGTAGCACCGGAATTTGAGGAGAGGATAAAATGGAAGAAAAAGGAAACAAAATTAATTTCACAAAAAAGGCTATAGAGAGCCTGTCCATCCCTACTCCCGGCAAACGTGCCTACTATTACGACACCAAAGTCCGAGGCTTAGGAATTGGCATCACGGACAAGGGCACTCAAACCTTTATGGTTTATCGGAAAATAGAAGGGCGCCCAGAGCGCATTATTCTAGGACGATATCCTGATCTGTCTATTGAAAATGCGCGAGACGAAGCGGCCAAGATCAATGCGAAGATTGCGCAAGGCGAAAACCCTAACCGAGAAAAGAATGCGCTCCGAGCAGAATCCACTCTCAAAGAGCTTTTTGATCGCTATCTGGAACAACACGCAAAGGCTCATAAGAAATCCTGGAAAGCGGATGAAGAGCAATACAAATTTCACCTCTCCCATTGGGACAAACATAAAATCTCCAAGCTTCATAAGGCTGACATAGAAAATCTGCACGCTAAGATCGGGAGAGAGCGAGGTCTTTATAAGGCCAACCGCATCCTGGCGCTCCTATCTGTCATGTTCAGCAAAGCGATCGACTGGGGATGGAAGTATCCGAATCCTACCATTGGTATTAAGAAATTCAGAGAAAAGTCCAGGGAACGTTTTTTGCAAGAAGATGAGCTGCCTAGATTTTTTCAAGCGCTTGCTGAAGAGCCTAATCGTATTCTTTCTGATTTCTTCATGATTTGTCTATTGACAGGTGCGCGGCGAAGCAATGTGCTTTCCATGCGCTGTCAGGATATTAACCTGAACCAAAAAACATGGAACATTGTTGAGACGAAGAATGGCAGCTCCCAACTGGTGCCTCTTTCCACAGAAGCCATGGAAATCTTAGAGCCCCTTTTAAAGAAGAAGCAAGGGGACTGGGTGTTCCCGAGTGCCAGCAGTAAGTCAGGGCATCTGGAAGAACCCAAAAATGCCTGGAAACGGATTTTAAAACGGGCTGACCTTGCAGATCTGAGACTCCACGATTTGCGCCGCACTCTCGGGAGTTGGCAGGCGACGACCGGCGCAAATAGTTATATTATCGGGAAGTCCTTAGGTCATAAAACTCAACAAGCAACCGCTATCTATGCGCGTCTTAATACAGATCCCGTCCGAGCTTCCGTAGAAAAAGCGACAAAAGCGATGATGGGGACGAGGGAAAAGTAAAAATCTTTAAGTTCGCGATTTTTTCTTCAAAGCCTTTCTTTTCTTCTCAATGCCTTGCAGCCATTTCGTGGCAACAGCATAATGGGGTTCGAGCACCAGAACCTTTTTAAAGTAGATCTCAGACTGGTCAAAATTTTTCTTTTTGTAAAAAACTTTTCCGAGCGCCTCAAGAGTCAAAATATCATTTTTATCTAGGGAAAGCGCATGCTCAAGGTAACGCTGTGCTTGATTCCACTTTCCCTGATAATAAGAGATGTAGCCTAAGTTCCTAAGAGCCCTAACACTCTTAGGCTCCAGAGAAAGTGCTTTTTGAAAATAAAATTCTGCGCGCTTTAAATCTCTCCTGCCAAGCCAGTGATCAAACCAGAGGTATATATTACCTAAACTATAGAATGCGTCAGGATGGTTTGGGTTTGTAGCGACTGCCCTCTCCAAGTAAGATTTTGCTTGGCTGCGGGTACCGGAATAAAAATATATCCATCCCAGCTCATTAAGGGCGTGTACGTCATTTTTGTTTAAAGAAAGGACTTTCTCAAAATAGGGTTTGGCTTGACGTAAATCAAATTTGTTACATAGATCTCCCATACGGTTGAGAATAAGAATATTGTCTGGGTCTTTTTCAAGAATGCGTGCATAATAAACTTTGTTTTGCTCAAACTTTTGCCACCTCAAACGAAACTCTCTATCAGCCTTGCTTTCTATTGTAGGTTTTCCAAGAGACTGAGGAGAATCTTTCTGAGGATGTTGACAAGAAGACAATACCCCCATCAAGAGTATTCCCAGAAGAACAAAGCTCGGTAGTTTGATAGAGTTTTTCATGCCGATTTAATTGTATCAAACATTTTATAGATTTCAAAATTTTGGAAAGATTTAATTTTATGATTTCTTCTATTAACTCTCCTTAATCAATATTAATTGACATTTATCGACCCTCTATTTTATTTTCTATCAAAAGTTCAAAGTTTGTTTGGTAACCACCTGAAAAAAGGGAAGAGTTTTTTATGCATCAAGACACTCCAGAAGAGTATTATTCCATCTTTGAAGTGTTTAATTTTTTAGGAAAAGACATTTTTACATTTGAGTGGACTGGGGAAGAAATTAGGATTGGACAAGATGGTTTGCTTGCCCAGAAACTTCCCAAAATCGAAGAATATTTTATCAAGGAACTCAATGTCTTTTCATTTCGTCCGTTTTCAAGAAAATTCTATAGGGATTATACAGAATTTGACTCTAAACATAGAGAGCTCTGGAGAAAGTTAACGAGTAAGCTTTCGATAAAATTTTTCAAGGAACTTGGGGGGAGTTTTATAAGAATTTCTCTCGTTTCTGAAGAGGAGTTTGTCTTTCCCAATACCCCTTTTAAAAATTCGGATGACTTTATTCAATCCGCAATGCGTTATTTCGTCGTTCGAAAAAGATTACTCTCAATGTTCAATGAGAAGCGTATTGTGGGATATTTACAAGATAATGACAGTGGAGAAATTTGCGAGCTTCCTATGGAAAGTTGGAGTGAGTCTAAGAGGGATCACCCAAAGGGACTCCTCCTTGATATACTAAAGGGAGAAGCTCGCTATGGATTTGGCATGGGATCTATATTTAGAAATTTTCACGGTCCATTAATTGTACCCCAAGAATCTTTTAATATGTTTCGACGTGGGGTACGGGCCGGTTATAGGAAGAGCCCTTCTACTCCAGAGATCATTCCAGCAAAAGAGGAACTTGGTAGTAAGATGGAACCAGACAAGAAGGTCCTGGAAAGCAGTTCTGCAGAAGAATCTCTTGTTGTAGAAAAAGAATCTGAAGCTCCCAGAAAAGGCTCTGCTCACATGATCAAATTGGCTGAATGCTATGAGTACTTCAGCTTGGAGGAAAATCCTATGCCTGCCTACAGAGAGATAGAGAAGTGGATAAAAGAACACGCTCCTTTTATTGACACTGAACGAAAAACCCTCTACTTCATCGCTTTTTTAAGGGAACCTGGGAAGAAGAAAAAGAAGCAAACAAAGAAGAAGCGCACGGAAGTTACAACTTTCTAATTGGTGTCACTAAATTTTTTAACTGACACTTGTTTTTCCTTATAGGCAAAGGGATTTCAGAGGAATTTTTCCTAGAATTTCAAGCAACTGTCAGCAAAAAAACCTAGCAACTTTATCCTCCTCATCCTACGCTTTCCCTCATTGACTAACTTTTATAAACATGAGGAAAAAATGAAAGAATTACAATTTAACGACAAACTACTGAATCGCCGAGAAGCGGCAGAGCTTTTGGGCACAACAGAGGGGACACTGGCTGTGTGGACTTGTAACAAACGGTACAACTTACCCGTGGTCAAGGTGGGGCGGCTAGTGAAGTATAAGCTCTCGGATCTCATCACCTTTATCGATAATCGTACGGTTTATGGACGGGAGGCGTAAATGGAGCTTAAACGCGAAAAGCCCGCTGCTGGCACAGACGGGCTACGTAATCTAAATCGTTCTCAGAATATCGTATCCTTCCCTGAAAATCAATCACAGATTGTGACGTTGAAGGCGTTTCTGGCGCATCCGTGGCCACCAAGAGAACTGATCTTGACTCCATGGCTTGCGACGCAGAGTCTCAACATGATCTATTCCTGGCGCGGCGTGGGGAAAACCCACGTGGCCCTGGGGATTGCCTATGCGGTGGCCTCAGGGGGTGAGTTCCTAGGTTGGAAAGCGGATAAGCCGAGAGGGGTGTTGTATCTCGATGGCGAGATGCCGGGGAATGCGCTTTATGAACGGTTAAATGCTTTGACGCGAGGCGCGCCAGACTTCCCAGAAGAAAACTTCCGATTGCTGACTCCTGACCTTCAGAAAGGCTTCATGCCGGATCTGGCAACCTTCAAAGGGCAACAAGAGATCGATCGGTTTATTCTGCCATCTACCGAGCTGATTATCGTGGATAACCTCTCGTGCCTACTGCGGGGCGATGGACGAGAGAACGAAGCGGAAAGCTGGATCAGCTGCGGCCAATGGGCTCTCGCCAAGAGGGCTCAGGGGAAGAGTATCATCTTCATCCACCATGCGGGGAAGAACGGAAACCAGAGAGGTACTTCTAAGCGGGAAGATATCCTTGATACGGTGATGGTCCTCAAACGTCCCAGCGATTATGAGGCCAGTGACGGCGCCCGATTCGAGGTACACTTTGAAAAGGCCCGGCATCTTTATGGAGAGAATGTGGAGCCTTTTGTGGCAAGTCTTACACAGGAAGGGCCAACACAGTGTTGGAAGATGCTACCTCTTGTGGAATCTAACCGGATTAAGGTGCTTGATCTCTATCGGGAGGGACTGTCCATCAAGGACATTGTCGAAGAACTTGAGATCGACCGAAGCACCGTCTACCGAACCCTCAATAAAGCAGAATCGGAGGGTGAGATTCGGAAATTGAAAGGGAGGAGGAAAGGGTAAAAACACCCACTTTGTCGCATGTCGCATCGCTTAGGGCGTGCGACACGCGACAAACACCTTTCTTTTATGCAACATGGGATGCGACAGATATGTAGTATTGGAGGCTAGAACCCTTATGGAGATTGAGTTTTATGCGCGACATCTCGTGCGACACCGATGCAACAGACCCCTCAAAAACCATACGACAAATGGGGATGTTTTTTTACATGTTTTGTCGCATGAAAAATGGCGTAAATGGGGGGTTTTGTTTTTAGGTTTTTTGAGACCTCAGATAGAGCTTTGTGACAGCGACATAGTATACCGCAGCTAACGTATAACCACCCACTTTTAAAATTTCAGAAACAGCAGCATAACTGACATTTTTAGGATCAAAGACCATTGAGATTACCTCCATAAGAGGTAAATTAAGCGAAAATTTTAAAACTACAATTGTTAGAAAACCCATGGCCAATAAAATCGCCCCGTAGAATCCCATGAGTATAGCCAGCATAAGTAAATCCCAGAATGAAGATTTAGTCTCTTTCCAAGAAATCTTAAAACTTGTGGGTTCTGAGAGGGCTGTCGCAGGAAAAAGAAACATAAGTCTGATAGAAAGAATAATAAGCCCGAGGAGGAGACCGAGCCATCCCATGCCACCTATCATCGTAGTTAGAAATCTTAAAAGTTTTTGTGACGCAGGAATCAAAGAGGCGAGATAGGAAAATACTGTATCACATTCACCGATTGCCCACAAAAAAGCTGAGAAAATAAAATAATAAAAAAAGAATTGCCATTGGGCTAGCTGACATTCAAATAACCTGACTTTTCTTTTAGGGTCTGCGTAATATTGAATCCATTTAGGTGCCCAGAAAGATAGAATCAAGCCCTCAAATAAAAACGCACCTACTTCTCCAACATAAGGCAGAGCAGGAGTAAAACTTTCTGGCAGGAGGTTCCTCATTTTGGAAAGTAAATTTGGTAAAAACACTGCTCCAATGCAGAGAAGGATAGGAACTAATAAGAGCCTCCCGAGCATCTTATAATTTTGGATTGTAAAACGGATAGATTCTTTGGCGGCAATTGATGCGGAAAGCTGTTTCATTTCTTCCTCTTACGTTTTAATCTTTCCGAAGAAATTGGTTTCAACCACTTCAAGGGCCCTTTTGCAAAAAAGGAAGGGAATATGAAGGCTTCAAGTACTTCTAAATCTCCCCTGTATCCTAAAATGAAGCCCAAAAACACGATGCCAGCTCCGATCTCTGCCAGAGTCTCGTGACCATAGATCCAGAGGGCACATATAGCAGCCATTAGAGCCAGCAACAGAAAGATTGATAAAAATTTCTTGTATCTCATGGATTCAGTCTAGCACAGTTTCATCTGTCAAGTAAAATTGGAGGTCCCGTTTCCCACC
>CAZEUR010000039.1:0-10635 GCA_964515175.1 uncultured Holosporaceae bacterium | reverse complement strand
GATTTCGCTTCGCTATTTATGGCTCCGCTTATCCCCCTCGCTCGGTCTCACATCTGTTTGAACTTTTACACTTTTACATTTCAGAAGGCTTTGTAGAGAAAATAAGGAAACCCTTTGGATTTCATTCACTTTGATTTTTGAGAATCAAAGTCCGGTTCCATCTGCACAACTGAATCTAGAATTTGTTCGGGTTTGTATTCTTTTAGTGAATCTGCATTTAAATTGCCAGAACAAACAGCAACTGTGCGCACGCCAAGCTCTTTACCACAAAGGATATCATCCCCTGTGTCCCCCACCAAGATGTCGTCGCTTTCTGGAGACAAGTGTTCTCGAATAAGATCTGCTTTGGATTGCTTTTGTTGCGTGACAAGGATATCAACAAAATAGGGTTTCCATCCAAACTTATCAAGCTGAGTTTCTACTCTTTCAGGATGCTGTCGAGCTGTTACAACATAGAGTTTTTTTTTGTGAAAAATTCTTTCTAGAAAAGCGGGTACTCCCTCAAAGGGGGTGTCCATTTCAAGAAGGGTGGGGTCTTCGACTCTTTTGTGCCAGGTTTCTTTGAAAGATAAAACTCGATCATTTGTGTAATTAAAATACTTTTTTAAAAGGTCTTGTTGATTGGTTTTTTTTCTTTTGATATCCCAATATTCTTCATAAGAAAAAAAACTTTCTGGAGCTAGTTCCATAAATAATGTGTAAAGGCGACGACTGGAATCAAGGAGTGTTCCATCAAGATCAAAAAAAACCCGATCAGCCATCCATGCGCTCTTTTTCAAAAAAGAGCTCTTCGTCGTATCTATTAGAAAGCCGTGCATCGATGGAAACAATTATATCAATGATATAGGGCTTTTCATCAGATAAAATAGAGCGAAGAGTTTTTACCTCTTTCAGGGTATCGACCTTCTTGTATCCAATTTCATAAGCTTCAGCCAGTTTCTTCAAATCAACACAAGCAAAATCTGTGGGGTTCGCTCCATGATAGCGCGCATTATAATATTTCTTTTGCAGATAACGCATCATGCCGAGAGTGTTATTATTAAACACTATGCATTTAATCCCCATCTGACGTCTAGAAATCAGCATAAGCTCTTGAAGATTCATTTGCAGTCCGCCATCACCCATACAGGCAATGACTTGTCTGTTGGGGCATGCTATTTTTGCTCCGATTGCTGCGGGTAGAGAATAACCCATGGACCCTAATCCACAAGAATTTAAAAGGCGCTGATGTCCTTTTAGGTGAAATGCTTGAGCAACCCACATTTGATTATTTCCCACATCAGACGTTACAATTGCGTCTGGCGAAAAAAAGCTTGATATAATTTCAAAAGATCTTACTGGATCTACTCCCTCCTCTTCTGGATCTTGATAGGCATTTGGACGGTAGAGCTCCATCCATCGCTCTATCTCTTTATGCCACAAACTTTGATCCGGTAGTTTTTGCAAGGCTATTTCTTCATTGATCTGATGTAAGAATTCCTTTACATCAGCCCTGATTCCGATTTCTTCTGGAAAAATACGGTTCAGCTCTTGGGCATCGATATCCACATGAATAATTTTTGCTTTTGTATAATTTTTAGGAGATTTTCCTATTTGATTTTGTCCAAATCGTACCCCCAAAGCCAAAAGAAGGTCACAATTTTGGATTGCCATATTTGAGAAGGTATTCCCATAAAGCCCTGAAAAGCCATAGGTTCCTTCAACAACATCCAAACCATTGACTGTTCCAACAACAGGAAAGTTTGTTAATGCAACAAATTTCTTTACTTCTTCTTGAGCGTTGCCAATTCGAACGCCTCCCCCTACTAAAATCAAGGGCCGCTTTGCGCTTTTGATTAGTTCAATCACATTCTTTGTAACAAGTGGTTCATCGAAATGGTTTCCTGGTAGAAAATGTTCCGAGGTTTTGGGATCAAATTCCTTGAACTGAATATCGATGGGGATATCAAGAAGAACAGCGCCAGGTCGCCCATTTTTTGCTAGCCAGTAGGATTTTTCTAGTTCATAAGGAACGCGCGCTGCATCTGTAATCATAGTCGCATATTTTGTTATTGGCTTAACAATACTTACGATGTCTAAATCTTGAAAGCCGTTTGATCTTACATCTTTATTATTCATGATATTATATGAATAATCTTGACCCGTTATAAAAAGGGTTGGAACCGAATCCAGGTGAGCATTCGCAATGCCAGTAATGAGGTTTGTGGCTCCGGGTCCAGAAGTGGCTAAAGCAACCCCTAAGCCTCCGGTTACTCTAGAATAGGCATCAGCACAAAAAGCGGACGCTTGTTCATGATAATTTTGGACATACTCTATCTTTCCGGTTGCAATAATTTCATCAAGAAGCTTTAGAATGGCTCCTCCTTGAAAGCCAAACACATGACGAACGCCCTTTTCCTTAAGAAATTTTGCGACATATTCAGCAACAATCATTTTTACACTATCTTGATAAGCACTTTATCGATCTGCTCTTGCGTTGTTAAAAGAGGAAGGCAATCCATTCCTCTAAGCCATAAAAATCCATCTTTCAAGGGATTTAATTTTCTTTCCAGTTTTGGCATTTTATCATAAATTACAATATCTTTTAGGATTTTAGGCATATTTAAGCCGGCCTCCGCAAAAAACTGAATTGTTGTAAAAAATCTAGAGATATTAATTTCTGTAGGATTTGGAATTCCATTCCTATCATAGGTCATATCTACTCCGTAAATCCCATTTGGAACAGAACTTACAGCCTGCACAGATTTGATAGCAACTTCATCGACGATGGGGTCAGAATACGTTTCACCAATTTTCGTGACCCCTGTTATACCTGAGGGGCTTAAAGCACTGTGGGCCCATCCCTTTCTGCTCCTTCCTTGTCCAACAACAAGTTCTCCGTCTTTCCAAATGGAGAGCCAAGTTACAGTATCTTTGGACAGAAGTTCTGCTGCAACGAAATCCCCCCATCCGTGAGTTTTATCAATCCACTCCGATGCTTCTTCGTAGTCTTTAGTGGGTAAGGCGCCTTTTCCACCCCCTCCAATGGACATAGATCTCAGCCAGATCATTCCGTTTTCATCGCCAAGCTTCTGAAATGCTTTCTTTAGGTCTTCGGGATTGTGGATGACAATATTTTCAGGAACAATAATGCCGGCTTGTTTGAATTTTAGCCATGATTTGTATTTGTGGACGCATGTATCTATTGTTTCGTAATCTGGGATAAGCATCTTTACTCCAGATTGTTCGATCTCATTTCTAAAGCGTAAAGCAACGGAGAGTTCAAAATCGTGTTGAAAATGAATCATGGAGGGGTTTTCAAGCTTCAAGACTTTCAGTAAAGCATCTTTATATCTAGGATCTCTAGAGTGGGGCATAAGATATTTTTTATGGGCTCGACACAAAACAAGATCATATGGATCTGATCCAAGACCTATAATTTCTTCCCCCTTATTGTCTAAAAGGAGACAATTGATTACCCCATTGGCTTGAGCGCTGCCCGCGCCTGTTACAATAATTTTTTTGGTCATCTTCTTCTCATAATTTTCTGACCAGTTTTACCATACTGCATAGCACAAAGTAAACTTTTTGAATCTTTAAAAGAACTATTCCTATTCTACCGATGAATGCTTTTGGTTTTAAACCAAAGAAAAAAATGTTTTATAAAGAAAATAGGAATTTGAGATAAGGAAAAAAATATTAATCCTAAAGATTTTTTATGAATCGTTGCGATTTTGTTTAAAAGATGAGAAGCATCCTTATACCTTTTTAAAGAAATGTACTTAAAAAAATAGTTTATGTAGAGGGTGGCTCTGCCTTTTTGAATAGAGTTTTTATAAAGACGTCCATGTCTCTTGGTGAGAAAAGTATAGATTATTTCTTCATTTTTGTAAGAAATAGAAGTTTTGGTGGTGTTACGATCATGACGATAATAAATTCCTAGGGGTTCATTTATGAATTTCACGAGACCGCACATAGATAGCTCGATCGCATATAGCCAATCATTGCTGATTCCTAGGTTGAAGCGGTGCGAGACTTTTTTTGATGCCTCTCTTCTAATCATGGTAGATGTCATTGCTATGAAGCACCGCTCTCTAATTAAATTTTTTGTGATGTTTCCGGAATGGGGGGGCTTTCCCATAAGAAAATTATTAAATCTATACTTGAGGCCACTGTTTCTATTCTGAACCCATACGTCGTGGTAGCACATGACATAAGAGGGATTAGCTTCCATAAAATCAAGCTGTTTTTTTAGTTTCCCCGGTAAAAAAGAGTCATCCCCCGAGAACCAACATACATATTTTCCCTTTATAAGGGGATATATAGATTGAACATTTTTTTGAACCCCTTTATTTTTGGAGTGAATTATAAGATCAAAAACATCCGGATAGTTTTCTTTGTAGGCGCGCACAATACTTGGGGTACGATCTCTTGATCCATCGTCGGCGACAATGATTTGAATATTATTAATCTTTTGAGATAGGATGCTTTCGAGGGTTTCTGCAATATAAGGCTCGTGATTGTAGGTTGGAACACAAACTGTAATCAAAGGGTCTTTGATGGACGACTGTACCATGATGCTATTTGTATTCAGGCCCACTTTGAGCGCTCATATAGGCGGTGTATATCAGTTTTTTAAATCTTATTGTGAGAAGATTGTAAAAGAACTTTTTAGAAAAGCGCACTCCACACACTATATGTATCATATCCCTAAATTTTAGGGGGAGGGATTTATAAATAGCCGTCTTGCTAGGATGAAAACTATAAGATGATTTTCCTGAGAAGAACATAACACTTGTTTTGATAAAATCGTCCATTCGGGTCTCAGAAGGAGCCAAAACTTTATGAATGCCTGGAGATAGTTGGGTTTTTTCCAGATTGACGCCTGTTAGGTGTTGCAGGAGAGGAAAACGATGCTTCCATCTAAAGCTTTTTTCAATGCAGGCATTTTGTTGCGCAACAATATCTTCCCTTAATTGAGTGTCGCCCAGAAGTTTTTTTGCAATTTCGTATGCCTCCATCGGGGAATGATAGATTTGAAGAGGAACTTCTTTGCCAAAATCTTTCACTAAATCCACTTTGTGATCTGATAACAAGACAGAATCCGAGGCTAGGATGTCTGCAATGCGCCAAGGATACCCGGATACATTTTGTGAGTGACAGATATTCACAGAGATCTTACTTCTATTATAGACTAATTCATTATGCTCTAAAGAGAATACATGGGCTGGGTTATAAGAGTTCAAAATTTCTATGAGATAAGGAGATAAGTTCAACCACTTTGTGGGACCAAAGATCTCTATTCCTAAATCCAGGAGAGGGGCGATCGTTTTTACTCGGTGGCTTCCTGCATCACAAAATAGAACTTCTTCAAATGAGACCTTTTCGTTTTTAAAAAATTTTCTCCACCGGACTTCATCTTTGAGAAAAAAATCTTTCTCTTTAGCACTCAATGCTGGATTTTGTATTAGAAAGTCAAGCACCGCCTCTCTTGGGAAAAATGGATTTCCTATAAAAGAGATGTTGTATTTTTTTTCTATTTTTTTAGCCCTAATTTCTGTTGCGGCAGGAATTCTACAAGTGTTTTTATCAGGTATATTAAGATTCTTCTTATAGTCAGAAATTCCGCTGTTGGCAAAGGATACATAGTGATATCTATTAGTATTTTTTTTAATCTTTTCTTTGTCATTAAAAAATGCAAACGTGTCGGCGTCCCAAAGAACTATGGGACAGTCGATTTCCTTTTCAAGATCTTCGATTGAGGAATTGTTGAATGACAAAACTAAATCTGGTTTAAATTCTTTTATGTCTTTCAGGGCCTTTTCTTTAACGGATTGGCTAACGGTCTTATTAATTCCATTCCAAGGAATTATAAGAAAATTTGATGTTACAACTTGTAAAACATTATGGCCCTGTTCTGTAAAACCCTTTACCAACCCGTCATAAAAACAAGCTGATTTGTGAGTCCCATTAGAGATAATGGCGGAAAAATGAGTAATTACGATATTGGCCAATTTTGTATATCCTTTAAAACATAAGAAACATAAATTATTGAACGTCCCCCAAATCCCTCTTTAAATTGGATTAAAGGTTCATTAAGGTGCTGACCTTTTTGTTCTGTAGAGATGCCAAAATCAAAAAACCGACAGCCTTTCTTACGATATTGCTCAATCAAATGGAAGAATAAAGCGTCTAAAGCCCCATTTTCCATGCCAAAAGAATTAGCCGAAATATACTGGGCGTGAGCTACAGTTTTTGTTTCATATATCATGACTCCCCCGCAGAGACCTTGGACCGGATGAGTCGCTGTAAACAGTTTGATATTATTTGGAAACTGTTTTTGAAGGAGATCTATCTCATCTAAGGTATGAACAGGGTTTTTTTTGTATTTTTCATCGAGTCTCTCTGATAAAATTTTCCAAAATCCTGCAATATCTTGACTTTCTTGAACCAAAATCTCAGATTTTTCTGCCTTCTTTTTTCCGCGAATTCTTAGCTGAGAAATGGCAGGAGAACTTCTTAGGTCGATGCTTGTTGAAAGTTCAACATAGGATTGTATGTTTGTGGAAAAATTGCGCAGAAAATATTGATCTGCCTCGCAGGGATTTTCATGGTAAATATGAGGAATGCATTTATAGTTTATTTCTTTAAAATTTTTATTTTTTAGGGTTTCAAAAAGGAGTTTAAAAATTTGAGAGTATAGGCAGGCTCTATTAAAATCTGGATGCAGAACGATGCCACCAAAAGTCAGCCCTTGATGTGTGTAAAAAATCTCTTCTTTGCTATTTCCTGGAATAACCCCAATTAGGCGATCTTGTTTAAAAATCACGAGAGAAGAATCTTGAAATCGATCGGCATGATATTCCATATAATCACGGTTCATCATAAAGTGACCATTGTCTGCAACTGACACAATAGCATTCCAATCTTCTTTAAAATTAGAGGTATAGTCGTGGATTCGAATCATGAGAGATTTTCCGCTTTAATAACGGCTTTAATAGTCTCTTGCAGTGCTGTTTTGAAGAAGGAAGCCGGTTCAGAGACCCAACCCAGCTCCTGCACTGCCTTCTTTGAATCAATGGCATACCGGAAGTCATGTCCTTTCCGATCTTCAACAAAAATGATCTGGTCCACATAAGATTTTCCATCGGAACGGGGCTTTAATTTATCGAGTTCATAACAAATTTCCTTGGCGAGATCGATGTTTGTTTTTTCGTTGTTACCTCCAAAACAATAGCTTTCCCCAACTTTCCCTTTTAGGGCAGCCAAATAAAGACCCTCACAGTGATCGTTCACATAGAGCCAGTCGCGAATATTTTCTCCGGTTCCATAGATGGGTATAGGATTTCCCCTTAAAGCATTTCTAATAATGGTGGGAATCAGTTTTTCGCTGTGTTGACGAGGGCCATAGTTATTTGAACAATTGGTGATGATAACGGGCAGCTTATAGGTATGAAACCAGGCCCGCGCCAAGTGATCGCTGGCAGCTTTTGAAGCCGAATAGGGAGAGTTGGGGGCATAGGGGGTTGCTTCATTAAAAGGGGGGTCTTTTTCTGACAGTTGACCAAAGACCTCATCCGTTGAAACATGGACAAACCGAAATTCAGGAAATCTATTTTTCTCTTCCCAATATTTTAAGGCAGCTGATAGCATGGAATGCGTACCAAAAATATTTGTTTGAATAAAAGCAGAAGAGTCATTGATAGAGTTATCCACATGGCTTTCTGCCGCCAAATGGTAAACTGTTTTAACGTCGTATTTTTGCAAAAGATCATAGACTAAACCTTGATCACAAATATCGCCCTCAACAAAAGTGAGGCACCCTGTTTTTTGGGCCTCTTCTAGATTTTTCAGATCTCCTGCATACGTCAACTTATCTAGAACGAGAACACGATCGCCTTGCTCAATCAGATAGTCTGTCAGATGACTTCCAATAAAGCCTGCTCCACCGGTGACGAGAGAATATTTCATAGGCGACATTTTCTTCATAAATACATCAAACAGAACAAAAATTTCTGGTTAGAATAGGCGATTTTAGCGCTGTTTGTCTAGAAATTCTTTCAAAGTGGTGCAAACAAACTTGATTTCATCAGCAGAAAGATAGGGATCTAAAGGCAGAGAAATCATTTCTTTCGCTATTTGCTCTGAGATGGGGCAATGCTCCTTTGAATCGTACGCCTTTGATTGATGGATAGGAATCGGATAATGAACATTTGTGCCAATTCCCTTTTGATTTAGGTGTGCAATGAGCGGATCTCTAAGATCTTCTGCGACCCGTATGGGAAAAACATGCCAAACCGACTCCGAAAAAGAGGAAGTTTTGGGAAGGGAAAGACCTTTGATTGCTTTCAATTGGTCAACATAGACCTCCACAAGTTGCCTGCGACGACTATTCCATTCGTCTAAGCGGGGAAGCTTAAGATTTAAAAAAGCAGCTTGCAGACTATCAAGTCTTGAGTTGAATCCTTGGATATCGTGATAGTATTTTGTTTTACTCCCATAATTTGAGAGAAGTCTTATTTTTTCAGCTAAATCTTTATCATTTGTTGTAACACATCCACCATCCCCTAAAGCCCCTAAATTCTTTGTGGGGTAGAAACTGAAAGCGGCCGCATGCCCCAAGGATCCAACGGGCTTTCCCTTGTAGAGGGCCCCATGAGCCTGGGCTGCATCTTCTATAACATAAAGTCTATGACGCTTTGCAATGTCCATAATGGGATCCATATCGCAGGGAATGCCATAAAGATGAACAGGAATAATAGCCTTTGTATTTTTCGTTATATGATTTTCTAAAAGTTTTACATCCATTCCATAAGTCTGACTGTCACAGTCAATAAAAACAGATCGCGCTCCATTGTTCTCAACGGCCAAGGCAGTGGCTATAAAAGAATTTGCCGGCACAATGACCTCATCCCCTTTAGAAATTTCTAAAGCGCGGAGTATGAGAGACAAAGCATCCAGTCCATTTCCGCATCCGATTGTGTGATCCGTTTGGCAAAAGCCAGAAAAATTCTTTTCGAATTCCTTAACATGCTGCCCTAAAATAAATTCATTGTCTTTCAAGACCGCTTCAAAAGCTTTCTGAAGCTCAAACTTTAAGTCTTCATGACATCTATCTAAGGCAACAAAGGGAACTTTTGTTGGGATTTTTTTATCGGCAAGCCATAATTTAAATTCCTCATAGTCACGGATGTAATCGTCTTCATCATATTCTTCTGAAGCCAAAACTGACAGGACAGCATCTTCCGAAAGATTTAAACTTCTCCAGTACCCAGGAGGCACTTTAACGCCCTGTTGAGGGGTGGTCAGAAAAAATTCATAATACCCACTTTCTCCTTCAAACTTAAGATGAGCGCTTCCTTGTAAACATACAATAAGTTGTTCTAGTTTTTTGTGAGCATGGAATCCCCGATGAAGATGGTTTTTATTCCCGAACAAAAAATAGTGACGCTTAATATAAAATCCACACTCTTTCGATATCTCTACCACACCTAATGGCCCATTTTTTGACTTAAGAGCGGGAATTTGAATAAGATAAGGAATTTTTCTGTTCAGTACTGCAGTATTCATTTAGATATCCAATAATTTTGTAAAATAAGCGCCATACGGACTATCCTTGTACTTCTTGGCAAAAAACTGGAGGGCTTTTTCATCAATATTTCCACACATGTAAGAGGCTTCTTCCGGGCTTCCGATTTTGAGTCCCAATCGAGCTTCAATAAGCTTAATGAGAAGGGAGGCATCACAGAAGGAATCAAAAACCCCCACATCTATCCATATGTCTCCTCGAGATAGCTTAGAAAAACTAAGAACCCCCTCTTTGAAATAGTGGTTGTTTAAGTCCGTAATCTCTAACTCACCTCGGTCACTAGGCTTCAGTTTTTTTGCCTTTTCAACCACAGTTTTATCATAAATATAGAGCCCGATCACGGCTAGATTAGATTTTGGATTCTCTGGTTTCTCCTCTAGGGATAGAATCTTATCAGATTCTGGATCTATTTCCAGAATCCCAAATCGGGTTGGGTCTTGAACCGGAAAGGAAAAGATGGTTGCCCCTTTATTGTTTTCTAGGGCATCCCTCATAAATTCTGAAAAGCCAGATTTGTGAAGGATATTGTCTCCTAAAATCATACAAACAGGGTGCCCATCAATGAATTCCTCAGCCACAACAAAGGCATCCGCTAACCCCCTTGGTTTTTCTTGCACCTTGTATTGAATTGAAATTCCTAATTCAGAACCATCTCCCAGGGCAGATTGCAGGACGGGTGTATCTTTTGGTGTGCTAATGATAAGAATTTCTTTTATCCCCGCCAATATTAGGGAGGTTAGAGGATAATATACGAGGGGTTTATCATAGACGGGTAAGAGTTGCTTACACACAAAGTCAGTCAAGGGGCGCAATCTGTTACCAGAACCACCTGCTAAGATTATGCCTTTGTAATTTTTATAACTGACGGTTTCCAATTTTTCCTGTTCGATCAAATAAAAACTTGAATATAGTTTACACCATCTCTATGCGAAAAGGCTCCAGTGATGGAGTGGATCACGCTGGGCCCATAGGAACGATAGAACAGTCTTTTAAAGATGTTGTCAATAGAATTCTAGGGTGTATAAAAGCAATTAACTCATAAATACCAGAGGGAGTTTGTTCGTAAA
>CAZEUR010000038.1:229-11547 GCA_964515175.1 uncultured Holosporaceae bacterium | reverse complement strand
ACGTTCAGGAACTCTTAACTAAACCAAACAAAAAAGGTGGAAAAAGAAGAAAAAATATCCATACAAAGTTTTCAATAAGGAGCGTAATATCCATTTTCCGTTCAAGCCGCCGCCGCTACCTGAGCCAATTTGACAATGGCAGGAATTGCCTTTCCTTGTTTCATGGCAAATCCCACGTTCTCAACGGCCAAGACCTTCGCTCCATCTGGAAGAGTTTCTGTGTAAACAGGCTGCACTGACTCTAAACCATTCAGAACAAAATGTTCCGTACGTTCTGAGGTTTCAAGAGGCGCATTCATACGCCCTCCTCCATCCACATTGTACTTACTGTAAGGACTAATCGGATCCTTATTCCACCAACCTTGGGCTTCTGTTTCGGGAACACCCAGAGGGCTTGCATTATTTAAAGCTTGTTCATATTTAAGTTCGGCGACATCTCGACTTACCTGAGCATTCGTGATCGTTCCTAAATTTTCTGTTTTTTCAGCAGCTTTTAGACGTGCTGTCGCTCTTGCTAAAGATTCTTTTGCGCGCCTCAAGGCCTGTTTTTTCTCTTCACTCACACTAGGGGGGGCAAGTTCGTCTAAATGGGTTGCTGTTTTTATTTTTGTTAATCCATCAGTGGGAATGGGAAGAAGGGCCGAGGTGCCCCCAGTTGTGGAAGAAGGGCCTCCAAATGCAGTTTGAGAACCCCCACCGAAAATAGGGGTGGGCGCCCCACTCCCTCCAAAAGGCGTTGACTGGGTTGTACCAAAACTTGGAGCCTTCGTTGCAGAACCGCTCCAAGGAAGAGGCGCCGCAGCATTACCAAAAGACACATCTGAAGATGCATTAAAAGCAGGTATAGCGCCGACACCTCCAGAAAATGCAGCAGCAGCCCCTGCCGCTTTATTAAAGTTTGGCGTGCCACCCCCTGGAGAGGTAAAATTTGCCGCAGGCCCGACCCCTGGAGCAAAAATCGGCTGAGCAGATCCTCTCTGAAAAGTTGGAATCCGCGAATCTTCCTCTTCGTCGGTATTTGCGCCCAGAAACGTATCATCTTCCGAAAAATCATCTGGTCCATTCAAAGAATTCCCTTCTTCGTCCCCATCTTTTTCTTGGGCTTCTCCTTCTGGTATCTGCACCCCTGTATTGGTTGTGCCTCTAGAAAGCTCCCTCTCAACTGTTTTTTTATCCCCCTTAAATCTTTTTTCTATAGCAATAAGCCCCCCATCTTCCTCTCCCAAAGCATCTGCCTTCACAGCCTGATCAACAGCCGCTATTTTTGCTTGATCTTCATTAATAGATTTCTGCAAGACATCAATCTTCTGGTCGACATCGTCATATGTAAATTCCAACCGAGACACCTCTGCCCTTAATTCACTTGTTTTTGAATTATCTCTTGCCACTTGTTGCGCTAATTCAGCTTTTTTCACCGTTAGGTCTTGGTATATTTTTGCTTTATTCAGTTGAAGCTCTGCCATTTTTGCCTGATTTTTACTTATCTTTAAGCGCAACCTTTGGAGAGGTGTCTGAGCCAACTCTTCTGCTTTGTTAAACGCTTCTTCACATTTCTTTAGCTCTTCCATGGCTAAGACGTTTTTAGCTACAGCCTTTTTGAGCCTATCCTGAGCCGCCGCTAATTGCTCTGGGGGTGTCCCGAGTTTATTCAAGGCATCAAAATTCTTTTGAGCGGCAGCTTCTTCTTTGGCCGCTTTCTGCTGATTTTTCTTTGCAAGCCTCCTTTCTGCCAGAGCTTGTTGATAGTTCGTTTCGTTCTGATGGGCCACAGAAAGCTCGGCTTTGGCCTTTTCTAGAGCTTGGTTATTGGCCTCTATCTTCTTCTGTAATTCTGCAACTTGAGCCTCTGCTTCTGCTTTCGCTTCTCTAGCTGCCTGCTGTTTTGGGCTCCCGTCAGGAGATGAAGTGATTACAAGACCCGCAGCTGCCACAGCAGAAGCTGCATCATCTTTTTGTGACTGCAGGTCTTGTTGCTGAGACTGCAATTGTTTGATATTATTTTGCGCAATTCCCAAAGGAGAATCCGCATCTGCATTCGCGGCGTTGACTGACTGCGTTGCTGCTATCAAATTTTCATTGGCTTGCTTGAGCCTTGTTTCAACCTCCTCCGCATTTTTTTTCAGAGTTTGCTGAACTACTGCGGGTGCCCCATTTTCTTGAGCCTGATTTAGCTGAGTCTGAGCTATTGTCAAAGCATCTTGAGCACTTCGTTGAGAAATTTGTGCAGCGCTCAAATTAGAATTTGCCTCAGCCGCAAGCCTGTCTCGTGTTTCTTCAGGCGTTTCTGTTTTCATAAGCTCTGCATTTAAAGCCTCATTTGCTTTTTGAGAGTCTGCACGAGCTTTAGTCAAAGTTTCTGCGGTTCTTTTCTCATCCGCTTGATCTTGGGCCAATCGAGCTTGAGCTTCGGCTATTTCCTCAGGTTTACCCCCCGCTTGTGCTTTCGCTAACGCCTCTTGATCTGCAAACACAGCATTTTGGGCATCCTCATGTGCCTTGTCTGCATCGGATAAAGCTTTTTTCGCAAGAGCTGCTTTGCTGGTCGCGGTCTCTCCTGCATCCTTAAGTTTCGACACATTTTTGTCTATTTTAGCTGTTGCTGATTGTGCTTTTAGCAAATCTTTGTGGGCCTGTTTACTATTCTTTTCTGCCTCTGCAATTTCTTGTTGATTTCCTCCCTCTTTAGCCTTTGCCAATGCTACGTCTGCTTTATCTGCTTTGCTTTGAGCCTCTACTTCAGCACTATGGACTTTTTTAGCCTCTAATTTAGCTGCTCTCAGTTTAGCCCCATTCTTACTCGCGGCAGCAAAAGCCTTATCCGCATCCTTTTTGGATCTCTCTGCATCTTCTTGGGCCTTTTTGGCATCTTTTTCTTCTTTTTCTACTCTTTTTATTTTCGCTTCTGCCTCCTCCTTTTCCTCTGGTGTTTTTGCCGCGTTAAGCTCGGCTTCCGCCGCTGCCTTATCCTTGTCAGCCTGCTCCTTTTGAGCTTGAGCCGCTTTTACCTTATCGATTGCCTCTTTTTGCTGCTGCTGGGCTTGCTCTTCTGCGGGTGTTGGAGCGTCTGCCTGCTCTTCAGCCTTAAGAGAAACAGTGCCTGCAGGAGTTTCTGGCTGGGTTGATTCGGCGGCCTTGTTAGCCGCCTCGATACTCTGCAAACTTTCCGCCCCATTTGCCTCAGTTCCAGCACCCGTTGATCCTGAAAGTACGGCAGATGTGGATGCAGGCACCTCCGCCGCAGACGCCGGCACAGGAGCTGGAGCTGGAGCTATACTTTGAGCTGGAGGCGCTACATCTGCGCTTTTTAATTCAGACAAGGATGGCGAAGCATCAGACCCCGCATATCCTGAAAAAACAGAGACAAGAAGACAGAGAACTTGGGCAAAATATCTCATGGAGAAGGCCCTCTCATAAGACCCTGCAGAGCAGCAGATCTTCATAAGAAATGCAGTACGCCTGAATGATTCTTGAGAAAACCCCTTTTAAACCTGCCATAAATCCCTGCTTTTTCTTTTATTATCAAAGGTTTACCGTAAAAAAGCAATAAAATTTCAAGTCTCCTCTGGACCCCCCTTGAAAAGTGTGATATCAATGCCTATCTTAATTGTCGCGGGGTGGAGCAGCCCGGTAGCTCGTCAGGCTCATAACCTGAAGGTCGTCAGTTCAAATCTGGCCCCCGCAACCAATTACAGAGCCATTTTCAGAGACTTTCCCTTAAAATCTAAAAACCCCATTGCCGCACTGTTGCCGCAGAATGATGTGGGAATACTAACGAGCCTCCCTAGAAAAGGTGACGAAAGCGATGATGGGGACGAGGGAAGAGAAAAATAGGAATTAAGAAACTACAGCAGCTTCTTCGACTTTTTGATCGAATTCTGCATAAACTACTTCTTGTGCCCCAGGAGGATCTACTCTCACTTTAAGTTGGCGATATGCAAGAGTTTCGCTAGCCAAAGCTGTGACAATTCTCCTGAAAACTGCTTCTGGTAGGGAGTAGAATGTGTACTTTATCTCTGCATAAGGATGCGTTCTTAAAAATTTTCTGACAACTAAATGGATATGTACAAGATACATTAACAGGAGAAATTTCCAGCCTTAGTTATTCCGTTTGGCTTCGTAGCTTAGAAATAAAATACGGCGATAATAAAGATGTAGATATCTTTGCGGGCACAGGCATTGTTCCGCTGCCCGATGGCCACAAATTTGAAGTTTATAAAGGGCCTCTTATGTTACTCAAAAAATCTTTTGATCTTATAAGATCAGGGGAAAGACCTCCCTTGGAGCATGATTTCCCTTGTAAGCATGAACGGGAATTGGCTGCATATGAAAAAGAAAGATTAGAGAGAAAAGAAATGCAAGCTACACTGGAAATTCTTGAGGCAGAACCTGAGATTGAAGAGGAGAAGATCGTTCTTGAAGAAGTAGAAGAAATAATTGTGGAACAAGTCACTGCTCCGTTCGAAGGCTCTACGTACATGAAGCTACTCGCCCAATGTTTTAAGGATCTCAACATAAGCCCCACCAACCAACCTTCCAAACAAGCTGTGGAGGCGTGGATCTCGCAGCATGCCCCTATTCTAAAATCTCAGCGGGAATGGGATTATTTCTTTACCTTCCTTCGCGAACCCGAAATGAAAAAAGGCGGTGTGTTTACGGGAAAGGTGAGGAAAAAACGTAAAAATTCTATAAAGAGTATCTATTAATCTTCATAGTCTAGTTTCGCAGGGGGAAGAGACACTGAAATAGTTGGAAGCAGTCCCAGTTGTTTAGAGAGGACTCTTTTGGTAAACCACCCTGGATGAGAATTTCTATTCATTGGGATTCTCTTTTGATCCAATAAAATTGCTGATGGTGTCTCAGAGCATCCACTAGAAAAACACCTTCCAAAAGCAGCCCAGAGTCGCTGATGATTGTCGAGGTCGGCAACTTCTGAACATTCCGAAGATAGGTATTTTTCCCATAAAACGATTTCCCCTAGCTCTACAGCAAGAGCACCTACTTTCTTTAAAGCATAGAGATATATAGCTACTCCAGGATAGATATCATAGATTATTTGTTGCAAGCACCGTGTAGTCCCCTCTCTATAATGATCTGCGGTGTGCCTGAGTACAGGCACGACCAATGCCTTCTGCAAGGCTTCGAGCAGACAAGGATCTGCCGTTATAATTTGAAAACCATTTTCAAAACCAAGATGACCTCCTCGAGACATAACTATTCCAAATCTGTCTAAAGCTTCTTTTGCTTCGCTTTGGTCGACCAATAAGGTCTCTATAGAAAGGGGGGGCATATCAAAATCTGCAAAAGCATAGTAGATTTTATGTTCTATGCCCGGTTCCTCATAGCCGCCTTGAGAATTTTTAAAAGTATCCACCTGAATAATAGGTCGGCTTATATCAACTTTAAAAAATGTTGGTAATTTATCATAAGGAGTCTGACCTATTTCTCCTTCAAACAAACTATTTATTTCAACAGAAGGTCCTGCTTTTAAACTCTTAAAATAAGAAAGTTCTCTAATATCTCGAAAATAGATAGGCGCATAGTCTGTTGACCGCGTGTTAACTTGAGCTCTAATGTATTGTTCAGATCTTGTAACTGCTGCTGGAGTTGTAACTCCGCTGTCATACCAAACAGTAACTGCTCCTTTTTCAGTATTCTGTTCCGCCCACCCTAAAATGGGGGCAAAGAAATTCACAACAGGATCCTGTAATTCCGCTTTTTTTCGTCTATAGATAAATTCTTGACCTTCATCTAAATTCTGGTTAATCCAAACAAGATTTATGCTGTAAGGTCTCTTTTTTTCTGTACTCTCTTCTGCGGCAGAAAAAGCGTTTGCCATTATTAGCATCAAAAACAAAACTTTTTTAATCATAAAAATTCTCCATTCTAAAGCCCATATAGGGATAAAGTTGATAAACTTCAAGTGCTTCCGCAAAAAACATCCTCTCTCCAGGGGTGACACCCCTCATCCAAAAAATCCGCTAACACTGACACCTTCTAAGCCTTATATTTCCAAGGATTTTTCAGAATTTTGTTCGGCTTTTTTAGAAGCTCGTCACTCTAAACCTCTAGAAACTTTACCCGCCTCATCCTACGCTTTCCTTCATTGATTAACATTTATGAAATGAGGAAAAAATGAAAGAATTACAATTTAACGACAAACTACTGAATCGACGAGAAGCGGCAGAGCTTCTGGGTACGACGGAAGGAACTCTCACGGTGTGGACCTGCAACAAACGGTACAACTTGCCTGTGGTCAAAGTGGGGCGGCTGGTGAAATATAAGCTCTCTGATCTCATCACCTTTATCGATAATCGCACGGTTTATGGACGGGAGGAATAGATGACTGTTGTAAAAGAAAAGCCCGCTGTTGGCGCAGACGGGCTCCGTAATCTAAATCGTTCTCAGAATATCGTATCCTTCCCTGAAAATCAATCGGAGGTTGTGACATTGAAGGCGTTTCTCGCCCATCCGTGGCCACCTCGGGAATTGATATTGGCTCCATGGCTTACAACACAAAGTCTCAATATGATTTATTCCTGGCGCGGCGTGGGCAAAACCCATGTGGCCTTGGGGATTGCCTATGCCGTAGCCTCAGGGGGAGAGTTTCTGGGGTGGAAGGCGGATAAGCCTAGAGGAGTGTTGTATCTCGATGGCGAGATGCCGGAGAACGCACTGTACGAACGGTTACATGCCTTGACGCAAGGCGCGCTAGACTTTCCTGAGGAAAACTTCCGGTTGCTAACCCCTGACCTTCAGAAAGGCTTCATGCCGGATCTGGCAACCTTCAAAGGGCAACAAGAGATCGATCGGTTTATTCTTCCATCGACAGAGCTCATCATCGTGGATAATCTCTCCTGCCTCTTGCGAGGAGATGGACGAGAGAACGAAGCAGAAAGTTGGATCAGCTGCGGCCAATGGGCTCTCGCCAAACGAGCGCAGGGAAAGAGCATCATCTTTATCCACCATGCAGGCAAGAATGGTAACCAGAGAGGAACCTCCAAACGGGAGGATATCCTTGATACGGTGATGGTCTTGAAGCGCCCCAGCGACTATGAAGCCAGCGACGGCGCCCGGTTTGAGGTTCACTTTGAAAAAGCCCGACACCTCTATGGGGAAAACGTGGAGCCCTTTGTGGCAAGTCTCACGCAGGAAGGATCAACGCAATCTTGGAGGATGCTGCCCTTGGTGGAATCCAACCGGATTAAGGTGATTGATCTATATCGAGAAGGCATGTCTATCAAAGATGTTGTGGAAGAACTTGAGATCGACCGTAGCACCGTCTATCGGATCCTCAATAAAGCAGAATCGGAGGGGGAAATTGGGAAATTGAAGAGGAGGAGGAAGGGGTAAAAACACCCACTTTGTCGCATGTCGCATTCCCTAGGGAGTGCGACATGCGACAAACGTCCCTCTTTTGTGCGACAGACCCCTCCAAAATCGTGCGACAAATAGAGGTATTTTTTTGCGTGGTTTGTCGCATGAAAAATGGCGTATTTACGAGAGGGGAATTTCACAAATTAAAGGCCTTAAATCTTCTGAGCAAAGACCTCATAGAAATGCTCATGCCCCTTATTGACCTCTTCAAACTTCAATATTTTATAATTCTTGAAGAGCTTTAAAACTTCTTGTTTTGTGTGGAACGTCATTTGTGCTTTGATCTTCTCATCAAAAACAGAAAAACTTGGATCAAAGAAGTTCCCGATAAAATATCCGCCTTTCTGTATTTTTTGATCAAGGGTGCTCCATTCCTCTTTAAACATCGATGGCTCAAAGAAGGGGAGATCAAAACTGGACATAACTAAGTTGAGGGATGTTAGTGTTTTGTCAAATTCATCTTGGTCACTTGGATTGACAACCGTTAAATTCTTTTCAAATTTACCATAACTGTCTTTCATGATCTCAAAAGGAACACTTTGGCTATCATAAGCAATAACTTTATATCCCTTCTCAAGAGGTAACCTTAGATCTTCCACAAGAACTTCAGCTTTCAATACTAAGGCCACAGGGGGAGATTTTTGAGATTGAACAGGTATCATTTTGAATGAATTGACGACAAAGTCTCTGCTTTTTTGACCTATAAACTTGTCGTTTAAGTAGCGATGACGAGGATGTTCATTACAGGAATCGACTACACACAAAATAACTCCTGAGAGGAGCAAAACCAAAAAAGGGATAAACAGATTATATTTGAAGAACTGAATGATCATTTAGATTTCCTCCTCTTCTTGGAATCTTGATAGAACTTCGTGAAATAAATTAGGATAACAGCGTCTAGAAAAGTACCTGCAAGAATCAGAGGGACACTCGTTATGGGGTTTTTGAATTTCACCCAAAACACCACCAGAATCGTGACAAAACTCTGTATACACATCAATTTCCTTTGGTAAGGTTCCGTCTGTTCCCAAACACGCTTAAGCTTTGTGGAGTCTGAACAGACAAGTGAAGGCCACAGAAAAGAGAAACGTGCCAGAATCTTGGTAATAAGCCAAAGACCTACTGTTAAGGGTGCTAAACATATAAGCAACCTAGCAGTGGAAAAATTCATCGCAAACTCTTTTCCGTATGGCAAAAAAGGTACTAACCCAATACCCAAAAGAATGATGGGGCCTATGAGAAAGATAAAAACGAAGAAAGAATATCGGAAAAATTTCCATTCGAGCGCTTGAAACTGAAAGAAATGTATTTTTGTGGAGGGGGCAACATAACACCGAATCCATTGAGGCGCCCAGAGGCAGAAAGAAAATACACTGATCAATTTTTTTAGCATGGCAGTCCATGAGATCCACTGAATAGGACTATCTGTGTTAATAAAATAATTTTCTAAAATTGCTGATCCTGCCAGAAGAATGAGGGGAATAAGTAATAATTTCCCTAAAACCCTCCAATTGGAGGCGGTAAAGACGGCAGACTCTTTAAATGTGTTCCAGACAGGAAGTTGTTTCATTTTTTTCCCTTACGTTTCAACCACTTCAAAGGCCCTTTTGCAAAAAAGGAAGGGAATATGAAGGCTTCGAGTACTTCTAACCCCCCCTGTATGCCAAAATGAAGCCCAAAAACACGATACCAGCTCCGATCTCTGCCAGAGTCTCATGACCATAGATCCAAAGAGCACACACAGCGGACATCAAGGCCAACTACAGAAAGACAGATAAAAATTTCTTGTATCTCATAGGTTCAGTCTAGCACAGTTTCATCTGTCAAGTAAAATTGGAGGTCCCGTTTCCCACCAATTCCACAAGCCCAGGGGGATTTTGCTATATGAGGGAGCAATCCCCAAGGATGTGGAAATGTGGAGAACGTACCGACGTCCATAAAATCCTGGATTTGAAACTTGTTTTTTGCATCCGAAAAACTCATTTTCGAGTTTGAATATTACGTATGATCCCTACTACCAATACAAAAGCTTACAAATTAATTTACTATTTTTTTAAACTCATATATTATCAGCCCGTTGACTTAACCCCTCTTGTAAGAGGAAAGGATGACTTCATGACAGTTTCGCACCCCATTGCAGCGATCATATTCTCCCTTATTATTTCAGGAACCAGCTTTTCCGCAACGCAGGAAGAATCTTCTTATCCTGCCACACAGCAGGCCATACGCCCCACAGAACCCCTTTATGATCCAGCGACTCTAAGTGGTCTTTACGCTGCATCTACAGGCCCTGCTTTGTATGATATCCCTCAATCATCTAGCTTAGACAACCAATACGACGCGACTACAGAAAATGCCGTCTATGCAACTTTTCCTCTCTATAGTGAAGGAGAAAAAGCACAGGGCTATTATGATGTGGCCGCCACCGATGACGATACTGCGAATCAATATGCCTATCAGGATAATTTTGGATTTTCACTCCCCTATGCCGTCGTCTCTAAAAAAACCCATGGACTGTACGACATGGGGGAATCCCCCACAGACTTCCTATATGCCGAAGCTGAACAAGACGGTATTCCAGGGCAGATTTACAGCTCTATTGAACCCACTTCAGGCAACTGGAACCCTCAGATGTACGCTATAGCAGATGGTCGAAAAGATGAGCCGGCGATTTATACTGCCGTTGGATCAGGCAGCAATACAGCCTGGAACGCTGATCTATATAATATTGCTGAAACATCTTTTAAGTCAGCTGACTCTGCTTCTGTGTTCATGGAAAATGAGTCCCAAGCACAAACCAAGAATGCCCTCTTAGGTTTAGAAAAAAAATTACGAGTGGCGCCTCTTGATAGGCTTTTTTCTAGTCGAAAAAGATGTTACAGCTTAATGGGCTTTATAGAAGGAACCTGGAATACAGCAATCATCGAGTCCTGCCTAGTCACTCTTGGATTTATCGCCTATCAAGGAATCTCTCATCAGCCCATATTGGATATTTTTACTGGGGGAAATATTTTGGTCCACTCTTCGGGCCAACAGGCTCTTGGTTTACTTTACGCCATTCCCTTCTTTGGGGGCGCTATGGAGGCTTATTCCAGAGGCTCAATGAGCCCTGACTCCAATAAAGCCATAGACACTATTCTTAACCGTCTAGAAGAACCGCAATCCTTAAGACGCGATATTTTTAAAGGCCTTTTTGCATCCACCTTTCGAGATCTTACGCAACTTCTCCGTGATCCTCGTGTAAAGCCTGATAAAGCTCTTAAGGCCCTAAAGAAAATTTATCATTTCTCTCAGCATCACACAGCATTCAGTTGGATAGAGGCCGTAGACTCACTGTATGCAGTCACCAATGATCTGTCTTCCCCAGACATTAGCAATGTTAATAATATGGTTCAACGCACCACTGCCTTTGAGTATCTACGCCAAACTCGTGAGGACTCCAAGGGACATGCCTTAAAGAATGCTTACATCTTACGACTTTTGGCCAGCCTCGGAGATACCAACAAAAAAGTACGGGGCCTCAGCTTTTTGTATGGAGCTCTCAAAACCTCTCTGCAGCTCCTTATTTTAGAGGGAGCGATAAATAGCATCCAAGGTTCTATGACCCCCTATGAGAGCGCTTCCGCAAAAACCGGACTAGTAGGGGCTTCTGCCGTAGAACCTTCGGCTCTGCCTCCCGTCGCTCAGTCCACCCTGCTGCCAACACCTTCTAGAAGTGCTTCCATCACACCGGCAACCTCCCCCACACCATCAGCGCCCGCTTCCTCGGTGGTATCCAGCAACTCATCAGTCATACCGTCAGCCACCCCAACGCCATCGGAACCCTCTTCCTCCGTGGTAATTGCAACGCTTCAATCCAGCAGCCCCTCGGTGTTACCAATTGCCTCCACCACACCATCAGCGCCCGCTTCCTCGGTGGTATCCAGCAACTCATCAGTCATACC
>CAZEUR010000038.1:0-129 GCA_964515175.1 uncultured Holosporaceae bacterium | reverse complement strand
GTCAGCGCCCTCTTCCTCCGTGGTAATAGCAGCGGTTCAATCCAGCAGCCCCTCGGTGTTACCCGTTGCCTCCCCCACACCATCAGCGCCCGCTTCCTCGGTGGTATCCAGCAACTCATCAGTCATACC
>CAZEUR010000037.1:0-11674 GCA_964515175.1 uncultured Holosporaceae bacterium | reverse complement strand
CAGACCATTTTGTCTGGGATAGCTACTGAGCTTCCGAAGCATCAGAGAGGCTGTGACCGTTCCTTGTTTAATTGAAGTGCTCAAACGAAGAATTTCATCCCAATGAGAACGAATCTGCGCAATGTCTAGAGTTCCTCCTATCATCGGTTTAAGAGCATCGTAGCTGAGTTTTCCTTTGGGGATATACAATTTTGTGTCCTTCAAATCGCGGATACGGGGAGCAAAGCGAAACCCTAACAGATGCATCAAGGCAAAGACGTGATCCGTAAATCCAGCCGTGTCGGTATAATGCTCTTCAATCCTTAGATCTGATTCATGGTACAAAAGTCCATCGAGCACATAGGTCGAATCCCTCACGCCCACGTTGATCACTTTAGAATTGAAAGGGGCGTATTGATCAGAAATATGGGTGTAGAATAATTTTCCTGGATCTGTCCCATACTTTGGATTGATATGGCCACTGTTCCCAGCATGATTGCCCGTTTTAAATCTTTGACCATCAGAAGAGGATGTTGTTCCATCACCCCAATGTTCGGCGAAAGGCTGTCTAAATTGAGCATTAACCAGTTCTGCCAGAGCCGCAGAATAGGTTTCATCGCGGATATGCCAGGCGTATAGCCATGACAGTTTAGCACGTGTCATTCCTGGACATGATTCTGCCATTTTAGTGATGCCAAGATTAATTCCATCCGACAAAATCGTTGTTAGCAATGCTATTGTATCCTTAGCTTCATCTCCAGTTTTGAGATGAGTAAAGTGCCGTGTGAATCCAGTCCATTCATCAACTTCTAGCAAAAGTTCTGTGATTTTAACACGAGGGAGTATTCCAGAAATCCGATCGATCAGATTCTGTGCAATCACCGGGACTACTGTTTTAAGAGGCGTGATTTTCAGTTTGGATTCGGTAATGACAGCATCTGGCAAAGTGTTAGTTGCAGCTAGGTGATTGCTTATCTCAAGCTGTTCTTTTAACAACTGCAGCTGCTCTTGCAGATATTGTTCGCAGTCTGTTTCCACAGAAAGAGCCAGCTTCTGCTCTGACTTGAGAGTATCGAACTTTTTGACTGGAACCAGATATTCATTAAAGTTTTTAAACTGCCGTGAGCCCTGCACCCACACATCTCCAGAGCGCAGAGAATTTTTAAGCTCTGACATCGCACAGAGTTCATAGTAGCACCGATCAATTCCTTTATCGGTAAAAACAAGCTTCTCCCAGCGCTTTTTGACGAATTCTGTTGGTGCATTGGCAGGAACCTTTTTCAGGTTTTCAGCATCCATTGTGCGCAGAACCTTGATGGCATCCAGAACTCCTTTGGGGGTTGATGAACTGAGCTTGAGAACATCAAGAAACTGAGGGGCATATCGACGAAGAGTTGCATGATTATCTTTGACCAGAAATAGAAAATCAAAATCTTCTGGCTGTGCGAGCCTTTGGGTCTCTCTAATGGTTTTGATAAACTCTTCCCAAGGAATAATGGAATCAATGGCTGCAAACGGATCGTTTCCATTTTCTCTGGCTTCCAATAGGATTTGTCCTATGCGGCCATGGAAGCGCATCTTAGCATTAATGGACTTACCAGATAGTTGAAACTGTTGTTGATGCTTATTCTTAGCGGTATTAAAGACCTTTCCCAAAATACGATCATGAAGATCAATGATTTCATCAGTAACAGTCGCTATTCCTTCCAAGACCAACGTCACCAAGGTGGCATAGCGTCGTTGAGGCTCAAATCTAGCCAGGTCAGCAGACGTCATCTGTGCACCTTCACGAGCAATTTTTAAGAGCCTGTTTTGATGGATGTTCTTCTCAATCCCAACTGGAAGGTCTAGGTCCTTCAAGGTTCTGAGACGTTTGATGTGCTCCAGCATATATTTTGAATTCGGCTTGGAAGGTGACTGCCTTAGCCAAGACAGCCAGGTTATCTTGATATCGTCTTTGAGCTTAAGGAGTCCATCCAAGCGTTCAAAATGGACCTCTGATAAAGGCTCAATCAAGGCTGCATAGATATCCCTATTCGCTCGGGTAATGGCCTCGGAACAAATGCGTTCTACAACATCGAGGGATGGAATGATCAAACGTTGGTGCCGCATATCGTTCAGTATATTTTGAGCCAACGAGAGACCTTTGTCTGTCTGCAGAGCTAATTCCGTGGCTGTGTCTAAGATCCTATTGAAATCTTCTAGACCAAAGGGTTTTAAGCCAAGATAGGAGCGGAGTTCTAGAAGGTGCTCGCGCCTGGTTTCCTCTCTTTTAGAATATTGCGCCCAGCAGGCCGGATCGATACGTAGTTGTTTTCCAACCCATCTTAACAAAGAGACAGGAACGCACGTATCAGTCAGCAACCCCTGACCTGGAAAACGCAACAAGCATAGCTGTACCGCAAACCCTAGACGATTGGGATCTCCACGCCGCTGTCGAATGAGCGACAGGTCATGCTCACTAAAGGTATACTGCCGAATCCACTCATCTTCAGCATCTGGTAATTGCAGCAACCTATCCCGTTCAAGGATAGATAGGATGGATCGACGGGACATAGGGTGTTCCTATTAACAAAATAATTTCTATAAGGATGTTGCCCATATAAAATACTTTCAAATTTTACGTCAAGGATATGGGAGAGAATTTAATAATATAAGACTGATGTAACTTTTGTTCCTTTTATTTTTCTGTTAAAATTCAGTGTAATGACCCGAGTGAGGTCTAGAAGGATTGACTATGAAAAGATATATCGTTTTTTTGGTTCTCGCCGTTTTTTATGTCTTAAGTGATGCAAATGGGGCTGCTAGAGAAGATGAGGTTGCGAAAAGGTTTAGCACCCTACCAGTAGAACTCCAGGAGAACGTGGTAAATCAAATACCTTTTATAGAGGCCGCAAGATTCAGAAGGGAATCATCATTTTCTGTAACTAATGAAGAAATAGCTGCTCTTAGAAAAATGCCGGCTGGTCGTTTGATACAGCTTTTATTTACCATTGAGGATATTCTAAAAGAGTTACTTCCAGTTAAGCCTGAAGATTCTTTACAACACTTGACTCCCAGCCAGGAAAAAGCTTTAAGATCTTACATTGTTAGATCGCTAGAAGCACTCTCCTATATGCGCAGCTCATATGATCCTGCTTCTGGGCGCTATAGCAATGATTTTTCTTCTGAACCTCCTGCAAAACCTACAGAAGTTGAAATCCTTAATATTCATTTTTTCCCAACAGGCATACTTAGAACTATTGGTTTTTCTGACACTTCTGGAGATATGAGACAAAAACGTGAAAAAGTTCAAACTATTGTGAATAATATTTTAGGGCATATAGATAGAATTATTGAAACTCTTCCAGCAGAAACACAAGATAAACTCTTATTCATAAGGAAATGTAAAATTTCCGCTGTTGATAGTACCCGGGCTCCAAGTTACATTGGAGATTCTAGTATTCAACCGATCGAAATTAGAATCCCAAGATTTATTCAAAAAATGAGATACTTGGAGAGCTTTTTTGCTCAAGTCCCAATTGTTGTAAGAGGAATTTATCTTGATGAACTTATAAAAAATAAACGCAATGGCGCATTGGAGTTGCATTCTGGGTTAAATTCCAAGGATATTAAAAGGCTCTCGTCGGAACTAGCCGAAAAAAGGTATAGGTGTATTGCATTTCAACCTTCATATAATAGGGATTTTCCAGTTCTTACTTGCCCTGCTGGCAAAGAATTAGGGATAACTGTTATGACGACGGAGAGCCATGACCTAAGCAGAGAAGACTTTCGGGATTATAGGGAAATAGTAGGATCTTCATATGCTGTAGAAGATGCGGAAGAAGCCATGAAAATGAGGCTAAAAAAAGAAGAGCTGGATAGTAGGGACGGTTATCCTTACGAATCCATTGAGGCTACAAATTTCCATATGGGACACGGACCACTAAAAGGAACAACCGTAATTAAGCATAATTATGGAGTTGATACCAGAACTCTTTATGAAGGGAGGTTGCTCTCTCCAGAAGAAGTCAGTCAGATTATCCGGAAGAAAAAGTTATCTATAAATAAAAGAAAATTTAAAGATGGGGAATTCCGCGATCCTAATACACAAGTGGATGCTGTGAAGTCTCAATCTGGTTCCAGAACATCTCCTTACTAGTTGATAAGTCTCCTCCTTCTCTAAAAATAAATGGTTATCTCAATAGGGCTTGCTTCTGTGAGAGATTCTTTTTTCCTCGAAAACCCTCTCATAGACATTGTCTTTCTAATTTGATAGAATCACTATCATAACGTCTATAATGTTAAAGAGGGAAATATGATCATCGGCTATGCAAGAACGTCTACCGTGGAGCAAATAGCAGGTCTCCAAACTCAGCTGAAAGAACTCGAGCAAGCTGGATGTGGAAAAATATATCAAGAACAGGTTTCATCTCAGGGAAAGCGCCCTCAATTATTGGCAGCTCTAGATTTTGTTCGAGAAGGCGATACCTTTGTGGTTACAAAACTGGACCGTTTGGCTCGCAACATGGCGGATTTCATGGAACTTTTAGAAAGCCTTTCCAAAAAGAAAGTAGCTATCCGCATTCTCAATCTGGGGCTAGATACCCAAAGTCCAACCGGTTCACTGATACTTAATGTGTTGGGATGTGTGGCTCAGTTTGAAAGAGAGATGATGCTTGAACGTCAACGGGAAGGAATTGCTAAAGCCAAAGCCGAAGGGAAATATAGGGGCAGGAAGCCTATATCGGATAATCACCGCCAAGAAGTGCTGCATCTTACTAAAGAAGGACTCACTAAAGTCGCGATTTCTCAGAAACTAGGAATTGGTCAAGCTACCGTATATCGAGTGCTGGCCTCCGAGAGAAAATCGTAAATTATGCCTATGAAATCCTTAGCGTACGATTTTTTCCGAATCCTGAGCGCACCCCTGTATCTTAAAACGATCAACAAATTGTCCGATGACTGTCTCTACTTTTCGACGCACATTCATAATCTGAGACACAAAGGATTTGGGTCTTGGGTCCCTCATATTTTTCTTTAAAGGCCTGGTGTGTACGTCGGGGCCATTTTTGACCAACTTTGTTCCTAGTTCATTTTTGTAGTTGTCATTGTTGTGGTTTTGATATACCTTTCACGGTAATTTGAGGCCATAAAACCCCTCATTATAAGCAAACAGTTCCGCCTCTCTCTATATTAGGAACTTGAGGATGATTCAAGCTTTGCTCGAGCTATTGCAATAGCTCTATGCAATTTCTGCTCAAGAACTTTAATGGGAGGTAATACTGTAAGATATTCTGCGACATGAATTCCACTCTTTTCTAATTCAAAAACTTCGACTTGTTCCTGATTTTTGTCAGTGCAAAAGATAATGCCCATGGGTTTTTCTTCCCATTCTTTTCGTTCATGCTTATCAAGCCATCGAAGATAAAACTCCATCTGCCCTTTATCTGCTGCTTTAAATTTTCCAATCTTCAATTCAACTACAACTAATCGGCGTAGTTCTCTGTTAGCAAAAAGCAGGTCTATATAAAAATCTTCTCCCCCCACAGTGATTCTTTTTTGTCGCTCTATGAAGGCAAAACCAGAACCAAGCTCTAAAACGAATTTTTCTATTTCTCGTAAAGCAGCGCTTTCAAGATCTTTTTCATCGTAGGTATCTTCCAATCCTAAAAAATCGAGTAAATAAGGATCTTTTAAGATTAAATCTGGAGTCAGCTGATCTTCTTTTTTCAGTTTTGCAATCTCTAAACGCGCAACTTCTTCCGGTTTTTTAGAAATAGCTGTTCTTTCATACAACATTCCATCTATTTTTTGACGTAAAGTTCTCACACTCCAACGCTCAATTCGACACATTTCGGTATAAAAATCTTTTTTAATCCTTGGTTCTAAAGGAATCAGCTCTACAAAGTGACTCCAACTCAATTGTCGCGACAGTGTCGCGACAATCTCTAGCTCTGGAAACTCCTTATAAAATTGAATCATTCTCAGAAGAGAGGATTTATTAAAACTCCTTCCATAATTCATACTTAATTGTCGCGACAGTGTCGCGACAATTTGCTCCCCATAATCAGCTCGCTCATTCTTTAGAAGTTCGTTCTGGATTCGTTCTCCTATTTTCCAGTTTAAAACTACCAAAGCAGAATTAGCGGCATAAATAATCCCAGATTTCGTCTTTTCAATAAGCTCTCTTAATTCTGAAAACAGAGGACTATCAGGAAGATTCAAGTTTTTTATAATTTCTTTTTTCATACAAGATTTCTTTATACTGGTTAATAATTACATCCTCGAGATATCTAAAGAACATCAAGATTTTTATCGATTGTAATGTAACATTCCTCTCATTAGAGATCTATCACTATATTCTCCTTTGCCCTCTTTTTTTCAGACTTTTTCTTTCCTGCAGAAGGAGGGTTGTTCTGCGCTTTCAAATAGATTTCAGTCTCACCGGTTGTCGATGATTTTTCGTAGGAAATTTCTGTTTTTATTTCCTGTATCTGGAAAGCAGACACAAGCGGTTTTGGTATTTCCAACTTCATTTGAAGTCTCGTGAGGGGCCAGGTTCCAGGATATTTCACGAAGCATTCGAGATTTGGAAGGAGAGAGATTTCTGTGGGTAGAACAAGAGTGTGTCTCCTTTGATTTACATTTAGATTAACTCCATCTCTCATGGTATTGGCCCCGTAGGAAATGTTTTCTTGTACATCGTGGAGCTCTTGTTCACCTAGTTTTGAAGATAGATACTTGCAGGTCTCAGGATCTTCCGTTCTGAATATGAAAGATGTGTTGAAGAGGTTCATAATCGCCTGAGATTCTGACTGACCATAAATCTTTTGGAGCTGATGAATGTTTTGAATACCCGCTACCAGGGGTATCAGCCCCATTCATGCGAAAAGGTACGCTTTTATGTGTGATCTTTTTTGAGACGTGCCTCTGCAGCGGCAGCAAGCTTTTTACGTCGCCTGTTTTGATCCTTTACTCTATCAACCGCTTTCTTAAAGCGGAATTTTGGAAATTGTCTTTTTAATTCTCTATTCAGAGCACTTTCTTTATTTTCTAGCTCTCCTTCAATGAGCTCTGCTAGAAGTTCAGGCTGACCTTTAAATTCCCTATCTTCTTCTAATCCATACTCCTTTAATTGTTTCTCAAAGCTGGCTTTAAATAGAGCAGCTGCTTCCGCTGAAGGGGTTGTAGGGTTTACCCCTATTTCTAACAACTGACGCGCTAATCCTTGAGGATTTTCTCTAGGGTTTGCCTGTGTAGAACGTCCTCTCATTAAGTGACGCCCTTCTACCTGTGCAAAAATACGATCTAGTTCAGGATCTATACCTCGAAGTCCAGTAATAATGCGTTCCCTAATTCCCTTCACACAGCTTGTTGGATCATTCCTTCCTCTATATGCCTCTTCAGATTCGCGTATAAATTGTGCTCTCCAGAGACGAACTCTATTAGGGTAAAAGGCTTTCAAGAAAGTGTAAACAAGAGCCATTTGTTCTTGGTCTGTACGACTCCTTAATACGCTTTCAAACGCAGGATTTCCTGAAAAGGCACCCAATGCTGCCTCAACCTCTGAAAAAGGAACAAGAGCTCGTGCTCCCAGACGAGTTTGTACTTGTGTCAAAATCGCATCAATCAATCTCATCTGTGTGGAGGTTTCAACTGCACAAGCA
This sequence comes from uncultured Holosporaceae bacterium, assembly GCA_964515175.1. Classification (GTDB taxonomy): domain Bacteria; phylum Pseudomonadota; class Alphaproteobacteria; order UBA7879; family UBA5542; genus CAIWGV01. Next base: position 4,046 of record CAZEUR010000037.1, on the reverse strand, counting down.
GCTGCTGTTCCTGCAGGAACTTCTACATCTGTACCTGCATAATGATGAGCTTCCATTGCAAGGCTATGGACAACAGGCATTCTTCCTCTTATGGGAGCTTCAATTCCAGCTCTTCTAGCCGCAGCCTCTGCTGCTTCTCTTGCCGCTCTTTCTGGTGTATATTCTGCGCGTAATCTGTTAAAGATTGCAGCAACCTGTTCTTGAGTTACGGTAGGTCTTGCACCTCGTGGCACATTTCTAAATAACCCTTCTACTGCTTGAACACTACTGCGCACTTGATCAAAAGGAATATTTTCTATTACTGCACGCAAAGCGACCAATTGATCTAAAGTCCATAAACGTTGAGGTTCTGGAATGTGATAGAGACGTTCGAATGCTTCTGCCATTATGCCATAAGGCATCACACGACCTAGGGCAATATTAAGCCTTGCTGCATAAGGTAAGATAGTCTTAACTTCACGAAGGGAAAGGGGGGGATGGGGTCGATAATCCCGATATCCAGGGAAGACTGTATTGTTCAGCCATGTATAGAGGTAAGTAGACATTTCTTTTAGAGTCCGCCCCCCTTCGCGTGCTATACAAAATAAATTTAAAAAATCTTCTTGGGGTAAGCTCCTAAAAATAATAACGATTTTTTGGATGAGTTCATTCTCTGCATGAGAAAATATGTTGGCTTTTAAAATATTCTGATCCCATCGCATTAAGAAGTACAAAACCCATATAGTTCTGTTTTCTGGATCCCACATAAGGCTTTTTGCAAATTTTCCATTAGAAACATAATTTGTCAGAAGTCTAAAAATATCTTCCACGTTTGTTGAAGACGTGCCATCAGAGGGACGAGCCCAATCTTCTAAATATTTTATAAATGTGCTGAGAACAAGACGTTGCAGGTCTTCATTGGGGCAGGCTTCGACAAAAGACCCCCATGCTTGAAGAAGTGGACTTCTGGCAAACGCTGGAACGTTTAGATCATGAAGATCTTCTTCTCTACCTATATTACTTCGATCAAGAACTAGTTGAAAATCCCTAAAAGTTACATGGCGACTGCGCTCATAAATCTCTCTAACTTCTCTTTCAAAATGTTCATAGTTTCGTAAGGCCCTTTCGTGAAGCAACTCATCTCGATGAGCTGCCGCAACGGCCACAGCAGAACTGATGAACATACAGAAAAAAATAGCTATAAAAAATTTATACATGAAGATTCTCCATTTTTTTCAGGGTAACATAATCTATCCAAATTGAGAAAGTAAAACGTTCCTTTTCTTTACCTTGTGTTAGAAAAACTTCCCCTGACGTGTTTGCTTGGCTTTAAGAGTAAGAAAAGTCTAGCAATAAATCAAAGTTAACTATAGAGTGTGGATCAAAGACTTTCTTAACATTTAGGTATCATGAAAATAGGTTATGCTCGGGTCTCTACCCTTGAACAAAATTTAGATCTTCAAATTGATGCCCTTCAGAGGGCTGGTTGTGAAAAAATCATCACGGATGAAATAAGTGGATCAGTTGCAGAACGTCCCGGATTAACAGAACTTCGTCATTCTTTAAGAAAGGGAGATACCATTGTCGTTTGGCGCTTGGATAGACTGGGGAGATCTCTTAAGCATTTAATGGATTGGATAAATGAGCTACAAGATAAGAAGATTGAGTTTCAAAGTCTTCAAGAATCCATAGATACCAGCACCTCTACAGGAAAACTGGTCTTCCATATTTTTGCGTCCCTTGCTGAGTTTGAAAGAAACCTTATTGGAGAACGCACCAAAGCAGGTTTAGAAGCAGCACGTAGCAGAGGCCGTCAAGGAGGGAGGCCTAAGAAGCTCAACAAAGACAAACGACAGCTGGCCATAGATTTGTACAAAGGGAGAAAACATCCCATCAAACAAATTTGCCAAACTGTGGGGATCTCAAAACCTACTCTTTATAGTTATGTGTATGGAGAAGATGTTTCTTGAAAAGAGATAATGAACTTTCAGAAGATGAAATCATCCGAGATTGGACATTAGATACCACCAGCAAAAAGCTTGTTGATAGAATCAATAAAAATCACCGCATATGGTTTTCTATTCAACTCTTTGCCATGAAACGATACGGTAGATTTATTGAAAATTCTACGGAACTACCAACTCCCGTCATTAGCCACCTGAGCAAACAGCTAAGCTTGCCTCTGAACTTCATGATTGAGAAGCCTACTCGTAAAGGAACCTATATCGAACACAGAAAATTAATTTTTGAGCACTTAAATTTTAAAAACTTTGATGATCTATCTCTGGAGTCTTTAAATAGGTGGGCCATTAACATGCTGAATCAGGGAACCATTCTGATTGATCATCTCTATCCGCAAGCCGAGCAGTTCCTTATTTCAAATCAAACGGCTCTTCCCCGAGAGAATCAATTAAAACGGTTACTCAAATCATTATGTTTTCAATATCAGAATACACTGTTTGAAAAGATTCACACTTGCTTGCCCCAAGATCTAATTTCCTATATCGATAAGCTTTTAATCGTAGAGGAAAATGATTCGTGGTTTAACCAATTCAAAGAATACCCTGATGCAGCTTCTATATCTTCCCTAAAGCGCTATCTTGCAAAATACGGGAAGCTTTGCGAGATTAATTTAGATCATGAAATAATTGAAAGTTTAAGCGCCGACTTTGTTGATCATCTTTATCAGCTTGGAAGGTACTATTCTGCTGACAAAATCAAGCGTTTAAAAACTGATAAGCGTTACACATTGATGGCAGTCTTTTTGAGAGAAAGCAAAAAGCGCATCATTGACTATATCGTTCAGCTTCACGATCAATATATTTCTGACATTTGCCGAGAGTGTAACCGTACCTTTGAGGATCAAATTAAACAATATCGACAGAAGCATGAAAAAGCCATTGATAAATTCATTGCTGTAATTGACCACATTTTATGCCTGGATGCTGAATTGCCTTTTCAACCTAAAGAATTATACAAAGATGTGGTAGCGGAAAGTCTTTTAAAAGAAGCACGAGAAGACGTAAAATCTTATCAAAGAATAATAAAGTTTGGTTACCCTACTTTATTACAAAACAGATATGCTAGCATGCGGCGCTATTTTACCGATCTGGTTAAGATTCCCTTTTCTTCGGAAACAGAAAATAGCAACTTGATAGAGGCTATTCAGATCATCAAGCAGCTTGATGATGGTCTTATTAAGGTTATCCCCAACGATGCTCCAAGAGATTTCATTGATTACAGGGTAAAGAAATCCCTGGTTGATACAGCCGGAAATTTGAAACGTAATGTTTGGGAAATGGGAGTAGCTATAGCCCTGCGAGATGCCCTCAGATCGGGGGACATTTACATTTCAGAAAGTAAAAAACACACTTCTTTCTGGAACCTTGTCTATAATAAAGAGCATTGGGGAGAGATGAAGAATCAAGTTTATTCAGATCTTAATCTAAGCAAAAATCCGAGGATAGCCCTTGAAAGCTTAAAGATCCTCTTTCATGAAACCGCTCGATTTTCTCAAAAAAGATTTGGAAAAGATGGATTTGCAAGCATTAAAAACGGAAACCTCAAACTGAACAAACCAGACAAACTGATTGTTTCTGAAGATGTTAAGGATTTACAAAAAAAGATATCTTCCTGTTTGCCGAAAATAAAAATAGAGAAGCTACTTCTAGAAGTCGATCGCATGACAGGGTTTAGCCGTCATTTTACCCCAATTCATGGACAGAATAGTCAGCCCGAGAAATTCTATAAAACTTTAATGGCCAGCATATTATCTCAAGCAACAAATATTGGGATTTCTACCATGCAAAACTGTACGACGGATATCACGGCAGATATGATGAGACACGTGATTGATACGTACATTCGAGAAGATACGCTAAAGTCAGCAAATGCTGAGATTGTTAATCAGCACTCTTGTTTTTCATTGAGTATGATTCATGGATTGGGAAATATCTCTTCTTCAGATGCTCAGAGATTTGCAGTGATTGCCAGCAGTTTGATATCTTCCTTCGGCCTTGTTGCATAAGTAAAGCGTGAGGGGTTTTTAAGCTATAGGATTTATTTTT
>CAZEUR010000036.1:0-12023 GCA_964515175.1 uncultured Holosporaceae bacterium | reverse complement strand
TGCCTCCTCAAAAAATCAAGCCCTTATGCCGCCTCTGCCTGTCCCTAATCCCGAATTGACGTTGGCTTAGATATTGACTTTTTTGAACCCAATCAAAATTTTGGGGGTTTTACGCCTGGAGGGCCTTCTTCTTGCTTTCACAGAAGATCGCTGAAATCTATGATGTGGAAAAAGTAATCCAAATCCCTCACTTCCTCATGCACCCCATTAACATGGATTAGAATAGGACGACAAGAGAAGCCTTTAGGGCGTTGAAGATTTTTAATCTTTTGTTCCATTTCATCGATGATATCCTTTTTAATTTCAGCTTGGGAAAATTTGATTTCACAGATGTAAAGATTTGAAAATTTTGTATGTATCAGATAGTCAATCTGACAACCTGGTTGTTTAGATGTTTTGTTCTGGAAAAATGGATTATCCCATACAATCTCATCAGGAGATATTTGAAGAAGTTCCCATATTTTTTTGCGATTGTTCAGAACAAGATTTTCAAATTGAAGGCCCATTATTGCATTCCAATTTGGTAGACTACTTAAAGCTTTTGATTCAAAAGCTCCTTCTGAAATTCTGTTTTTATTAGGAAGTATATATTTTAGATAGAATCTGGTGTAGTTATCTTTAAGTCGATAGTGACTTAATTTAGCCTCTGTGTGTGTTGTCAAATTCCATGTATAATCTCGACTTATAAAACCTGCTTGGGTAAGCTCGTCCAAATAATCAGAAGTCGCATCATTTTGCTTGAATTCTATTGTTTTACATAAATTATTTCCCCCTATGTTCCCATTGACCAAAAGTTCCAGAGCTTTTTTGTAAAAACTACTTTTACTTAAAAACAAATCAGAAAATATTTTGTCAAATTCATCGAATAAGAAACCTTCTTTTATAAAACATAGGTTCTTTATGTTTTGCTCTGCTGTTAATTCAGGTCTTACTTCTTCAAGATATTTTGGAATCCCTCCTGTAACAGATAGGATTTTAAATTTCTCGTGAGCAGAAATAAGCTTTCCTTTTGAGCCAAAAAACTTATTACAGTCATCTAAAGAAAGCTCTTTTAATGTAATGGTACTTGATATTCTGCCAACAAACCCCGTGCTTTTGAGGATATTTCTTTCAATCCAAGCCGATACAGATCCGCATAGTATAAGAATAAGTCTATCATTTTCTTTAAAATGAAGATCCCAAGCATTTTTTAATTTTCCTAGAAAATCAGGATCTTTAGATCCAATCCAGGAAATTTCATCAAACACAACAATCGTTTTTCCTTTCTTAACTTTATCAGCTAGAAAACGAAAAATATCTCCCCAATCATTAAACTGGATGTTGGGCAAATGAAAATGTTCCTGCATTTGCCTAACAAACTCATCTATTTGGGACTGTTTTGTTGTATGTGGAGTAGTGGGGATTCCAGAAAAAATATAATAAGGTTTATTATTGTCTCCAAACTCTTTGATAAGGCGACTTTTACCAATTCGACGTCGTCCCTTTATGACAACCAAGCTTGCTGTCTGTTTGAGAGTTAGTCCATGAAGGATTTCAAGTTCTCTTTTACGTCCAATAAACTTAGCCATAATTCCTCTTTGCGTCTTTAGACAGTAAAAATATTATCTTTAGATCTAAAATAAAACATCTTTTTGTGTCTGTAAAGAGAAAAAACACTTTTTGTAGACCTTGTTCAAGCCCTTATTTTGTGTCTTCAAAAAGGAATAATTCCTTTTATAGATAGAGCGCCAGTGAGATTCCTCCATAAATGCACATTAAGGAACTTTACCAGATGATATCCCCTTCTGGAGTAATAGTTTTTTTACTCCTGCTAGAAATCGGTAGCCTACCTTCACCAATTAAAATCATATCAACGTCTACAAGTTTAAAAAGGTTATCTGTTCTTTCTGGTAAAAAACAAAAATTCATACCGCTCATATTTGTAGAAACGCTTGGATAAGCTATACCATCTATAGACTTGATGCGTAAGTCACCTGAGAGAGTCTCGTAAGATAAGGGCAATCATTTCCCTTTGTCATTTTTGGATTAGATGGGAGCAAATCCATTTTTGAGGTTCACAATTCCAGCAATAATCTTAGCCGCTTGTAAGCTCCCAAAACTTTCTTCTCCCATAAAGGCTGCGCTCGAGATAGGATAAAATCTACCTCCTCAGGCCTCACGCCGAATAATCTTAAAAAAGTTCTTGGACGTTTGCGTAGTTTGTTATACCTTGCCATCGGGAGCCTTACCTCGTTGTTGTTGTTAGGTTCCCATCTTTCTCTCAGATCTCCCTTAAATCTTCAAGCTTTTCCTCCTCCCTCCTCACTTACGCAGGAGGTCTATTCCAACTTTTCCTTAAAGCCTAATTTTTCCAACACCCATGTGGCATTGGCGGGTAGTGCAATTCCTGTGCCCTCAGGCACCTATTCTTTCCTTTTTTCAATGATATCAAAAGGAAGGTTGTTTTGAGCTAAATAATTGGTGAGAGCCAATCCGCCAATGCCCCCTCCCACAATTAAAATTCTTGGATTTTTATTATTGGTCATTTTCGTCTCACCATCTAGAATAAGGCCTCTTTATATCATAAGGAGGGAAGCAAGTGAAACCTTCCGTATAGGGGCTTGTGCAAGAGGCAGTAAGAGATTAAAAGAATCCATATTATGGAATTCAAAATAACATCCAATGGATTTGGAGGGGTGTTTTAGAAAGCAACAAAAGAAGAGGGAATGATATGCTAGAGATACGAGAAGCGAGAGAAAGTGATATACCGGAACTAGAGAAGCTTTTTTTGATAGTAAGGCAGAAAACTTTTGAATGGGAAGATCCAAAAAATTTCACAATTGGAGATTATAAGAAATCTACTGACGGTGAAAAAGTTTTTGTTGCTGTAAAAGATGAATCAATAGTAGGATTTATTTCTATTTATGAATCAGAAGGTAGTTTTATACACATACACAACTTATTTATATACCCTGATTTTCAAAATCAAGGGATTGGGAAAAATTTACTAAGAAAAGTCCTTGAAGTAGTGCCAAAACCTGTAACTATGAAAGTAGTCACACATAATACAAAAGCCTGCACAATTTATGAAAGACTAGGATGGAAAAAAATATCAACTCACGAAGAAGCCGTTCCCCCTTACCATTTATATCTTTATGATGGAATAGACGACAGTGAACAAATAAAATAAGAGTTTTGTGGCAATTAAGAAATCCTTCAGGTATTTTTCCGTTAATCATGGAATTTGAAAATAACATTCGACTGATTTATGGAAAGAAGGGAGAGCAATGGCTCAAAGACCTCCCTTGTTTGGTTGCCACCCTAGCTGTTCGATGGAACTTAAAAGATTTAAACGCCTATCCTGATTTAACCTACAATTACGTTTTAAAAGGATGGCAAGAAGATCAACCTATCGTTTTGAAAGTAGGGATTGATCTGCCGGCCATTGAGCAAGAATATGCAGCGCTTCAGGCATTTAAAGGGTATGGGATAGTCCCCGTAGTCGACGCCGCCCTAGATCAAGGTGCCATTTTGTTGCATCAAGAGGTTCCTGGAAAAACGCTCTCCTTTATTTCTCCAAAGAGAGATTTAGAAGCCCTACACATTGCTTGCCAATCTGCAATCTTGTTACATCAGGCACCTATTCCTAAAGATCATTTTTTCCCCCGGCTAGAAGATTGGCTTAAAATTATAGATCAACAATGGGACTTTCCCTCTTCTCCACTACAATTAGCACGGAAACTCAAGAATGAGTTGCTGAGGAATTCCGAGTCTCAAGTCCTGCTCCATGGAGACCTACATTACGGAAATATCTTGTCTGATGGAAATACGTGGGTTGTTATCGATCCAAAAGGAGTCATTGGAGATCCTCTTTACGATGTAACAGGATGCTTATTGCGGGAACCTTTTGATGTATTCATGCGACAACCTAACCGGTCTGACATTTTGAACCAACGCATGGAATTTGTATCTCGTTTTACCCAGAAACCCTTAAAAGAGATCTGGGCTTGGACTTATATCCAAACGGTCATGTCCACCTGCTGGTCATTGGAAGATGGACAAGATATAGGCTTAAAGGGTGAGTTTTTGGGGATTTTAGAATCATGCCAACAATAGATTGGTTTATGTTGATCCAGATAACGGTTTTAGGCCCGAAGGACATGTTATAAGATGAAATCCTATTGGATAGTTTTCCTTAAAAGCTTTTGTATGGTAAGTTTAATTTTTTTGACGGGGTGTGAATCTATGAAAAATCAACAGAAAGAAAATTCGACATATATTCTGAAAATGGGTGGGCAGGGCGCCTCAAATTTAGACTTACAAAATGCAGCCCTAAGAGAAGAGTCTATTGCACACCTTGAAAGAGCAGGGCTATCTTTGGGAATGACTGTGTGGGATATAGGATGTGGAAGTGGGGCAATGACCGAATACTTATCTGAAACGGTGGGACCAGAGGGGCTTGTTTATGCTCTAGATGTCAGTGAAGATCAAATCCAGGTTGCTAGACACAAGATTGAATCTAAAGGACTTAAAAACGTTCACTTCATTGTCGGAGATATTAATAAACTAGAAACAGATTCTTATAAAAAAGCGGATATTGTTTATTCAAGATTTTTGATAATGCATGTTCATGATCCGGCCAATGTAATTAAAATCATGTCGTCTCTCTTGAAGCCTGGAGGTAGGCTATGTTTACAAGAATCAACTATGGGGTCGATCAAAGAATCAAAGACTAATCCAGCTTTGACTCAATTCTATGATTTGATTGTTGAGTATGGAACATTGAAAGGATTTGATTACAGCGTAGGAAGAAAACTAGAAAAATTTTGCCGAGATTCAGGGCTTTTTTCTGAAGTTGTTGATTATAAAAATAATAACAAAAAAAGGAATCCGGAGACAACAGAAATCATAAAAAAGCTCATACTTCAGCGTCTTGATGAATTAGAAGATAAACTTTTAAGTTCTCATCTTATTAACACAGAAAAGTATGAAGAGCTGAAAAAAGGAATCAGAGAATTTTTCCAAGATAAAGAAAGCGATGATGCTGTGATTATGAATGAAATCTCGCACGTTGTTGCATATAAAAATTAAACTTAGAAAAAGGATAGACCAATGATAGCTGTACAAGTATTTCACGAAGGAGATCATTATATTGTTCCAGAAAATGGACACCTTTCTCTTCACAGCACAGATCTAGTTGCCCTTTCAGGACTCTCCAATCATCCTATCTATGTTTTGGATGAGGTAAGGATTCGGCATCAAATTAATAGCTACAAGACATCCCTGGCTCAATATTATCCTGCGCCTGCCCAAGTTTATTATGCTTCCAAAGCCCTTCAAACCCTTTCCATCTGTACACTTATGCATCAAGAAAATGTAGGACTTGATGTGTGCTCCTTAGGAGAAATTTATGTAGCCTCTCAGGCAGGCGTTCCTTTTTTTGAAATGATTTTTCATGGGAATAACAAGTCCCCAGAGGAGCTAACTCATGCGATCAAAAAAGGAATTCATCGCATTATTATTGATAGTGAAGATGAAGCCCTTTTGATTATACAGCTTACTGAAAAACTCAATAAAAAATGTGCGGTTCTGGTTCGGGTTAATCCTGAAATTGAGGTTTCTTCCCATAAACACATTGTAACAGGGGTTAAACTCTCCAAATTTGGACTGCCCTTTAATGAGCGAACGATGGATTTAATAAGCCGCTTAAACTCTCATCCTTTAGTAGATTTTAAAGGAATCCATTATCATATTGGGTCTCAACTCTTTAAGATTGAAGAATATTCTATTGCTCTTTCTACTATGCTAGGGCACCTCCATACACTCAAAAAGTCTCGGAACATTATCTGTGAAGACCTTAATATAGGGGGAGGCATTGGGGTACGATATATGCCGGATGATATCCCCATTCCCATTGATGCTTTTATCAAGCGAATTTCCCAGGAGATGGGTGAATTAACAACCGCTTATGATTTACCCGTTCCGCGCCTTATGTTGGAACCAGGTCGGTCTATCGTCGGGGATGCGGGGTGTACCTTGTACAAAGTAGGGACCATTAAGCAACTTTCAGAGACGCTTTTATGTGCGGCTGTTAATGGGGGAATGACAGATAATATTCGGCCTGCTCTTTACCAAGCAAAATATCGGGCGGTCGTTGCCAATAAAATGCAAGATCCAGAGGCTTCAGTTCCTTATAAAATTGTTGGAAACTGTTGTGAATCTGGAGATGTTCTCATCCAAGAAATTCAACTACCGCATCTTGAAAGAGGGGATACCTTGGCTGTGTTTTCAACAGGCGCTTATAATCATGTGCTCGCCAGTAATTTTAACAAACATGTTTATTCTGGCATTGTTTTGGTGAATGAAGAAGGGTACAAATGGATCGTTCAAGAACAGCCCCAAGAGGATTTGCTGCGATATGATATTCAAATATTTTAAACTTGCTATTGCAAAAAATTTTCCATATGATCCGGACAACATGAATAAAAACGGAGGATAAAAAATGAATTTTCAAAAGTTTCTCGGGATCTGTTTTGGGGTTCTTTTAGCACTTCAAGTAAAGGCCGCTCAGTTTGACGTTATTGAATGCCCAGATCAACTGCGCGTCAGGGGTACGTTTGTACATAATGATCAAGTTTTCACAATGAGAAATACTGAATCTACTGACAGGGACTATTATCGGCAGATTTTTGGGGATCCAACCACAATGGAAAAGTACATGCAAGGTGTTCCCAGACCTGAAGAAGAAATTGAAAGACGCCATCTAAAATATTTAGGTTGGTGGAAGGATAATAATCCTTGGTCTTCGTACCTTGTCTTCAACGCTGCACAAAAATTTGTTGGACATGTTCTTTTAGAGGATGGGGATAGAGATAATCCTAAAGAATCAGAACTTTCCTATGTTCTAAGATCTGAGTATTGGCGCCAAGGAATAGGGACTGCGAGTGTTAAAGCTGTTTTAGATGGAGTTGTTCCTTTAATTGCTCCTCGCTTTCAGATTAAGGAGCATGATATTGTCCAGATTTTTGCAACAGCACGTCCAGATAATCCAGGGTCTGTTGGAGTTTTGACCAACAATGGATTTTCTCTTGAATACGAAGAGGAGAAGTTTGGTGCAGTTAGACAGTTTTATACAAAAAGAATTGAGTAGGGTTTTCTCAGAAACAAGAAAGAATGAGGGGGGCCGCTTGCTCCCCTTTTTCGTTTATGAACTTTAAAGGAAAAAACTATGGGACCAGAGGCTTATTTTGAAGGCCTGACCTTTTTAGTTATTCAACATCTCTTGGGAATTATTATTCCAGGTCCCTGTATGGCTTTTATTATTAAAAATAGCATTGAGTCTCGAAAAAAAGGATTGTTGACTGTTTTAGGCGCTTCTTTTGGGAGTCTATCCGTTAAAACACTTTCCCTTTTAGGGCTTGCTTTTGTTCTGGTAAAATTTCCCCTAGCTTTTAATATTTTTAAAATAGCTGGAGGTCTTTACCTTTTGTTTTTGGGGTTCAATGCTTTTCTCGCGGCTTGGAATAACTGGCATCATTACAAGAAAGGAACTGCGCTTCAAGATATTCCTCTTCCCTCAGCGCCTATATTAAAACTTTTTAAGAATCTAACGAACCCCTTTTTGATGGGGTATCTTATTAGTTTTTCTAACCCCATGAGCTCGTTGAGATTCATTGCCATCTTTGCAACGGCCATTTCGCCGGCTATGCCCTTTATTTTACAGTTATCGTATCTCCTAGTTTTGTGTATTGTTTCTATCATAACCTTTGGAATAATCGCTCTTATCTTTTCTGAAGATAAGATTCAGAATGTGCTAAGGCGATATAGATTTGTTATAGATTTGTTAATAGCTCCTACAATGCTTTACTGGGCCATAAAGGTATTTTCGGTGAGTTTATCATGACAGATTTTAACTTTACATATCTTGATCTTGTGGATTCTTCCATTGCGTTTGATCCTGTTATGGATCGAAACTTTTTTCATAGAGACGGGAAGGGGTACGCTTTATTTACTTCTAATCCAGAATCAGAAAAATTTTCGTTACCAGGATATGAAGGTCAAAGATGCGTTATAGAGATAGAAATGGCAAAAACGTTATCTCTAATTCAAAAAGAACTTGCTAAAGATGGCTTAGGGCTCAAGGTTTATGATGCCTACCGACCTCAGAAAACAGTTAACTATTTCATTAAGTGGATGGAAGAGCCAGATACATCTCTTGCTAAAAAGTACCATTATCCTCAGGAAGAAAAGAAATTGTTTCACGAACGGTCTTATCTCAGTCGAACTTCTTCGCATTCTTTAGGGACCGCTGTTGATGTCACTATTGTCGATCTAAACCAAGAACTAGAAATGCCATCTGAAGATTTCTTAGGGTTATGGGATCCAGAAAGCGTTGATATGGGAGTAGGGTACTTATGCTTTGATGAACGCTCTTGGCAATCTTATGATAAATTATCGTCTGCACAACTTAAAAATCGGAAACTTTTACGGTCTCTCATGTTGCGTCACGGGTTTGAAGATCTTGAGACAGAGTTTTGGCATTATTATTATAAAAAAAACCGCAATCCTAGCTGCTTCTTCAGTTTTGATGTGAGGGATGACTATGAGTTCACAGAAAAAGGATATTTGATCGGAGAGGATAAATCTCTCATGTTAGAGAAGATTCCGTGAAAGATATGAAAATTATTCAAGCAAATAGTCTTCAGCTTGACCAAGCAACTCAATTATTCGATGCCTACCGAGTTTTTTATGGGAAAAACTCTGATCTGCAGGGAGCTAAGAACTTTATACAAGAACGCTTGCAAAAGAGAGATTCTGTACTCTTCTTGGTGGCTGATGATGAATTAACAGGTGTAGGCTTTGCTCAGCTTTATCCAAGTTTTACCTCTATTGGTATGGGTAAAGTTTTTATATTAAACGACTTATATGTTGATTCAGACCACAGAAAGAAAGGGATTGCCACTAAACTACTTGAACATATAAAAGAATTTGCTCAGAAAAATGATGCTGTGAAGATAAACCTTCAAACAGAATGCTCAAATAGTGCAGCACAGAAATTGTACGAGTCTCAAGGCTATAAACAAGAAAAAGATTTCTTAAATTTTTACTTGAGCATAGCGAAATGAAAAACCCTAAGTATCCCTGGGAAAATTATTATAAAAAAGCAAGTGGCAAACCTGCACAAGCGACAACTCTGAAGGCTTTGAAAAAACTTTTGGGATCAGGAGAGGATCTATCTTCAGAATGGGCTCTTGATCTTGGGTGTGGGGCAGGGCGAGATACCTTTGAAATTCTAAAACATATGAATGTAGTAGCGGTGGATCAAGAAAAAGATGGGCTCGAATATATAAAAACTCACTATGCTGCGTCTCCTGGTATTTTGGCAGATAAACTTCTTCTTGTAGAAGAAAGTTTTTCAGATCAAAAAACTCCCGGTTTCTTTTGGGAGCCATCCAAGTATGTCTTTATCAATGCTTCATTCTCTCTTCCTTTCTGCTCTCGTGAACATTTTGATGACTTGTGGGACAAAATAAAAACTTCTTTAAAGTCCCAGGGTATTTTTGCTGGCCAATTCTTTGGACCTCGTCATAGTTGGGCGTTCCAGAAAAGAAAGAGCTTCTTCTCAGAGGAAGAAATTCTAGAAAAACTTAAAGGATTTGATGTGGAGATAGATTCAGAAGAAACAGATGAAAAAGATGCTAGTGGAGAGATGGTTCATTGGCACATATTCCATGTGGTAGCCCAAAAGAAATGATCCCATTGTTGGTCGCTCTTGGCATTAGCCCCATTCGGACCTTAGTTACGCAAAGGTACAAAATCGGCCACCCGCATCATGCGCAAACAACCAGGAAACCTATTTTGCGCATCTTGTTCAATATGGTAGTGCATGCGCAAACAATAGAAAATATATGTTTTGCGCATGATAGAATTGTGCTATAAAAAAGCAGAAGGTGTTTAAATGGCAGTAGAATTCATAGGTCGTCAAAAAGAATTAAAAAGTCTGAAACAGGCTATGGATAGCAAGTCGGCTACCCTGGCCGTTATTAAAGGCCGCCGCCGCATTGGAAAGAGTACTCTTGTCGAGCAGTTTGGAAAAAAGTACAAATTTTTTGAGTTTGCAGGACTAGCCCCTGAAAAAGGGGTTACTAGCCAAGATCAAAAAGATGCATTTTTGTCAAAATTAGCTCGTTATTTTGGCACTCGACCCATAAAACTTACAGATTGGGCTGATATTTTTTATTATTTGGACCAAAATTTGCCAAAAGAACCTTGTGTGGTGCTATTTGATGAAATTTCCTGGATGGCCAGCGAAGACCCTACTTTTCTCCCAAACCTTAAAGATGCATGGGATACACTTTTTAAAAAACGTAATAATTTTATGCTTGTTTTATGTAGTTCTATCTCCATCTGGATTGAAAAGAACATTTTAAACAGCACCGCTTTTTTTGGCAGAGTTGGGCTATCTCTCACTCTTGGGGAGCTTTCTCTGAAAGAAAGCATCTTATTTATACAGGCAGTTGGGTTGAGAGCGCCTCCTGCAGAAATGCTCAAAATCCTTTCAGTATTTGGTGGAATTCCGTGGTATTTAGAGCTATTAAAGGCGAATCTTACAGCTGACGAGAATATAAAAAATCTTTGCTTCATAAAATCAGGAGTTTTGGTTGAAGAATATAATCGAATTTTCGACAATCTTTTCAGTGAACGGGGTACTATCTATAAAGAAATCATAGATGGGCTAAGCAGCCATGACCTAACACTCAAGGAAATTGAAATAAAAACAAAATATCCCCGCAGCGGATCTCTGGGAGAACGATTGAATCAACTTATTGAATCGGGCTTTGTAAATAAATACAATAGCTGGAGAATCAAACAAGAAAAGATTGGAAAGCAATCTCTCTACCATCTAAGTGATCCTTACTTGAGGTTTTACGTAAAATATATCCAACCAAATCTTCCGAGGATAGAAAATAATTCTTTTGAGTATAAAAAACTTTATGATCTTCCCGAATGGTCTTCCATCATGGGCCTCCAATTAGAAACCTTACTCCTAAAGAACAGATCTTTTTTATGGGATCAGCTTAATATTCATCCTCAGGATATTGTATGGGATAATCCATATTTCAAAAAATCCTCTTCTGGAAACGCAGGGCTTCAAATTGATTATCTTATTCAAACACGACAAAAAGTAATTTACGTCTGTGAAATCAAATTTTCTCGTCAACCTATTGGCGTTGAGGTAAAAAAAGAGGTTGAGAAAAAGATAGAATTACTAGATATCCCCAAAGGATTTTCTGTCTGTCCTGTTTTAATCAATACGTCCTCTGTCACTGACTATCTGTTAGACACTAACTTCTTTTTTAGAATCATAAATTTAACAGATGAACTAGCCTAACTACCATCGATGGAGTAATTTCAGACTAAATTCTTGTCAGATCTGGACCATTCTAATCCTCCTTATTCTTGAGATTATAGGTGAGAGTAAATACCCTTTTATCACCAGAGTCAAGATGAAAATAGATTAGCTTTTAACTGCGTTGCGCACGCCGTGCTTCAGCTGCTCCGCCTAACCTTTCTCTTCTCTCTTTTTGTTCTCTGTTATGTGTTTTGATTTTATCTCCTGCGTACCTCCACAAAAACTTCGGGGATTCATTTTTCAAAGCTTGATTTAGCAAACTTTCAGGGTTTTCTAATTCCACTTGAACCAAGTCACTCATGAGCTCAGGTTGGCCTCGGAACATAGGTTCTTCCTGCAGGTGATAGTGCTCTAAGAGAGCTATATAATGTGCTTTGAATAATTGAGCAGCTTCTTCAGGTGGAGTCACCCTTCTAACCCCTAATTCCAAAAGTTGCCGTGCAAAGCTTTGGGGATTTTCTCGAGGGTTGGCATTTCTAGCGAAGGCCTTCATAAGACTTATACTCTCAGGTTGAGAAAAAATAAGATCTAATTCTTCGTCTATGGACCGCAGCCCTGTGATGCTCCGCTCTTTAATAGACCTCATGCGTAAGTCATCTTGGATAGTCTCGTAAGATAAGGGCAATCATTT
>CAZEUR010000035.1:0-12169 GCA_964515175.1 uncultured Holosporaceae bacterium | reverse complement strand
AACTTCGTAATCTGAGAACCCTGAATATTGAGCAGAATAACATTGGAGCTGCGGGTGCGGCCTACCTGGCGCAACTTCGTAATCTGAGAATCCTAAATATTCAGTTTAATAAGATTGGAGATGCGGGTGCGGCCTCCCTAGCGAAAATAGTTTCTCTGACAGACCTAAATATTGGCAATAATGATATTAGAGCTACGGGCGCGGCCTCCCTGGCCCCACTTCGTAATCTGAGATACCTGGATATTGAGTTTAATAACATTGGACCTAAGAGCAGAGGTTTGCTCAGGCAATCGTTTCCCCACACACGGATAGAATTTTAGGTTCTATGTAAAGATCTATTTTAGTCTTTTTGGCTGCAAATAGAGCCTAATATCACTTGAGAAAATGGATTTAGTTGGAAAGAGAAGCAGCTGGATCCCCCCAGAAACTGTTCCAATTTCTTCGGGATGATGATTTTGGGGAGAGAAGAAAAAAAGATGGATCCTACGCCTCCTGACTTTGGGGGATGGTGAGGGGGTTTTATGCCTTTGATTTATTTTTATTAAGCCCTTGAAACATAGCCATTAATCCTTTTTTCTTCTTCGCATTCCCTATCAGAACACTTTTTTTAGGTATTTCATGCAAAGCCTTTTGACTTACAACACCGCGCACTTCATGTATGAGATCCACTTTTTCAGTTTCTCTGTTTATCCACAAAGCAACGTTTACTATGTGATGTAATATCTCTTTTCCTGTGATGGTGAAAGTAATGAGACACGCAGGCTTTGTTGAGTCTACAAACTGTTGGCAGGGCGTTACTCTCCACGAACCGCCGGCTCTTTGAATGTTTGCTGTGAGGATTTCTTTTACAGCATTAACGCCCTCTGCAACAACTTCACCATTATATTTCCAAATGCAGGCATCGCCTACCAAAGACTTAAATTCTTCTTTTGGAAAAGAAGTACCTCGGCGTCCGGCGCTTGCGAGATGGGCCATGCACCGCGCGCCAATGGCTTTGTACTTTTCGTAATCGTCAACAGCCGCATGTCCCGAAGAGATCAGTAGCACTAAAAGGGGTAATTTTTTTAATTTCATGATAGTCCTCCGAGGGAGATCCTAAAGTGTTTTTAGGCCTTCTGTAAAGTATTATATTGACAAACCTTAAGGAAAACCTCTAAAACCCTATGATGAGGCTCACACCGGAGGGGTGGCTGAGAGGCTGAAAGCGACGGTTTGCTAAACCGTTATACGGGCTTAAACCTGTATCGAGGGTTCGAATCCCTCTCCCTCCGCCAATTGCCGCTCTCAGAAAATGTCTATTGCTTCGCAAAACCTCGGGGATCTCAGCCTCCTTATGTACGTCTATGTACACGGCGTCGGCTTCGACCCTCGTTTCGCTCGCACTAGACCTTTTCTGAGAGCGGCATTATCTATCCTCATAAAATGTCTATTGCTTGGCGAAATTTATTGGAAAGAGTGTTATTCCTCCATTTTCAACATTATCTGCCGATGCTGCTCTGTGCCCTCGACCCGTATAATTTTCGTGCGGTTCTTATGGCCATGGGTAATGGTAACATAAGATTTTGCCAGACCCATAGCCTTTGCAATGAGAGCTTCAATTGCGGCATTGGCACGTCCATCCTCGGGGGGTGCTGTGACCCGAACCTTCAAAAAAATTTGACCGGAGTCGCTTTGCGATACATGTTCGATTTTGTCCCGCCCTCCTCGAGGGATGACACGGACGGTGAGGATAAAGAAATCGGTCATCTTTTCTCTTGTTCTTTTAAAAAAATAATTTCATAATTTAAAATAAATTTATCATAAAAAATTTAGGAACAGGAAATAACATGAAACGATTTTTAATTTTATTTTTAATTTTGATCCCGGTTTTCTCCATAGCAGAGGTTACTGTAAAACTTGGAGATCGTTTCCTTTCTTTCGATTCTAAAACAAATTGTGCAGAGGGTGTTTGGGGGAAAACGCCAGAAAATACATGCCGATGCTGTGTATTAAAAGAGGCTCTGAAGAATGGTACTTTTGTTGGTACCGGGCGATGCCTCACTGACTGTAAAAAATCATGTACGCCGGATGTGATTAAAAATTTGCGGCACGAATACGAGAGGGAAAATATTTATTTGAATGACTCCGATGATGAAGAGGGAGAAAATTCGAAGACAGAAACTTACAAGGTTTCTGCTCTTGATGATGTGGGGTTAGAGCAATCTATTATCAGAGACGCCCAGGTGGTTAAAATGCTCCCTGTGAACCCAGAAACAGAAAATACGGCTTTAACCACAGAGGGAATCAAGCACGTTTTAAGAGAGGTTTTGGCAAGGCATAAAACTCCGGAACAAATTAATTCTATGAAAGAAAAGGTTCTTGGGGGGGGGGCTCAAACGGAACAGCTTGTTGGTGTTTTTGAGGGTAAGAAGCTTGCCTATATCGTAAAGGTGTTGAAGAAAGATGGTGAACTCCACAATCTTAACTTGTTGAAGCAAGATTTTGGGGAATATAATCTTTTAAATGAACACAGACGGATGGAGTTTCCGGCCATCGCTATGCCTATCGGAGAGGTTCAATACAAAGTAAAGGGCAGATTTGGGAAGCCAACCACACGTTCTGTTATTGTCATGCCTGCGGCGCCAGGATCTTCTATGTTTGATATCATAAAGAGGTTTGTAGAAGACGTTTATAACCCTCATTTACAGAAAGAAAAGTCCGAGGCAATCTATCAAGCTCATGTGAGAAAAATAGAGAGGACGCTTTCTATTCTCGGGGAGCGTTTGGGAAGATTCCATTTGGCAGGAATGGAGAATAAGAAAGGAGAATTGGAAGACTTTGCTTTAAAAGAGGGTCATTTGAATGGATTTTCTCGCAATGTTCATGGAGACTTCCATGCCAACAATGTTTTTTTTCACGGCGTATCTGAGGCGGATGCTATCGTTACATTCATAGATCCAGAGACCCTTGTTCAATCCTATAAACACCCTCGGGATGTGGCGAGCGATCTCAGGCATTTCTATTTCTTTTTGACGGCACATGTGAAAACATCCCAAAACGTGGCCTATCTTGTGAAGGATCAAAAGGATTGGCACTCTTTGATTATAGAACCTTTCCTGAGAGGCTACATAAAGGGATATGGCGTTTTTTCTGAGGATGGTTCTCTTAATGAAAAGCGACTCCAGGATGTGATGCATATCTTGCGGCGTTCCCTTGCATCCGTTTTTGGTTCAAAAGAAGATAGAATAAGAGCGATTATGGCTATTCCTTTCGGGTTTTTCACCGCGCAAACAAAGTATATAGAGCCGATGCTGGATCAGATTGAAGAAGACATAAAACCCCAAGGCCCTGATGACAGTTATGAGTGGGTTAGTCTTGAGAGCTGACCCGCTCCAAGAGACTTACGGTTGTTTTCTTTTGTGAGTCAAAAAGATACGTTTTGATTCTGTAAGAGGTTGGGATCAGATGGGAAGAGGGGGCCTTCACAAGGCTTTTGCTGAAGAGCCGCTTCATAGAATTCTTTTGAAGGGTTCTCCATCTATTTCCGTTCTTCACGAGAGACCCTTTGAGCGTTAAAATTTCAAACTCTCTGTAGGTAAGCATCGGGCATGTTAAGCCTTCAGCGCCCCTCATCATGACTCCTTTTTCAGGGTTCTTAAAATGGATGCTTTTCGCCCAATCCACAGGTATTTGATAATGACATCCTGTGCGAGTTCCCAGTAATCGAGGCGTTCCTTCATCGGGGTGAAGGAGGCATTGGGCGGCAAGCGCATTCCCAGTTTTTGGATCCAGCAAAAGGCGGTCGGGATGTTCCAGGGCGCGACAAAGAATATTCCTGCTTCCATGGGAAGAAACGGCAGGCAAGCTTATGGAGTTAGATTTAAAAGAAGTAATTGTAATTATGATTATAAGTATTAATATGAAATTATATATTATTTTATTCATTATATTCTCCCTATTTAAATAGTAATACTTAAAAAGAAAAATATAAAGATTTTTTTACAGGAGGGTGTTAACTCTCAGAGCGAGAAGAAACTTTTTGATTGATGCAATAAGGGCAGGATACGTTGACAACATAGTCCTCGCTTTGAATTTCTTCAGGGGTCAGAGGTTCCCGACACCGGAAACAAAGGGCTGCGGTGCTCTGCTCTAATTGGGGGTTGAGAGCAACACGGTGATCGAACACGAAGCAATCACCCTCCCAATGAGCCCCACCACATTCTTCGAAATATTTTAAGATGCCGCCATCGATTTGGTACACATCTTTGAATCCTTCTTTCTCGAGGAAAGGGGCCGCTTTTTCACAGCGGACGCCCCCTGTGCAGAAGGTGACCACAGTTTTTTCTTTGAGGGACTCGGGCAAAGCACGCACGGCTTCTGGAAAGGCACGGAAGGTATCCACATGAGGGTTAATGGCGTTTTTAAAAGTGCCTAGCTTCACCTCATATTCATTGCGCGTGTCCAAAAGCACCACATCACGACCTTCATCCAGCCATTTCTTGAGTGTTTTCGGAGAGAGATGGGGGGATGTATGTTTCGCGGGATCAATCCCTTCTACGCCAAAGGCGATAATTTCTTTTTTAATACGAACTAGCGTCCGGTTAAAAGGCTGATGGGATGAGATGCTCTCTTTGAAAAGCATGTCGGAAAACCGAGGGTCTCTCCTCAAAAACTCCATAAGAGACTCAATGGATTCGCGTGCGCCAGACATGACAACGTTAATGCCTTCAGGGCTGATAAGGATGGTTCCCTTTACATTGAGGGCATAGCATTTTTGCAAAAGAGTTCCGCGCAGAGAAGGGAGATCTTCCAGCGTTACAAACTTATATCCAGAAATATTGATAATTTCAGTCATTTTTCTTCCCAATTGTATCCAGATGGACTACATTCTGATATTATATCGGAAGGAAAAAGTCAAGAGTGACGCACATAGATAGAGGGTTTCTTATGAATTTAAAAGTGATGGGTGGATTGGTTTTGTTGGGGTTGGTGACAGCATGTTCGGACTCTGTGCGAGAAGAAAAAGACCAAAAACTTGGCAACGAAGTTGTTTATAAAAAAGTATGGGCAAAAGACTCCTTAACGCCCAAAGAACAAATGCTGGATACACTAGCGGGCGGAGAGAATCCTAATTCCTCGACAGTGCCCGTAGAGAATAAATGGAATGAATTCGAAAAAGATATAAGACTGTCTAGCCCTCGAGCTAATTCTTTGGATTCTAGAGCAGCCTTAGATCCCAGTTATAATGATCAACTTCTGTAACCTTTGATAGGACATGATGGCAAAAATTTTTCCCGATCATTTTTCCGACCTTGAGGAGGCTAAAAAGGTTTTAGACTTAGAAATCAGAGGTCTTGAAGCCCTGAAGAACGTTTTAGATGCTTCTTTCGCAGCAGCCATTGAGATTGTTTTCTCTCTCAAGGGTCGTCTCATTGTAACGGGTATGGGCAAAAGTGGTCATGTGGCCCGCAAAATTGCCTCTACTCTGGCATCCACTGGAACTCCGGCATTTTTCATTCATCCGGCAGAGGCAAGTCATGGAGATTTAGGAATGATTTTGCCGGGAGACGCGGTTCTGGCTTTGTCCTATTCTGGGGAAACAAGAGAGTTGGAAGCAATCATCCGCTATACATCTCGTCAAGGGGTGCCCCTCATTGCCATGACTCAAAGAAAAGAAAGCGCTCTCTCTAAGGAGGCTGCGGTGACCCTTGTGTTACCTTCCGTTCCAGAAGCTTGTCCTAATGGTCTTGCGCCTACCACATCATCCACGATGATGATGGCTTTAGGGGATGCCTTGGCGGTTGTGCTGCTTGCAAAAAAAGGATTTTCAAAGGAAGATTTTAAATCTTTTCACCCAGGCGGCGATCTTGGAAACAGATTAAAACGGGTTAAAGAAATTATGCATAAAGGGGATGCCATTCCTTTGGTTACAGAAGGGACCCCCATATCTCAGGGTATTCAAATTATGACATCCAAGAAATTTGGATGCGTTGGAGTTTTGAATGCAGAGGGACAACTTACTGGCATTATAACAGATGGAGATTTAAGGCGTCACATGGGGGATGGGTTCCTGCACAAAATGGTCACAGATGTTATGACAAAATCCCCAAAAATCATTGCACCCGATGCGTTGCTTGAAGAAGCCCTCCATCTGATGCAGGGCACAATTACATCGCTCTTTGTTGTAGATGAGAATCGTATTCCCTTGGGTCTTTTGCATATTCATGACTTGTTACGCATCGGTTTGGTGTGATGTCTCGAAATTCCGATTCTGAATTTTCTGATAAGATTGATGAACTCTATAAGAAGTTAGAAAAACGCCGCTTTATCAAAGTGGTTTTTCTAGTTTTCTGCGGGGTTCTATTAGTTCTCGTCTTTTTATGGGCTCAATTTCGAGAGCTTCCTAGTTTATTTCTTAAAAACACTATAACCGTGAAGGGTATGAAAATAGACTTACAAAAAAAGTTTATTGTGAACCCTCGGTTTGTTGGGGGGGGAGATCAGCCCTACAGCTTGATGGCGAGCCTTGCACGGCAAGTGAGCGAGGATAAGGTAGAGCTGGAAAAAATCCAAGGCCGCATTACCCTAAAAGAGGGTGCTGTTCTTTTTTTGCTGGCCAATACGGGGGACGTGCAAACATCTGGCAATAAAATTGCAAATCTTTATGGAAATGTGACTTTTATTTACGATAAGGGGGATACGGAAATTTGGTCGGACACGGCCCGGATTGATTTCAAGAATTCTTGCATTGAGACAAATGATCTGGTCCAAGGGATCAGTATGTATGGACAGCTTCGTGGTGAAAAGGGATTTTTTATCGACGAAAAGAAAAATTTTCTGCGGCTCAAGGGCCCTGCAGATGTGATTTTTATTCAAGAATCTGGAGAGCAAAAATGATATATGCTCTTTTTATAAGTTTTCTTCTTGTGCCTTTTGTGGGGGCTGCTTCTCTTGAGATAAAGGAGGATAAAAAAGAACCCATACATATCCATGGGGAAGGGGCCATCGAGATTGATCAAAATCTTAAAAAAATAAGTGCCTTTCAAAAAGCTTTTGTGCGCAAGGGGCACTCTACACTCCTGGGAGATGCGATTTATGGGTATTTTGAAAAACAAGGAAAATCATCTGAGCTTAAAAAAGTAGAAGCTTTTGGCCATGTGAAGGTTGTGATGCCCAACAAAGTGGCTCAATCCCATGAGGGATATTTTGACGTGGTCACAGATATTATTATCCTTAAAGGAAATGTGAAGGTTACAGAAAAAGAAAATCAGTTGGTGGGATCCTATGGCCGTATCAACCGCAAGACGGGAGTCACAGAAGTTTTTGGATATGATCCAACGAAAGAGATGCCAAAAGACAAAAAATCCAAGACAAATCGGGTGCGTGTCCTTCTGGCGGGGTGAGGTTTTCGAGAACCATCCATTGCTAATGAATGGTCTAATATAAAAGTGTCCATTGACAATGGATGGTCTGTCTGATCAAAGCTGTGTTCGACTATTTTATACCCAATCAAAAACTAGTTGCGACTATTTTTTCGTTGGGTATAAAATGGTCAGCCTTGTGGCCTCAAGAAAAATCCGGGGTGCGTTCTTCTTGGGGAATGAGGTCTTTTAGTTTTTTAACTGTAGGCAGAGGCTTCTTCATATAGGAAGGAACCTTGATTCCAAACAGGGATAGAATAGACGGAGCAATCTCTATGGACTCAACCTCTTCCCGATAAGAGATGGGGTTCAGATCTTTGTGGTAGATAATCCAGATCCCTTTTGGTTGGTGGTATCCTGTTCCTTGATCCCGATACTCAACGGTGATTCCTAAATCTTCAAAGGGTAAGGAGAGCTCTCCCTTGTAAATGTGACCGTGCTCAATAAGGGCTACAGAAGACTGCAAATTGCAATTAAGGGTGAGGCCTGATTCCTTGAAAGTAAAGAGGGGAGCTCCCTCTTTGGACTTAAGAATTTGGACTAAGTTTTTGAAAAGAGTCAGGTCTTCCTTGTCGTGAAAAGAGAAGGAGAAATCAGGATTCATGGCCAAATTATTTTTGACAAATCCTGTATAGCCGACTGCCTTATAAAAACGGTCCATGTGGCTGATTTTGAGCTCGCCTTTGTAATCTCCTCGTTCGATGGGTTCTTGTCCCATGCTGGAGGAAATCATGAGGATATAATTATTGGCATCTGCAAAAGCTTTGAGCTTCTTAAGCTGAGCATCTGCTATCTGCATGGCGCGTAAAATATTGAGCGCTCGAAATTTGTCCTTTTCTGTGGAGGGGAGAAGTCCAAAATCTTGAGGAAAGGCCTGTTTCCAATATCGATGCATCATACCAGCAACATGGTTGGTGAAAAATGTTGAAAAGCTGGGGGCCGTTTCTTGAAGGAGTTTGAAATAAAAATCAAAAGCAATGGGGGATTGAAAAATGGGCCTAATGGATCTGAAGTCAGGGTTTAACTTTTCTTTTAAAAGCTGTTGACCCACAAGAGCTACGCTTTTGAAAGAAAGCCCCTTGTCTAAAAGCTGGAAAACTTCTTTGGCAAGATCCATTGATATTTTGAGGGGTTTTGGAACAGTTCCCCCATCTTTTTCGGTTTGACGCAGATTAAATTCCTGAAAAATACTCACGTCTTCAGGATAAGTTTGGCTATCTTGAGCAAAAGTATCCGGGACATAAAATCGATAGGCTTGTTTTTTTGGAATGGGCCAAGATTGGAGGCTGCCAAAAACACCGACTGGAACCTTGTGGTCTGCTAAAATTTCCCAAAGGGGGGGGTGTTTTGAGGTAATATGTTGATTGAGAAATCGGATGTTGTGGGTATCATTATAGACGCCTCGGTGAACGGTGGGCCAAGTGCTCCAAGGATGAAGTTCACCAGAATCTTGAGTGACCGTTGTGTATTGATAAGAACTCTGCAGAATTTTAACCAAAGTGGACTTGGGACATTGACTGATAAAATAGTCAATAACCCGCCAAGGAACTTCATTCAATTCATAAGAAATTATCTTCATTTTTTTACCTCTTATTTCCTCTTTGGTTTAAGGTCACACCAATGTATGATACACTTTTTATAGCACGATGGGCTTCATGAATCACGGTTAATTTGAAAATGGCATTTCACATAAAAAAAATTGTAAAGATTTTAGCCGCCATTTTCATTTCTTTGGCGCTAATGCTTATGGGGGGTATGTGGTACCTTTCGAAAAACCCCATATTTTTTGATAAATCCTCCCCCGTCATGAAGTATGTGCCGGAGGGCATTGCCTTTGAAACGCTTTCTCTTAAAGTTGACTCTTTTTTCCATTTGCCAGAGCTTGAGCTGACAAATGTGGTTTACACAGGGCCTGAAATTTCTGTCAAAACACCAAAGTTGTACGCGGCCTGGCGCATATGGAACCTCCTTCAAGGGGATTTTAAAGTGGCAGCGATCACTTTGGATCGGGCAGATATTCAGGTGAGGGTAACTGCAGACGATTCCAATCAATCTGTGCTTGAGGAACTGCAGGCAAGCCTGTCAAAAATGCCTTTAAAATATTTAGAGGCGACGGGCAGCACGGTTACGATTCTCACAAAAAACAAAACATGGCGCATTGATAATGCGGACCTTTATATGCTTCAGTTTTCTCAAAAAATAAATCTTAAAGTATCAGGAGATTTCCAGGGATTAAAATATCCCCTGACATTTTCTGGAGATTTTTCCTTCAATCTCAGAAATCTTTGTTTGACCGGAAATTTTAAAGTAAAAAATTTGGTATTGGCCTCTTTGCCCATTGAAGAGGAAGGTCTTAAAAAAGATTTGAGTTTTTATGATGCACCGCTTACGGGAGAATTTTTCTTCAATTATGACGGTCGGCGTGAAAAACTGGATTTCACAGGTTCTTGGAAGTTTGATTTCGATGTTCCGCTGTCTCTTTCTGGCACGTGGTGGGGTGGGGCAGAAGAATCCTTGAAAATGACTTTTAAAAGTTCAAGCTGCCCTATCCAGCTTCTCCCTAAAGTTTGGTTGCCAGACAAAACGAAGGCAAGGGTTTGGGTTCTGGAAAATATTAGGGCAGGGAATGTGACCAATGCTCAGCTTACTTTGGAATTCAAAAAAGCGGGAGCACAAAAAGGTCTGACGCTTGACCATATTGGGGGCTCTGCTCAGTTGAATGGAGGGACAGTTGTCCATTTAAAGACCCTTCCTCCCCTGGAAAAAGTTAAGGCCTCTTTTGAATTTGATGATGCGGAGAGCACAATTCAGATTCATCAAGGCATGTTAGGGGATATATCAATCAACAACAGTCTTGTGGCGCTTTCAAGTTTTGGCAAACCTCCCCTTCAAATGGCCTTAAATCTTAATCTGGAAGGTCCTTTGGGCGGGGTGACTAAACTTTTGGCTCTAGAGCCTTTCAAAAAGTCTTTGCCTGTGAAAATTTCTGGACACAAGGGACAGATGACGGCCCAACTTCACATAAAGACGCCTTTACAAGAATCGCTGAAGAGCGGAGAATTGGTCGTTCTTGGTGTGGCCAACCTTAAAGGTGGAGATTTCACGTTCCGGGATAAATCGAGTAATCTTTCTTTTTCAAACACAAATTTGATTCTTACCTTAGAGCCTTCTTCTCGAAAAATTGAAGGAAAGGGAATCATTAATGATCTTGAATCTTCTTTTTCTTGGCAAGAATTTCTGGATCTTAAGGCTGCCCAAAAAACAAAAATTCAGCTTGAGGGTCAGGGTAAGGTGGAGGGACTCCTAAAGCTCTTGCCGACAGCTCTTAAACCCCATGTTAAAAGTAATGGGGGTAACGTCTCTGTTTCTTATATTTCCACAGAAGATCATCAATCACAATCTATGTTGGGTTTAGATCTGAATTTTCAGGGAGCGAACTTTTCTATTCCTGCGTTGAACTGGTCTAAACCCAAAGGGATTCCTGGTAGGCTTGAGGTGGATTTGACCACCCGCGGGGGCATGATTTCTCATTTAAAGAAGTTCTCTGTGCAGTCAAAAGGGCTTGAAATTGAAGGAAAGGGGGCCTTTGATGGCCAAGGGCATTTGGTGTCTCTGGAGATAAATCCTTTTAAGTTTAATAATTTTTCTGGAAAAGGGTCCGCAGCCTTGAAAAAAGGGATATGGCATATTCAAGGAATGATTCCTTATTTGAATGCAATGCCGTTCTTGGGTTCTTTGGGGCAAGAAGAGCCACATTCTCAGAAACCAGAAACTATGCCCCCTTTCAACCTTGATCTGACTATCGGCATTTTGCAACTTAAGAATGATATAGCCCTGAAGAATATTAAAACTCAGATGGAAGTGAAGGAAGGAAAAATCCAGAAGATGAATCTGTCAGGAGAATCTGATTCTGAGCCGCTTAAGATGAAGCATGGGGCTCAAGGGGAAGATCTTGTTTTTGAAATTTCTCTTCCCAAGTTGGATATCCTTTCAAGGGGGTTGGATATTTCTGATAAAATAAAAACAAGAAAGGTGACACTGAGGGCGTCTCGGCCTTTGCGAGACCCCCAGGCGCCTTTCTCTGGAAAGCTAACTCTTGAGGAAGTGCGCCTAAAGGATGCCCCTATTTTCGCGAAGCTTCTAAGCTTAATTTCCTTGGAAGGAATGATTCAGAATTTGAAAGGGGAGGGTATTGTTTTCACAGACAATGGGATCGAGTTCCAATATAAAGACAAGGAAATCGCTGTGCGCCGGGCCAAGATGATGAACAGCTCTCTTGGGCTAACAGCTCAGGGGTATATTAACCTTAAAGAAAAAATTCTAGATCTTCACGGGGTTCTGGTGCCAGCGAATTTCTTGAACCAACTGGTGGGGGATATCCCAATTCTGGGTAAAATTTTGACAGGGGGTAAGGATGAGGGGGTTTTCTCTGTGTCGTACTCCGTAAAAGGACCTTTTTCTAAGCCTAAGGTGTCGAGCAATCCTTTGGGACTCTTGGCGCCCAATCTTTTGAAAAATATTTTTGCGGGGATTACCGGGACGGAGCATAAGAAACCAAGCCTTGAAGCTCGCTCGTAGAAGACTAAAAAAATGTAATTTCCCTTGTTTGGTGGAGGATGATATTCTTCAAGCAGTGGGATTCTTGCGTTGGTCTTTCCGCCCTCTTCCTCAGGAAGATGACTCATAAATATTCTTAACTTTTTGCACAATGACCTGTAAAAGTTCAAAGAGATGTGAGACTGAGCGAGGGGGATAAGCGGAGCCATAAA
>CAZEUR010000034.1:0-12498 GCA_964515175.1 uncultured Holosporaceae bacterium | reverse complement strand
TATAAACCATGCACTCCTCCCTTCTTGTCAATAAAAATTTAGATGCGTCGGCCCTACAATGACCCACCTGTATTGTTGACATCTCCCCTCCCAACTGGCTAGGATGAAGCTATAAGAAACAAAAACAGGCAGGGTTGGTATAAAGTGAGAGGTCTTTTTCAAAAATTAGGGTTGGTTTTGAGGGTTAGTCTGGTACTCGCGTCCACCTGTGCTGAAGCAATAAACATTTTATGGACAGGGGGTGCAGGAGATGGGGTTTGGACTAATGGGAATAACTGGTCTGGAGGAGCGGTGCCAACCTCTTCGCAAATTGCTCAGTTTGATAACACTTCCGCGGGAACAAAAGCACTAACGGGCCTTACTAATGTAGGGGGAATTCAATTTGACGATGGTGCTCCTACATTCAATATTGTCTTTCTAGATAATAACAGTGGTAGCCCTTATTCTATTGGATCCAGCTCAACGGCAACTTCTATCGTTAATAATTCTGAGAATAGACAAAATATATTCGGTTACTCTCCATCTACTGGCACCTATAGTCTTAACGGCATAATTAGCGGAAAAGTAACCATTTCTGGCATTCACCATTGGACTTTAGATGTAAACGCCCCAGATCCTGATGTTTTATTTGAAGCAACGAGGATTGGTGGTTTACTGATTTCATCCAATCTAAGTCCAGAAACATATACTATTGGCGCCAGGTTCTCAGGACAAACGGCAATCCGCTTTTGCTCATTTGGCTCATCTAACAACACTTCTTATATTTTGACTCAACCTTTCAGCGCTGACCAAATGGCTGTCTTATCTTGCAGTGTAGAGGTGCCTGGAAACGGAACGGCGGCAATCACAAGGTTGGTAAATCTGGCAAATATCGTTTTTAATGATACAGGCACGGGCAACGTCAATAATGGTCAAGTCGGGACTGAGGGAGGTAACAATCTCACCATTTATAATGGGCCTGGAACGCTCCAAATGACAGGGCCCTTAACGGGGTCTCAAGGAGTCAGTAGTATAGGGGGGGGGATTTTTCAGTTAACGTCCTCTTCCAATACCTATACAGGATCCACCACCATCTCTGGAGGCAGTACCATAGAAATCTTATCGGGAGGAATTTCTCACTCTTCCGGCGTTGTTTTTGGTGCAGGCGGTGGAACTCTTGGTATTACGGATAGTGGTTCTTCAACATATACGCATGGTATTACTTTAACAGGAAATGGAGCCGTCACCAAATCTGGCAGTGGTGTTTGGACAGTAGGTGGTCCTATTACAGGGGCTGGAAATTTAGCAGTTACAGGGAATATGGCCTCTACATCTGCCTCTAACACTTATACAGGAGCTACCACGATTAGTTCAAACTCTTCCATGGCTTTTTCCCACCCTCATTCCAATGGGTATACGAATGGAGTGACATTCGGGGCAAGTTCAAGTACTTTTGATCTATCAAACATGACGCCTTCTGCGTCTCCTTTTTATACGGGAGGTATCACGGCTGCCTCTGGAGGTATCATCAAAATTGCAGTGGATGGGGCTGGGAATTCCACCATTATGGATCTAGGGGGTGCAGATACCCCAAATCTCGACAATATTCTTCTGACGATCGTGGGGACAGCTCCTTCTGGACCTGCTACGTACAAATTATTTGAGAATGTTGGTGTTTTAAATGGGGATATTCTGGTTGAGAATGTAAACCTTACCAGTCTGCCCAATACTACATTTTCATTCCTTGGTTTAGACGGAACTGATGTAAAATTTACCCTTACAGGCTCCCCCGGTATCCCCAACGCTCAGACCGCGGCGGGAGCAGCGAATTCGGTGGCAACAACGGCGCAGATGTCCGCACAAGTTATCAGCCGAGGTGTTTTGGGAGTTGCTCGGGATAATGATACGGGAGAGCCTTCCTATGGATCTTCTGCTTTTGCGTCACATCCTATGAAGGCTCCAAATCTTCAAGCGGATTTCTTGAACGCGACTCAGGGCGGTCTTATGAATGCGGCCCAGGACACGACCCGAAAGTGGTCACCAGCAAGGACAGATAAGGCCGGTATTTGGTTCCAACCCTTTGGAATGGTGAACCGTCAGGGGGCGAATGGGGGAAGCCCAGGGTCTAAGTCCCGCACAGCCGGATTGTTGGCTGGGTTTGATTATAAATCCCGGTACGATGTTATCTGGGGGGCTGCCCTTGGATATGCCCGCACCACAGAGAATTTTGACTCCGATGCCGGGAAGACTGGGGTGAAAGATAAGTTTGCCACCGTCTTTGGAACATGGTTCCGAGGCCCTTGGTATGTGGAAGGCAGCTTGCTTTTGGGCCTTGAGAAGTATCAGGGAACGCGGAATACAGGACCCACCAATAACAACATCTTCGTATCCAAGAGTCATGATGGATATCAAATCAGTCCGCATGTGGGGGGTGGATATACCTTTGAGGTAAAGGGATCAAAACTCAAACCCTATGTCACCTTTGATTACACGTATGCGAGTCAATATGGGTATCAGGAACAGGGTGTGGGAGGAATGTATCTCAAACAGATGGATGCGAGTATGCTGAGGTCTGAGGTGGGTGCCAATATCTCGAAACACATCGAGTTTGATACGTTTATGTGGAAGCCTGGATTTACGCTTGCGGTTGTGAACAAGAAACCCCTCAAGAAAGGAACCATCGTGTCCTCCAGTGGCACGCGCTTTGAATCCACAACGGCGACCACCACGAACATCTCGCCGGCCCTTGAATCCACTATTAGATTTGAAGATGGATACTCTTTCAGTGCCGCTTGGATCGGAGAGTTCGGATCTCAATATAATATGCAGGAGGCGTTCCTCAAGTTTACGAAGAAGTTGTAGGGGAAAATTTTTCGCCCAGCTGTTCTTTTAAGAATTTCTGAGGTACTTCTTCCAATTCATTGGGGCCTAATTTTCCCAAGAGAAAAGGTCCGTAGCTGAGTCGCATGAGGCTCATCACATGGTACCCGAGGTGCTGCATAATGCGCCGGATCTCGCGATTTTTGCCTTCTGAGAGTTTTACGGTTAGGAGAGTAGAGTTAGACTCTTTCTTTTCCACGGTGACTTGGACATTTTTATAATGGATGTTGTCAATGGTAATGCCATCCTTGAGGCTTGCCAATTGATCTGGGTTGGGATGCCCCTTAACACGGACCCGGTAGCGGCGGACCCAGCCGGTTGCGGGAAGCTCTAGGTATCGAGACAAGTTTCCATCAT
This sequence comes from uncultured Holosporaceae bacterium, assembly GCA_964515175.1. Classification (GTDB taxonomy): domain Bacteria; phylum Pseudomonadota; class Alphaproteobacteria; order UBA7879; family UBA5542; genus CAIWGV01. The sequence continues at coordinate 9,282 of CAZEUR010000034.1, read as the reverse complement.
TTGTGAGCAACAGCAATCCTTCGGAATTAAAGTCTAAACGCCCAATGGAGATCACGTAGGAGGGCAGATTGGGAAAGCGTTGCTGGATATCTTCAAAAACCGTAGGTCGTCCTTGGGGGTCTCCATGAGAACAAATGAGTCCCACAGGTTTATGATATTTCCAAAGACGTGTTTGTTCCTTTTGGGGGAGGGTTGTCCCCTCTACCTTTACAACATTATGAGAGTTCACATTAAAGGCAGGGGTGAGGATTGTTGTGCCATCTACCGAGACTTTGCCTTCCAAGATAAGCTCCTCCGCTTTGCGGCGGGAGCAGATACCTGCGCGGGCCATGACCTTGGCTAACCGTTCGCCTTTTTCTATCATGGGCGGCAAGCGTCAATGAAGGCTTGAAGAAGTTGAGTGTCGTAGGGAGTCACGCCATATTCCGGATGCCACTGGACCCCCATGCAAAACTTATACTCGGGGCTCTCAATACCTTCAATCATCCCGTCAGGCGCTTTGGCGTTGACGCGCAACCCTTGACCCAATTGATCGATGCCTTGGTGATGAAAGGAGTTTACCTCAATGATGCCAGGATTTTCCAAAATATGACTCAGTTTTGTATCCCCCAAGATTTCTACCGTGTGCACAGCCTTATGGGCATCTCCCATGGATTTGTGTTCAAGATCACTTTTGAAACTATCGGGGATATGCTGAATGATAGACCCCCCATGAACAATGTTAATGGCTTGAAATCCAGCACAAATCCCGAATACGGGAAGGTTTCTAGACAGAGCACCTCGGATTAAAGCAATATCGAAAAGAGATCGTTGTTTCATCACTTTTTCGTGAGGAGAGTAGGGTTTTTTCCCAAACAGACTGGGGTCGTAATCATTGCCCCCGGTGGCTAGAATCCCATCCACAAGATTCAAGACGCTTTCAATATCCATATTGGTGGAGGGCAGCCCAATGGGGGTGCCGCCTAGGCGGTGAATGACGTCAAAATAGTTGGAGCGGAGCGCATGCCACGGATGAGGGGAAAACCCACCCCCCTTTTCTTCAAAGTCTAAATTAACCCCAATGACCGGCTTTGTCATGATCGTCTCCATTTTGTCCCCTCAGGACTATCTTCGAGAATCAATCCCGCTTGGTCAAGGATTTTTCGGATTTCATCGGCACGGGCAAAGTTCTTGTTCATACGAGCTTCTCGGCGTTCGTGAAGGAGGCGTTCTATTTTCTTGTCGGATAGGGTCTCCTCCCCTGGGCGTTGCCATTTAAACCAGGCATCAGGATCTTGTTGGAGAATGCCTAAAATGAATCCAGAGATCTTTAGTTTGCGCTGAGACGCGTGCTTGGATTCAGCGCCTCTATGAATGGATGAAGCAAGATCATGGAGGAAAGTGAGCGCTGCGGGGATATTGAGGTCATCCCTCAAAAGGTCTAAGAAATCTTCAGGAATATGTTCGTCTGAAATGTCTTCACTGAAACCTTCTAAGGCTCGATACAAACGATCCAACACGTTCTTGGCTTGGGGCAGGGTGTCTGCTCCCCAATCCAGAGGTTGGCGATATTGAGTGGAAAGAAGCGCTAGCCGAATGACTTCCCCCGGATATTCCTGAAGGAGATCGCTCACGATGAGAATATTGCCGTCGGACTTGGACATTTTATCGCCCTTCATGGTGAGGTGCCCATTGTGCATCCACAGGTTGGCAAGGGGAGCCTCCTCATGAGCGCATGTGCTCTGAGCAATTTCATTTTCATGATGAGGAAAAATCAAATCAATGCCACCGCCATGAATATCAAATGTTTCTCCTAAATATTTAGCGGACATGGCAGAGCATTCAATGTGCCACCCGGGGCGTCCTCTGCCCCACGGGCTATCCCAGCCGGGCATGGAGGGGGAAGAGGGTTTCCACAGAACGAAATCTTGCGGATCCTGTTTGTAAGGGGCCACCTCTACGCGCGCGCCAGCAATGCGATCTTCGATTTTAAGGTGAGAGAGAGCGCCATAAGAAGGATCCTTGGCAACACTAAATAAAACATGTCCTTCTGACTCATAGGCGTATCCTTTGTTGATCAGAGTTTGGATCATGGTCTGCATCTCCGTCACGTGTTCTGTGGCTTTGGGTTGGATAGTGGGGGGTAGGGCATTTAGAGCTCCCATATCTTCTTCATAAAACTTCAGAAACTTTTCCGTGATGGTGTGGATGGGTTCACCGGACTGTTCGGCGGCTTTGATAATTTTATCGTCGATATCGGTCACATTTCGGACATAGGTGACCTGGGGATAGAGCTTTTTCAGAACGCGAAAGAGTACATCAAACACCACCACGGGGCGGGCATTGCCGATATGGGCACGGGCATAGACGGTCGGACCACATACATACATTTTGATGTGGCTAGGGTCGACGGGCGCAAAAGGCTCTTTTTTCCGTCCTAAGGTGTTGTAAAAAACTAAGCTCATGGTGAGGAGAGATCTATCATATTATGGGAGAAATGTCGAGGCAGGGGTTTCCATTGACATCAAATTATTCAGGATCTATAAACAGTTAGAAATCAATTAATTGAGGAGAGGTAACATGAAATTAAAAGCTGTATCTTTATTAGCATTATGTGGATTTGTCGGGAATGGGTGGGGTGTGTTACTTGGCCTAGAGGATGGGATCGAATTTGTTGAGCGTGTTACCATTAATGTGGCTCATAATGCAGAAACTATTAATTTCAAGGATCCTCTTGTATATGGTTGCGCTGGACAGGCAGTCATAGGAGACCTGAGCAGCACCGGTAGCTGGCCTTTCTCCACAGAGAACCTTGGAGACGGTTTTCAAAGTAAGACAACTATAGGCAATATGGATTTCCGTATAACACCAGACGATTACCGTGCAAAATTTTTAGAGGGAAATCCTCGTGATAACTGCTTCTGTGGAGTATATAGTCTGAGTCAAATAGCACAAAGCACAAAGTATGGAACCCCAGAAATTGAAGCCGCCTGGAAGGTTGTTTTTGAAAAGTTTGCAGCAGAAGACGCCACAAAAGCAGAAAATCACTAAAAACGCCAGGGTCCAGCTTAAAAGAAGGTGCTGGACCCACTGTTGGAGTGCAGTCTTTTATTTCTCTGATGACGTTTGTTAGAGTGACTCCTCAAGACGTTTTTGCGTCAAGTCAGGCCCCATCAGATTCAACAGGAGTCCAAACTCGGGGCCGTGGTCATGACCGGTCAACGCTTGGCGCAATGGCATAAAGAGGTCTTTTCCTTTACGGCCTGTTTCTTGTTTGAGGGCACCCAGCCAGTCCGACACAGTGGTTTCAGTCCATGGGGCAGGGGGCAAAAGCCGGAGGGCAGTCTTTATAAACTCCGGCTCTGCTGTGTTGGTTTTTATATCCTCTCGACAAATGGTCCACCATTCCTTGAGCTCGTGAAGATTCTTAAGATTCGGCCGTACAGCCAACCAAAAATCTTCATCAATATAGGAGAGACCACTCTGCGTGCGGGCCTCGTCTACGGACAGCTGATGCACCAGTTTTTGATTGATCACTTCCAACTCTGTCATGGAAAATTTTGGAGTTCCTCGAGAGAACTTTTCCATATCAAAAGTCTCGATCAAATCATTCATGCGCGCAAAGGGCTGGATTGAATCCGAGGTGCCGATTTTAGCGAGGATGCTGCTGATAGCCATGGGAAGGATTCCATTATTTCGGAGATCCCGAATACTGCCCGTGCCGAGGCGTTTGGAGAGCTCTCCCCCATCAGCGCTTTGCAATAAAGATAGATGGCCAAAATGGAGTTTTTCAAGGTCTGCCCCAAGAGCTTTAAAGATCTGCAACTGAACAGCTGTATTCGCAATGTGGTCTTCACCACGAATAATGTGGGTGATGCCCATGTCATGATCATCCACCACGGAGGCGAGCGTGTAAATGGGCATACCATCTTCCCGGATGAGGACGGGATCGCTGAGTTTGGCGCCCTCAAAATGAAGGGGACCTCGTACCATATCGTTCCAGGTGACATCTTCCGGTAGAATGAGAAATCGCCAGTGGGGTGTTCGGCCTTCATCCATGTACTTTTGTTTTTCTTCTTCCGAGAGATGCAAGCTTCCCCGATCATAGAGAGGCGGCAATCCTTGGGACACCTGGCGGCGTCGTTTAAATTCCAGTTCTTCCGGTGTTTCGTAACAGGCATAGAGGCGACCAATGCTTTTAAGCTTTGATACGGCCGCGGCATAGAGACCCATGCGGTCAGACTGTTTCACATAGTGATCATAAGTAAGGCCAAGCCACTCAAGATCTTCAAGAAGCCCTTCTTCGTACCGCTTCTCGTTCCTTTCTTTATCAGTGTCATCCAAACGCAAGATAAACTCTGCTCCATGGTGGCGGGCAAACAGCCAGTTAATGAGTAACGTACGACAATTTCCCACATGGATATATCCCGTAGGGCTGGGCGCAAAACGAACCTTCATGAGCGACGACGCCTCCGTCTGGGAAGAGCTTTTACTTTTTTGTTGAGGTGCGAATAAATCCAATAATGATATCCCATCATAAATACTAAATAGGGCATAAAAATAAAGACTTGATAAGTCAGCGCCATGCATTGCAAGCCAATGGCGCCTATCCCTTGTACCACAGACACACATAAATATAAACCTGTAACTTGGGTATGGCTAAAGCCCGTGCGGTTAAGAAGCTGGAAGAGATGCGTCCGGTGCGCCTCCCAAAAGGGGTCACCATACCAAATGCGTCGGACTAATGTAGCGGAAACATCGTAGATAAATCCAAAGAAAAGAAGAGGGACCGTGAACAAAGAAATCCGAGTTTGGGTCACGTGTCCTGTCTGCGCAGGGATAAGCAACAGAATGGCCCAGATGAGGCCCAAAAATTGACTGCCCACATCCCCCATGAAAATTTTCCCTTTGGGAAAGTTGAATAGGAAAAATCCGAGCGTTGAAAAGAACAAACTAAAACTGACATAGCAGAAGGCTTTTTCTTCAAAGAAGAGACCAATACCAGCACAAAATAGAGATGCGACGAGGGATCCTCCGCTGGCAAGGCCATTAAGACCGTCCATGAAGTTAAAAACATTCATGAAAAAAATGATCCACAAGACGGAAATAATTCCCCCCAAACTTCCCAGCTCCAGAGTGCCGTAGAAGGGAATTGGAATTTCTGTAAGAGAAAGCCCGCTGGCGACAATGAGGCAGGCCGTCAAAATCTGCACCAAAAGTTTTTGGATAAAGGGGACTGCTTTTATATCATCCCGCAAGGAGATGGCAATTGTGACAAGCGCTCCAAGTCCTAATAAGGATAATCTCCAAGAGGCAATGTACCCCATGGCGTCAATGGCATATAAGTAGAGCATGGCGGTGGCGAAGCCCGCGATGATTCCCATGCCGCCGCTGCGGGGGGTGGGCATTTTATGGGAAGAGCGATGAACGGGCACATCTTTGATTCCGATGCGAATCATGACCCAGGTACCCAATGCCGAGACACCAAAGGCGCTGAGCCCCATGAGAAGTATTTTATGCGTGATCAAATCCATTGATATCTGTTTTACCTAATTTACACAAAATAGCCCATTCTTTTTTTAAGATCGGCATGACAGACAAACGGGACTGTCGGAGCAGAGGAAGACTCTCAAGTCGAGGGTCTGCTTTAATGTGCGAGAGAGAGACGGGATCTTTGAAGGAGGTTAGGGCTTTGATATCCACACATACGAACCGGTGTGTTTCGTCAGTGGGATCTGGATAAAATTCTTTCACCACCTTTGTGATACCCATAATTTTTTTGTCTGTGACTGAATGATAAAAAAGGGCAAGATCTCCTACCTTCATGGCCTTGAGATAATTACGGGCTTGGTAATTCCGAACGCCTGTCCAAGGCTCAGAGGCAACCTGACATTGCTGATGCCAGGACCAGGTGGAAGGCTCTGATTTTAACAGCCAATAGTTCATTTGACGGATACTCCAAATCTTGGTACGGTTAAACTATAACAAATAAATAGCGCAGGGAATATAAAATGAAAAAACCACATGCAACTTTACTTTGGATCGCGGTGGCCGTAGCCGTTGTGGGGTTTTTCTATTTTTGGGTAGGGGGCGGCAACAAAACGTCGGATCTCTCTCCTAGGGCCTTAGCTGAAGGAGCAGCGATTGTGGAAGAAGGTGTGCCTGAAGAAGGTGGGCCTGAGCTTGCGGCAGTGGAAGCGGTTGATGCGAAGCGTGCACAATAAAATTTTGGCGTCTTGGTCCTGGGGCTTTCTTTCCTTATTTCGGAAGGATGGGCGGCAGTAAGATCCAGAAGCTCTTCAATTTCAGGGGATTTACAAGATGCCATGAGGGAGAGTCCACCACCTCCTTCGAATTTTGAGGGTTCCGAGGGTTCCTTTGAAGTAATTAGCAATCATGATATTGCTGAAGCCAAACATTCTGCCGCAATGGATCAGATCAGGCATGAAATGTCACGGGTTCGGGCAATGACCGAAAATCTTGAAGAGGCTTTCAAACGAATAGAAGCATTAAGAGAACAAGTGGTTTTGCTGAAGCCTACCCAGAGAGGGAAGGGGAATTTAGAGATCGAACTCTATGACGCAGAAGACAGTTTGAAATATCACAAAAGTGGAATTGAGGATATAAATGTGACGGAAGAGGACATCAATCGTTACTTTTTAATGCCGGAAAAAGGAAAGTTGCTGAAAGAATTGAGCGAGTTCCAGAGAGTGAAAGCTCAGTGGCAGCGGTATATGGATCGTCCGTTCGATTTTAAAAGAGCGGCCCAGCCCTTAGATGCAGGATTTAATCATTGGAAAAGCCTCTCTGGGACCGTGTCTGAGTAGTTGGGTTTTCAGAAGATTGCAGCCTTAGAGATTCGGGCTCTTGAGAGGCACCTTTAGCTCTAGAGATCAGGAAGTCTGAGTCAAGAATTTGCGACAGACTCAAGCTAAAGAGACATATGCGTAAATTTAATGATATCCCCAAGACAGAATTTTGGCTATTTTTGAAGGAATGTGAGTGGCGTTTTAACAGCCCCAATACAAAAGCCAAATTAATCCAGTTAAAACAATGGGTTTGCGGCTATTTAAACTAGTTATCTAGGACAGCCCCTAAAACTTTATGCAACTTAGGCTTGAAATTATATTCAAGTATTCCTATATAAGCCTGTATACAGTATTTTACTTGAACTACAGGATTGAAAAATGAATATTTTTAGACATATTAGCTTTATTGTTATTCTTTTGATGGGCTTTGCAAACAGTTCTTTTTCCGCTGCCCGAGCTGAAGGGAACTTTGAAAACGATCTTGCTCCCGAAATGCAGCAGCAACAGGTTCGTTCTCTAGCTCGTTCTCTAGGTTATAGCCATTGTCAAGAGCTAGAATCTTTTTTGGGTACTGTTCCTGCTGCTGAGTTAGAGAATCTTGTACATGATACAAAAAAAATCCTTGTTCCTTGCATGGACGCTGGTCGTTGTGACGCTGGTCGTTGTCTAGATATTATTAAGGCTTTGTATGCAGTTCCGGGAGTCGATGAAAGAACACGTTTAGTAGACTTTCTTAAGTCAAGTACTTGGATGCAGAGTTTCCAACTTTTTGATTCGAGGGCTATCGCTTTGGTGATTCGCCATTTTAGTCAGATTCCCTTTACTGAAAGAGCCGAAGTAGCATCAGTGGCGGATCGAATTGACCAAGAAGTGTCTAAACTAGTTCGAAGAGGTAAGAGGACTTATTTGCCAGAAGGTAGCAAGAGCTATTGGAATCGTTTACTTGTATTTCCCTCTGCAGTTGAATATATAAGAAAAGGAGCTAATAATGCATCGGATAGAGAAGATCTTTTTCGCTTAGCTCAACAACTCTTTTCTGCAAACATTCCCGCGCTATGTCCTGAAGATTTGTTGAATGTTTTAACCTTAATTCCAGATCTAGGGGAAAAACATAGTTTCGTAAGATTGGTCTCAACCTTTATTGACAATCCTTTATTAGAAATATTAAAAACAATAGAACAGCCGCAAAGCAAAAAAATCGGAAACCTTAGAATCCTTAGGAATTTAGCAAAACTTCGAAACGATGCGGAAAGAACTAAGATTCTAAAGTGTGCAAACAGGATACACCACCGTGACCAGCATTCTCATGAGTTCGCTGAAATTATGGAAGTTTTTGCAGGGTTTCCAGCTGAGGAAGACCAAGAAAGCTTTCTGACTTTTCTCTCAGACACCGGTTTGTTCGCTAACTATATGCGTACAAAGACATGCGCCTCTATAATAAAATCTTTGCACTCTATTGATATGGAGGAAAGACAGAGTTCTTTAGACTGTATTTTGAGCTCTGGACTTATTCCTCAGACCCTGCGGGCGGGCGAATCTATACGGAATGATATCATTGAGGCCTTACTCTGTCTTTCTAATGATGAAATAAGGAGTTTTGAAGAGTTCTTCCGGCAAAATGGATTCATTACTGAAGGCATTGACTATTCTGTGTACGTGAGGCTAATCAGGCTCGGGCATCTTTCTTCTGCTGAGCGACAGAGTTTTCTAGATTTCCTTATAAGCAACAGCTTCATGACTCCCTCTATGAGTAGATCCAATCGCGCTGAAGTTATTTCTCTATGTATTGATTGCCAACCCACCGTTGAAGGTTGCCGTCGGCTTCTAACGATGGCTCGTCCTTTTATGACGCCAAATATGACTGTAGATGATAAGGTCTCTCTCATTCAGTTTTTTAGTATTAGGTTAAATGATCAGGTAAATTCGCATGTAACCTGGGAAGATGCCGAGCTTCTTGCCTCCTATGCGCTACAATTAATTACTCCAGGCATGACTTCTCATGACCGTCTATCCATTCTTCAAGAGCTTGCTGCTGGTCATACGATGTGTGTTGAGAGAGATTTGTACTTCAATCGAGAAATGCTGGAATATAGGATGAGCTATACGTCTCAGAAGTTACATGAAGCAACTTTACAGAGCCTTATAACGCAAGATAATATCTTTACTTATACCCATGAATTTTTAAAAGAAGCTCAAGAAGTGGGACCTCTCTATAGAAGTCACCGACTCGAAGATGGAAATGATTTTTCTCCAAAACTCATGCGTACAGGCGCTCCAATAAATATCGTCAGAGGTGAACCCATAAGGCGTATACAGCGTGACCATCATAGAGTTGTCCAGCATCCCGGCATAGTCTTTGTAGGTCCAGAAGCAACTTTAGTTCGGCGTACAGATATAGGTTTCGGTCAAGACGCACCCTTAGTTGGGCGTAGAGATATGGCCAACATAGATGTTGTAGGTCAAGAAGCAATCTCAGCTCAACGCAGAGCTATAA
>CAZEUR010000033.1:0-12946 GCA_964515175.1 uncultured Holosporaceae bacterium | reverse complement strand
AACGGATACTACCAACTTTCTTACTTCCCTCCTAAGAAATGTTCACAGAACCTAAGTCTTTCTGAGGGGATTATCTTTCCAAAATCTTTGGTACATGAGGCAATTTGCCTTTGAGTACAGAGGGTCCTTAATTCTCCAACAGGTTGTTAGAGAAATTCCATGGGGCCACAATTTGGCTATTTTGTCTAAGATTAAGGCTCAAGAAGAAAGGTTTTGGTACATCCAAAAAACCATTGAAAATGGGTGGTCGCGGAATGTTCTCGTGCATCAGATTGAGACAGATTTTTATGGGAGACAGGGGAAGTCGAAACTTAAACCTCCTGTACCACCCCAACCTCGGTCCAAACGAGGAAGGATTTTACTTTGTAGTCCGGATAAATTTTCTCCAAAACTTTTTTATAAAGCGCCATTTGGTGTACATAGGATTCTGGAGGATTGTCTCGGTAATTTTCATGGAAAGATCCGGTTTTATAATCCAAAATAAAGACTTCTTTTGAGTCCGTCTTTATGGTGAGAGCATCTATGATGCCTCGGATTTTTTGGTTCTCTATTGTTCCCATGAGAGAGACTTCGGTCAGTATTTGATCGTTGAAAAATCTGTGGAAATCGGGATGATTAAAAACGGACAGCACAGCTTGGGAAATGCCCTCTGGATTTCCTTTTTTGGCCAAATAATTTGTGAGCAGAGAAGATCGTTCTGCAGAAGGTGCTTTCACGAGCCACTCGAGAATTTTATGAATAAAAATTCCTCTTTCTCGAGAGCCAAGAGATCCTCTGGGAGAAAGAGATTCGGTTTGTTGGGAAGGCTTTATGTAGACCTCAGGCGTCTTCTGAGGGACGGGCAAAGATATCCAGGAAGGAAGGGGTTCGCTGGAAACAACATCTGATTTTTGTTCTGTAGAGACGGCATGTACCTGTGGATTTTCAATCCGCCACCCTCCTTCAAAAGGAGTCCCGATTTTCGCCATGGCACTGTCGATTAAAGCATACCAAGAGTCGCCTTTGGTGCTTTGGCGGGATTCCCACCCACAGATATAGAGCCGATCCTCAGCGCGCGTTAAAGCTACGTATAAAAGCCGATAATATTCTTGGGCTTCTTTTTCAAAATCCTCTAAGGCTTCCACTTTTTCAGTTTTCATGGCGGCATTGGGGAGCCATATCAGAAGAGGATTTGGAGTTTCTCTTGAAAATATTTTGGCGCGTTGAGACGGCAACTGTGTTGTGTCCGGTAAAAAAATAATAGGCGCCTGGAGTCCCTTGGCACCATGTACCGTCATGATGCGGACTTTGTCCTCATTGGATTGCTCTAAGTTACGCTTTACGATCACAGGATATTCTTTCATCCAAGATAGAAAGCCTTGAAGAGACGGTACATGATCTTTTTCATATTGCAAACAGGTGTTCAAAAATTCTTCGAGAGCTTCTTCTGCCTCTGGACCTAATCGAGACAAAATCTTTTTTCGGTTTCCTTCGATGCTTAAGATATTCGTATAAAATTCGTAAGGGGTCATTTGTTTGCTTTTTATTAGAAGCATTTTGAGATGGGTACACGTCTCTTGGAAGGAATCCAGCGTCATCAGATGATCCCAGAGAGAGAAGTTCCCTCGATCAAAAGCTATTTGGAAAAGATCTTCTTCTGACAGGCCAATAACAGGTGTTTTTAGAACTGTAGCAAGCGCCAGATCGTCTTGAGGAAGGAGAACCCAATCTCCCAGTACCATCAGATCCTGAACAGCTAATTGCTCTGTGAGAACCATTCGGTCCACACCCGTCACGGGGATATGATTTGCTTTCAAAGCCCGTACGACTTCCTCCACAAAAATATCTCGCCTACGTACCAGAATCATAATATCCGCAGGACGAATGGGTCTACCTTGAGAGGCGAGCATTTCTCCTGTATCAAGCCAGCTTCGAATGGTTTGGGCTATTTTTTTAGCCAATTGAACACGAGGTATTTCTTCCTGTTTTTGAGAGCGGGGCATATCCCATTGCGTAGATTCTGGTTTCTCAGGCGTTTTTATAAGAGGCCATAGTTCCACAAGGCCCGCCTCTCCCAAACGATGAAGTTGATGGGGGCGATAGGTGCTTTTTGAGGGGACATAAGAAAAAGAAGGGGAAGAAAATAGGGTGTCGACTAAAGTTAAGATGGACGCCGTGGAACGGTACGATGTGGATAGATCGACGAGCTCTAAGGGAAAGGCATTTTTTATTTTTGTGAAGGCTATAGGATCTGCTCCTTGGAAGCTGTAAATGGATTGTTTGATGTCACCCACAATGAAAAGTGTGTGGGATTTATCAGAGGTATTTGCGCAGAAAAATTCTTCCACCAGATGAGAGATGAGGACCCATTGGAGCTGGCTGGTGTCTTGGGCCTCATCCACCAAAAGATGGTCAATTCCGCCCTCTAATTTGTATAAAACCCAGGGTTTGTTTTTGGCATCTTTCAGAAGATCTACAGCTTTCAAAAGAAGGTCATCATAGTCTAAAAGAGCTTTTGATTTTTTAAGATCTTCGTAGAATTCAAAAAAGTGAGTAACGAAGATAAGGAGGGCCGTTGAGGCCTCTGCAATCTGCTGATGCTTCATCTTTTTGTGCAGTGTTTCTACTCTCTGCGCTTCTGTGTAAACCTGCTCCAGAAGAGCGGGATATTTACTCTCGAGATCCTTGGAAATAAGACGCTTTCGGATCTCTCCTTGAAGTGTTAAAAAGCATGACTTATAGTTCTCAAAATCTTTTTCAGTGGTGGCGATTTTTTGGTCTGCATCAGACCCTTCTAAAAAGAGTTTATGGTCAAGCGAACTGGGAGGTGCAGAATTTAAAATTTCATCTTGGGAAAGAGGTTTGTCAAATCCAAAATAAGCCCAAATGTCTTGACTATTTTCTTGGGAGCTTCGTTCTAAAATTTTCTGAAGTGTCGGTCTTTTTTCCTGAAAATCAGCCAGAAGTTCTTCATACTGAGAGAGAGACAAAAATTTGGTAAGAACATCTATGATGGGTGTCCCTACTGTCTCTAAAGTTTTTGAAAAAGCTTCTTTTCGTAAACGGGTTACTTCAGAGGGATCTATGACTTTGAAGTGAGGTAACAGACCACTTTCCAGAGGAAAGGATCGCAGTAAAAATTGGCAGAATCCATGAATGGTTTGGATGCGAATGCCGCCCGGTGTTTCCAGCATTTCTGTAAAAAGCTGTCGCGCTTTTTTTATCAAATTGGGAGAGGGGGTTTCATGGCCTAGACTTCTGAGTTCTTGAAGAAGGGATGCGTCATCTAAGCGTGTCCATTCACTTAATTTTATGCGCAATCGATTAGACATTTCAGCGGCTGCCGCTTTCGTGAAAGTGAGGCACAGAATACGGTCAATGGGGGCATTTGAGAGAAGCAAACTTAAAACTCTATCTGTGAGAACCTTTGTCTTTCCTGTGCCTGCAGAGGCTTCCACCCAGCAAGAAATACGTGGATTAATGGCTTGACGCTGAGAAGAAGATAGAGTTAAAGACATCAAGCCTCTCCCCCCATTAGCCATTCTTTTGTGCGGGCTAAATGGTTATAAGTTTTAGATGTTCCAAGACCTCGAGGATGAGATAGATAAGGCGTTTCTGGATCTTGGAAATAATGAATGAGTTCTTTGAGCCCTTCGAAGGCATTTTGTGCGAGAATTTTGGGGTCAGTTTTGAGAGTTAAGATTGTGCCTTTTCCTTCTTTGAGCGCTAACGACCAAAACTGAAGATTTTTTAAAGGACGAATTGGAATGTTGTCGAATTTTCCGTAAAGAATAATGGCAGCCTCAAGCGCTAACTGAGGGGATAGGCCCAAACTGACCTCTTTTTCTGAAGGGGTTTGGGCTGTTTTATAGTCAATAAGCGTGAGTCCGTCAGGATTCAAATCAATCCGGTCAGCTCGTCCTTTTAAAGTAAAAAGTCCCTGAGGAGTATTAAAAGAGAGGGCTCCGGATACTTCGTGCTTCGATGTGGAAAAAACCAGATCTTCTTGAGCTTTTTGGATCCACAGCAGAATGTGATGGGATTTGCTTTTCCAAAAAAGCTTGTCCTTATTCAATTTAAAGTATTTAAAAAAAATTTCTCCTTCTATTGTAACGGGAAGAGGGGTGGAAAAATTTAAAGACCAAACTTGCAAGCATTCATGTACAAATAAGCCAAACTCTAAGGCGCTGGCGGGTCGATTCAATTCTTTTAGAGGCTTTAACTTTAAAATATGTTTGGCATAAATGCTGTAAGGGTCTCGCATTAAGGCCCCTATATCTGAAATGGATAGTGTTAAGGGTCTTAAAGAAACAGGAGGCTTAGGGGTTGGCGGAGAAATGGGGATTACCGAAGCGACCTCTTCCAGTTGACGACGCCACTCTCTTAAAAATCTCTCTTGAGGGATATTACGGTTATGACTTTTTAAATAGGATTCAAGACGAGTCAAAAACTTAGAAGGAACCGTAGGAACGCCATCCGTGTGGAGGGCTCGTGTCATTAAAACTTGGGGTGCTTGGATAATTTGCATGAAATCATGAGTGCTTTGTCCAATGCGGCGCTCTAATGGGGGAAGCCCCAAGGTTTGCCGCATGGAGGAGCTAAAGAAGGGGTCTGTTCGAGTTTCTTCAGGCCATATGCCTTCATTAAGTCCTCCTAGAACGATGAAATCTGCAGAGAGAAGGCGTGCTTCTAAGGGCGTCAAAATTTGAATGATGGGGTCGACCTGAGAGGGGTTAGGAACAGAAATGTTTTCAAGAAGGGCCTGAAAGGTTTTGGCGTAGTCTTCACTAGATAGCTTGATGTTTGAAGTGGACTCTTCTAATTTTGTCCAAAAATCTCCACAGGGGGTTGTTGAGATGTCTGTGAGGGGAACAATCCATTGCAGAATACTTTTATGAATCTCTACGCATTTTTGGAGAGAGATGGATTTTTTAGAATGTACTTTTTTAAGAAGGGGCATCAGCTCTTCTACAAAACTATTTATTAAGCATTGCTCATCTGCGTCCAAAGAGGGACGAATCTTTTCAAAGTGGCCCACAAGATCATGGGGGGACTTTAATCCCCAAGTGCGACGGATAATCTTGACCTCAAGAACGGCGATTGTTTTCTCAAAACGAATGGCAAGGGCATGTTTGAGGGTGCTTACCAATTTGACCATATCAAAATCTTTTTCAAACCAGAGGGCTGTCAGTCCAAGCAAAGATCCCCATTCCGTTTCTAGAATTGGGGTGCCTTTTGCGAGAGGGACATGAATGTTCCATCGTTGGAGTTCTAGGGAAACACGTTTTGCGAGAATGGGATCAGCTGTTATGAAGAGAGCTCTTTTTTTATCCTGTTCTAAATTCTTGCGGAAAGCCAAGGCGATTACCTGTGCTTCCTCAGCTCGATCACTTGTTTCAATAAGGTGAAAGTTTTCGAGGGCCTTGGATAAAGAGGGGTCTTCCATTTTTTGAGAAGGATTTATAAATGTGCCTCTAATAAGCTGATTTCGTGGAGACGGGATTTCTTCAATCCAATTTTGTACAGCCTGGTCATCGCAGTCAATAACCTTCAGAAGCTCATAAAGGGCATATTGGGAGTGAGAGGGAGTGAGGTTCCCAAGGCCTCTTTCAAGCCCTGGCAGGATAACAGCGCCCTTGGGCAGTTGAGTTACCACCTTTATAAGATGAGCGGTGCCCTGAATGGTTCCCATAGATCCTGCAATTAAAATGGGATGAGGAGGGGGGGTTGTCTGCCATAAGGTCGCCTGATTCTCCAGGAGGATGTGATGCCAGGTGGAAAGCTCCATGACACTTTCCATTTTCAAAATCTCATTCCAATGTACGCTAATGATTTTCAAAAATTGAAGAATGCGTTGCCAGTGTTCTGCATTTTCTATCAAAGGATTTAATGTTTCTAGAGCTTCCAAGGGAAGGCCTTCTGTGCGCAATTCATCAATCAACTTCATGAGGTCCTGAGCAAGGTACGCAGCGTGATCAAAAGAGATGGACCCCACTCCGTAAGTAAATTTTGAAATGAGAGATGCGAGAAGTAATTGACGTCGGGAAGAGCTCATGAGCTTTGGCACCGCTTCCATAAGAGAAGCGCTTTGGATTGATGTTAAGAAAAAGGCTTCTTCCTCAATTTCTCCTAAAGGGAGAATGCGAGGCAAAATAAGAGGGTTTTGATTGTTTTCCTCAAGAAGAAGATGAGAAAGCTCAAGACATGCCCTGCGTGTTGGCAGGAGAATTAAATGTTGTGCCAGAGTTAAAGGATCATACTTCTTTAAAAGAGACTGTGCCAAGGTCCTTAAAAAGGGGAGAGATGATGGAATTGTATAAAGAGACGGATTCATGTTCAGAGCATAGTATGAATGGGGGGAGACCACAAGAGTTTGCCTTAAAAATTTACACTGGTAGCTTTTTAACAAAACATTTGAAAAAATAAATTTTTATAGTTAGTGTTATATTATAAAGAATAAAAAAATTATTTCAGGGTAAGGCATAACAGGTGAAGACTCTATCTCGTATTTGTAGCACAGTCATTCTTTTATCAGGGGTTTATCAGGCCCCGGCTGCGCCTGAATCAGTATTTCCCACTCAAGCTGCAAAAACACTTCAAAAGTTGCCTGCTTTTACATCTACAGAGCAATTTCCTACCGTAAGCGCGGAAGGCGATACAACTTTGAAACCTGTCTCTAAAGGGCAGGAGAGTTTTTTACTGAAAGAAATTCTTATTGATGGGCGTCCTTTAAAGAAGGAAGAAAAAGATTTGCTCTCAGATTCTTTCAATAGAGAGGTTTCTTGGGATAATTTACAAGCTCTGGCCCGTCGACTCATAAGATACTATAGAGACAAAGGGTTTCTTTTAGCAAAGGTTACCCTTCCTCATCAAGAGGTAAAGAACGGAATTGTTCACTTCCATTTAGCTTTAGGTCATGTGGGGTCTATCTCTTATCGAGGCAAGACGGATCGAATTACAAAAAAGTTTGAACAAATTAGTCAGAAGCTTCTGGATGCGCGTCCTTTAACAAAAGAAATTTTAGAAAGGTGCTTGCTTCTGATGAATGGGCTGCCGGGAGTCTCAGTCCAGATGACATTTGATAAGTCGAAAGAGACCTTTGAAACCGTTGACCTTATTATTACCGTAAACTATAGCCCCATTTCAGGAAGTCTATCCATCAATAATGATGGAACTCAATATATAGGGCCTTTGCAGGGCATGAGCCAAATTTCTGGTAACAATTTATTTAATAAAGATGACAAGATAGGTCTGTCTATTGGAGGTGCCCCGGAAGACACTAATATGCTTCTTTTCCAGGGATCTTATGATCAACTTATTGGGGACAATGGTCTTAACCTCTCCCTTATGGGCAGTAATTTGAATACACGACCTTCTGGGCCTCTTTCGGGGTATAGAATTCGAGGATCTTCAAGTATAGGACAAATAGAATTGACCTATCCTGTAATCCTGAACCGGTATGAAACTCTCCAGGCTGGTGTGCGGTTCCAAGTTTTACAAGCAAAACAAGATACGTGGATATCAACTACAAAAACCAAAGATAATCTCCGTATCCTCTCAGGCTTTCTTAATTATGACTTTTCCGATAGATTTGGGGCTAAAAATCTTATTCAGTTCCATGTGTCAAAAGGGATTACCATGCTATGGGCCACCTCAAACTCTTCTAAGAGTAAAAGCACCCCCTTTGGGCGTGCCGATTTTCTGTATGGAAGTCTACTTTTCTCCCGAGATCAAGCCCTGTGGAGAAACCTTCATGGAGTTATCAGTTTTAACGGTCAGTGGGCAGCCAATCCTTTGCTAAGTAGCCAACAGTTTTCTATTGGTGGAGCGCCTTTTGATCGCACGTATCCTTCAATTTTCTCGGGGGATAGTGGAGCCCAGCTTAAAATAGAATTTAATTATGGGTTCTTGGATGAAAGAATCGTCCCCTATGCCTATTTCACTCTGGGCAAGGTTTGGAATCGGAAAATTACCTTAGAGGAAAAGAGCTACATAACTTTGGAAGGTCGGGCCCTTGGTCTTAGGAGCCGGATAAATGATTTCTTCTCTGGGTACATAGAGTGGGATACTCCTTTAAGGAATCGCACAATCCTAGGTCCGGTAAAAAACAAAATTTCTGTGGGAGTATTGATGCAGTTCTAATGATGAAAATAAAAAACCTCACCTCATATATGACCATATTGTTCTTAGCAGGAAGTTTTCTGTTAACGGCTTTTGCTAATAATGCAGCTCCTGCTAACGCAGCAGCCTCTCTTCCTCAAGGGGGGCAATTCGCTCTTGGAACAGGAAGTCTGGACTATGGGACAAAAAGTCTTACCGTTGCTCCTGCTCAAGACCACACTCATATCAAATGGAACGATTTTAGCGTAGGGAAAGATCATTCCGTCGACTTCCGCCATACATCGGATCGGTCCATAACAGTTAACCAAGTGACGGGGGCACGCCTCTCTGAAATTGCGGGCAAAATTTCCAGTGACAAAGGACTTGTGTATTTGATTAACCCGAAGGGAATTATTTTCCATAAAGGATCCATTGTGAATGGAAATTTGATTGCCACAACTCATGGATTTAACGAACGCGCCTTTTATGATAATGGAAAAATGGTTTTGGATGTTAATTTGGGGAATTCACGGGGAAAAATTTCTGTTACGGGGCTCACGGTAGAAGGCGCAGGCCTCATGGGGTTTGTAGCGCCTTATTTTGCAGGAAGTCAATATATCTTGGGGGGGCTTTCTTCCATCTATGTAGGGGCTGCGGAAAGACTTCAGGTGCACTTTAACCGAGATGAAAGAATTAAATTTACGGTGGATGGAACTCTTAAGGAAGCAGGAATTAACGCTGGTGATATTAAGGCTCATGAAATCCTCCTTGAAGTAGGAGACGTGGAAGATATCTTATTAAGGGCTATTCAGGTGGAAGGACCTTTAGAGGCGACGGGCCTTGAAAAAGAGGAGGGACGGGTTTTCCTAAAGGGTGGAAAAAACGCTGGATTGGTTGTTGATGGAAAAATTGATGCGAGTAGTGAAACAAGTGCAGGAGGGAAAATTCATGCAGACGCAGAGAAGATCCATCTGACGAAAAATGCAAAACTTGATGTTTCGGGAACGACGGGAGGTGAAGTGCTTCTGGGTGCGCCAGAGGGGTATGAATTAACGCGCGCTCGAACTCTAGATTCTAAAAAAATGGCCACAAAATCTATTCATATTGATAGTGGTGCAGAAATCAAGGCGGACGGGACAGAGGGTAATGCTGGAAAGATCGTTGCCATTGGAAGTGATTACACTATTGCAAGGGGAAAAGCTAATGGAGAGGTCAGTCTTTTTGCAAGATCTCGTAAAGGCAAGGGAGGGGATGTAGAGATTTCCGGTCTGGGCCGTGGTGTTATTGCCGGGATTCTGGTAGATACCCGTGGTGTTACAGATGAAATGGGGGGACGTCTTCTGTTTGATCCCGGTAGCATTAGGATTGAGAACAATTACGCTCTCACCGTGGGTATGACCCCAAGTACTGTGTCTGACAACGATATAGCCCAAATTCAAGGTAATAATTCTAACAGCAGTGGGGTGAGAGATTTCTTCAATCTTTTTTCAAGTGCTTATCTTGGGCAACTGCTTGGCATCCAAGATGTGATCTTAACAACACAATTGGGGAATGGTCGGAACAATGGGACAGATTCTGTTCCCACGATACATATGAATGCTTCTTTTGCATGGGCAAGTCCTTATACTCTATCACTCGAAGGAGAAGCTATATACTTTGGGGAAGTGATGGAAATGGGGGGGACGGGGGGCTTAAAACTGCGAACCGGTCTGTCACAAACAATAAATCCCGCTCCTACACAAACAATCACGTTTGCGGAAACCGCTTCCATCTACAGTTCTATAGCCGCCCCTGTTCAAGTATTCACCCCTACTGGAGAGGATATTAGTGGGCGTGTTAGCGGAGTAACCCCTACGAGCTATAAGCTTGTTTATGATGTAGATGCCGGTAGCAATGATTATTTCGGGCTGACAGATCTTGACGGATCTTCTGGGAAGTTTGCTTTAGCAAATGATATCGACATGGCAGGTCGCAACTGGTCGCCTATCTCATTTTCTGGAATGCTTACGGGGGATAATTTGCGGGGTGGAAATTATTCTCTTGAGAATATGACAATAGCCTTAACCGGATCCACGGCTTCTTTTGGATTGTTTTCTTCTTTATCAGGGGCGACCATAGATCGGGTAAATTTGGCAGATATATCCGTTACGGGAACTTCGGCTGCAAGCACTTTGACGGGAGGAGGCTTTGCTGGAGGGATTTCAGGTGCTGAAATCAAGAATTGTCTCGTTTGGGGCAGTATTAATATAGGTAGCGCTAATAGTACAAACGTTTATATAGGAGGTCTGGTTGGTCAAGCAAATAGTGGTGGGACAAACACCCTGTCAGGAAATGGCAATTTGGCGACCATTAACGTGTCTGGCACTCCAACCAACACAATCTCTCTTCAAGGGATAGTTGGTAATTTAGCTGCTGGATCAAATAACTCCATCAATGATTGTATTAATTTTGGCATAATTTCGGATGTGAGCTCATATACAACACCTCATAGATCAAGTCAGGGACTTTACTATACTACTAATGAAAACATAACAGTTAGCCGAAGCTACAGCATTGCGTCAAGCACGGATGTGATAGATTATAAAATTTCATCCGCGGATGCGCTCAACCCAGCAGGGGATGTGGCCAACTTTTTTAGATCTTTTTCTATAAATAACGGGTTGACTTGGCAACAAACCCCGGGAGAAACTTGGCCATATCCTAAGACTTTGCTGGTTCCCTATGTGATTGGAGGAAGCAATCCCCCTGCGGTCTATTTGAATGGACAGGTCGCGCCTTCAGTTTCAACTCTTCCTGGGGTTTATTTTATGCCAGCGAATCAACTGGGACATGTTTATGGTGGGGACGATAATCAGAGTATTATATTTAATTCGGGGACAACGGCTCTGGGGTCTTCGACCAGCTCTCCCTTTGGGACTGCGCCTGTGGAAATTATGGGAAATGTGGATGCCGTCAGGCTTTACAGAACCTTAGGTGGGGAAAGCCATATAGGTTCTTCAAACATTTCTGTTGATGATACTTATAATGTTACTTTTGCACGCGCTGTGAAAATGAGAAGCTCAGGACAAATCGTGAGTCCTGGCTCCATCAGTTTTAACGATTCTTTAACAATTGACTCTAGGGGAAGTCTGTATGTTATTGGTGATACAGTTACACTACATGATATTAATGGACCCGGATATAATTTTGATAGCACTTTGGTGGTCGGTGCACGTAGCATCCTGCCACAAACCGCCGTCATGGGAGGCTTGGGATTAGGCACTTTTGGGCTTTTTGGAAGCACTACTTCTCCTGCCTCATTTTCCCCCAATATCAACGCAAATACGGTAAGAATGGTGGGACAGGCATCCATTCCATTAGATCAATCAGCGAATGTTAACGCGCCTACTTTTTCTTTTGTTGGGTGTTTTTATGGGCCCGGTGGATTTACTCTCTCATCTGACAATGGATACATAAAAGGAGCGGGACGTTTGCTGTTACCAACTTTAACATCTAATCTTGTGGTGAGCGGATTTACAAGCAAAAGTTCTGGCACATTTACTTTAGATGCGTCGGCGTTGAAGACCGCGGGAACCATAATTTTTAACAATAATGTTATTGCCATGAATACTCCAGCCTTTGAAATTTTACCAGGAAACCCTCGAAACCCCAACGTAAGTCTGGGCTCTTTGAGCAATAATACGCTGGCTTTTTTTGCAGGTGTTACGGGACAATTTAGCTATAACGTTGATAATTATTTTAATGCGCTTACCACCTATAACCTAAATGCTAAACAAAAAAATATGTCTCTGGTATTGGGAGCATTGGGAAGCCAGACCATAGGGGCTGGGAATACGGCGCTCACACTTTACTATAATAACATGGGAGTGTTAATCGCAGCTGACGTTATTTGGAATGGAGTTAATATAACGGATGATCTAAGCTTGATTTTACAGAGCGAACAAAACCAAGGTAGTCTATTGAATGCCGCTGCGAAGGCTAAAGCCAATCCTGGGAGCAGCGCTGACGCCGACGATGCAATTGTGAACGCTGTTTTCGCCGATACAAAAGGTACCACAGCTAAGGAGTTATTCGATAATGTATCGCAAACTCTTGGATTTACACCAGATGCAAATGTCAAACTACAAGCCTCCCCCACAACACCAGTCAAGGGCGACTTTATGGAGACTTTAAAGCAGATTTCAGCCACCTCAGACAGTAAAAATTCGGGCGCTGCAGCTTTAGCTGCTGGTATTATGGCTATCGAAGACAAAGCTAAGGGTAAGGAAAGTTCGGGAAATAACGGTAATGGGACAACAACAGGAAGCGATGGAAGAGTAGGGCAGCTAGCCTTCGAAAAGATAGGAAGCCGTGATGAACAGGGGAGGTTAATACAAAACAGTGGGTCTGCCGTAAACGCCTCCAATAGGAACTCGATCAATACACCAACTATGATAGGGGCTGGTCAGATTTTCCAGGTGGGTAACTTTTATAAAGACGAGCAAGGCAGCCTGCTGCAAGCAGTTTCTATGCCGGGAGGGAAAGTGGTTCTGGTAGCTCTAACTGGCAACTCAAATCGCGCTGGGGTGTACCGTCCTTCAAGCAAGAACTTTAATCTGGGCGGCGTATCTTATGAGATAACAGGACAGGGGGTGGTTCCGGTTAATGTGAAGGCAGCAACAGGTCCGGCAAAAATCAGTAACCCTGCAGATCCTAAGGCTGTGGATGGGGCAAAAAACGCAGGATCTGTAGCCAACAGCAACCTCGGATCCACCCCCAGTGGGGACTCGATAGATACGGCAATTCCTCTAACAGGTGACACAGTTCCACACGCTGGTAATTTTTACAAAGATGAGCAAGGCAATGTGCTACAAGCAGTTTCTACGCC
>CAZEUR010000032.1:0-13097 GCA_964515175.1 uncultured Holosporaceae bacterium | reverse complement strand
TTATAGCTCTGCGTTGAGCTGAGATTGCTTCTTGACCTACAACATCTATGTTGGCAGGCTGGACAGCTCCATTATCTTGCTGTGCGCCATTGGCACGTCGCATTCCAAGCCTTATGGGTTCACCTCTGACGATATTTATTGGAGCGCCTGTACGCATGAGTTTTGGAGAAAAATCATTTCCATCTTCGAGTCGGTGACTTCTATAGAGAGGTCCCACTTCTTGAGCTTCTTTTAAAAATTCATGGGTATAAGTAAAGATATTATCTTGCGTTATAAGCCCCTGTAAAGTTGCTTCATGTAACTTCTCGGACGCATACCTCAGCCTATAGTCCAGCATTTCTCGGTTAAAGTAACGATCTGAACCCCCTCGACCTAAAGAAAGTTCTTCAAGAATGGATAGATGGTCATGAGAAGTCATACCTGGAGTAATTAATTGTAGCGCATAGGAGGCAAGAAGCTCGGCGTTTTCAAAGGCTACACTTGAATACTCATTTAACCTAATACTAAAAAACTGAATGAGAGAGACCTTATCATCTACAGTCATATTTGGCGTCATAAAAGGAAGAGCCATAGTTAAAAGCCGCTGGCGACGTTCAGCCGTGCGTTGGCAACTAATACATTCAGAGATAATTTCAGCCCGCTCAGAGCTACTCATAGTCGGAGTCACAATATTGTTTCTTATAATAAAATCTAGAAAACTCTGTCGATCAGCAGCGGGAAGGTACCCTAATGCACATATTAGCTCTCTGTATTTATCAAGGTTTAAATCTTCAGAAATCAATCCATTTTGCCGGAGGAACTCTTCAAAATTCCTTATTTCAGTCTCATTAGAAAGAGAGAGTAAGGCCTGAATGATCTCATTTCGTCCATATTCATCCATGGCCTGGGGAATAAGCCCAGATGTCAAAATATAGTTTAAAGAGCGCTTTCTTTCATCCATATCAGAAATAGAATGCAAACGTTTTATTATACGTGCATATGTCTCTCCACTCATATCGTCAGCGAATAAACCTGCCTTTGAAAGAAAAGCCACAAAACTTTCTTGATCTTCCTCAGCTGGAAAACCTGCAAAAACTTCCATAATTTTAGCAAGATCCTCGGAGCTCCTATGACGAGGGGTTATCCTGTCTACATATCTTAAGACTTTGGTTCTCTCGGTATCGTTTGGAAGTTTGGCTAAATTCCTAAGGATGCTCGAGTTTCCTATTCCTCTAGTCTCTATTCTTAATCTTTCTAATAAAGGATCTTCCATAAATCTTGAGACAAATCTTACGAAACTATCTTTTTCCTCCAGACCTGAAATCTCTTCTAACATTTCCAACAAAGATGAGTGCCATACGGAGGGGATTTTTGCGGAAAAGAGTTGTTGAGTTAAACGCAAAAGATGTTCTCTCTCAGCCGAGGTAGTAGCCCCTTTGCGTACATATCGAACTGCCTGGAGAAATCCAACTGAACCATATGAATCATCCTCATTCCCTCGACTCAGTTTAGACGCTTTTTCAATTTGCTCCACCACCGATACTATTTCCGCTCTTTCAGTAGAGGGAATTTGACTAAAAAGGCTAATCACCCAAGCGCCATTCTGCCCATAAAAAAATTGGACATTTTCCATCATAAGAGGAGTTGACACAATAAAGTCTATTAAACGTGTTCTTTCATCGACTCCCGGAATTCCATACAAAGTATTAATAATATTTAGACAATCACGACCGTCCATTGACGGATTAATGATTTTTCTTGCATTATGTACGAGATTCTCTACCTCAGCAGCAGGAACATTACCCAAAAAAGATTCCATATCCTCTGCATAAAAGCTTCTTACTAGAGAACGAGCCCATTCACGCCGCCTTTGGGGAGCAGGAGAGTTTTCAAGGGTCCCTTCATCTTGAGCAGCGGAAAAAGAGCTGCTTACAAAGCCCATCAGAAGAACAACAATAAATCCAATATGTCTCAAAATCTTCATTTTTTAATCCTATAATTTAAGTAAAAATACTTTATACAGGCTTATATGGGAAGACTGAAGTAGGTTTTCAAGAGGGAATCAATAAATATCCTTAAAAAAGATTCAAAATCTTCGTTCCTGCTTCTTTAGGAGATCCGTCTCCATTAACATACATATAGAGTGTAGTTGTGGTAATTCCTAAACGTTTAGAAATATCAGCGGCCACAGATTTAGGATTGGACATGGCAGCCATGGCCATAATTAGCGTATCTTTGTCCATCTTACGGGGACGACCGCCTTTTCTTCCCCTGGCTCGAGCTGCTGCTAGGCCCGCCTTAGTTCTTTCTACAATAAGCTCCCGCTCAAATTCTGCTAATACCGCAAATAGCCCGAAAACCATCCGGCCATTAGATGTGGTAGTGTCAATCTCTGCCCCAGAGCCAGCCAGAACTTTGAGACCTATCCCTTTTTTTCTAAGATCGTCTATCAAATAAATCAGATGTTTGAGATCCCTTCCTAACCGATCCAATTTCCAAACAACCAATGTGTTTCCTGGCTGAAGTGCTTTGAGACATTCGGTAAGACCAGGTCGGTCATCTTTTCGACCAGAGGCAAGATCTTCGTAAATTCGGTCGGAAGATATACCAACTTCTTTCAGGGCATTTTTTTGTAAATCCAAAACTTGTGAACCATCCGCTTTAGAAACTCGAACGTAGCCGATCCGCATTTACTCTTTACCTCCACAAGAAAACTTATTTTTGAGCATAAATCATTGCTTAGATTTTCTCAATGAGTTTTATGGTGGTTTTTGAGGGAGCTTGAGTTACATTTTGGTCTCGCCAGAAAAACGAGGGTTTTTCTTACAGTGCAGAAAGGGATTTAATTTACGAAATTCGTCAAAAAGCCCTTGACATTTTCCTTAAGTCGGTTCGCTGTTCCATTGCTCCCTTAACCCCTACTTCATTTGCAGGTTCTTTTCTCAACTTTGCATATACCTGGGCCAAAAGTTCACAATCAATGAGAGCGCCGTGTTTGGTACGACGAGACAGATCGATACCCAACCTTTTACATAAAGCATCTAGATTCGCAGGACGTCCAAATTTTTCTCGCGCCCAGGGGAGTGTATCGATTACATGATTTTTTAGAGGTCCTCTTCCCGCTCGTGCAAGTTCTGCGTTCAAAAACCGAATATCAAAAGGCGCATTGTGAATAACTAAAGGCGAGTTCCCAATGAAGGCTAAAAATTCGTCCATAATCTCTTTAAATTTCGGATGATTTTGGAGGAACCGACTTGTGAGCCCCGTGATTTCTGTAATTTTTTTGGAGAGCTTTTTCTCTGGATTCAGATAAGTTTGATAAATTTTTCCCGTAGGCACCCCCTCCTCCAGCTCGAGACACGCAATCTCCGTAATGCGATCAGGATCTTCTTCTCGGCTTGCCGCAACCCCTGTGGTTTCTGTATCTAGAACTATCTCTCGGAGAGCAGAGGCTGAGAAAATAAGAAAAACAACAGTGAGTGCAGTGAATCTTTTCATGTGGCTAGTATAGCTTAATTGCAGGACTCTTGCATTTCTTATGTACCCTCTATAAAGTTCCTTTAATAACTAAAAAGAGAATTTAAATTGAAAAAGATACTCATTATTCTTATGAGCCTCTAGGTTATTTCCTCTCTTTTAGGAAATAAGAGGGGAGCCGAACAAAACCCGTTGGTTGGAACCTACGCAGTTGATAGTTTTTTAGTGATAAAGACATTCTCCAGGACCTTCGTTCGTTTTTGTTACCAAATCACATCAAGAAAATAAAAGACGAGCTAACTGTTCAATTCCCCATTAAAGAGGAAGGGGAGTTTCTGATTATCACAGGCTGTAAACCTTATGCATGTGGGGATGAACATTACACTCTTTTCATAAACTTAAAAGAAAAAAAGGATACTTGGGACTTTGGAAGTCTGAGAATACTGGAAATTTCTCCGCCCATCAGGATAGAAACAAAGTAAGAGGAGACATGACTTTTTACGGATCTAACCTATCGAGGCCTTTGATTTTTAGGGATGTGGGGGTAGATCTTGGAGATACTTCTACAGAGGCCGCTCTTAAGGATCTTGTTAAGGATATTTGTTCATTATCAAATGAAGAAGCTTTGAAAATCATTACGGAATGAACGGGCTTTGAAAGCTACCCTTAGAAAGCTTCTTGTCCTATCCTTCAAGTCTAATTTTTAGAAAGGGTCTTAATAAAGGCCTCATGTTTCAATTTTTCTTCTTCAGAAACAATAAAGTTACGGGAAGATTTAAATTCTTTTTGAGACACAAGAGAAATAGAAGAACTTTCTTCAGCTTTGCTTTCTTTTCCCAAAGAAAATCCCCGCTGTCGCCCACCTTTTAGCTCCAAATAAACTGCGCTTAAAAGCTCACAGTCAATAAGAGCTCCATGCTTGGTACGATTCGATAGATCTATTTTAAAACGACGACAGAGAGCATCCAAACTAGCCGGAGACCCTGGAAATTTTTTACGAGCCATATAGAGTGTATCCACAACAGGATTCCGCAAAGGCTCTTTTTGGATTTGCGTTAGCTCCACATTCAAGAACTTTAAATCAAAATCCGCATTATGAATCACCAGGGTGGAATCTTGAATAAAAGATAGAAATTCTTCAACTACGCTTGAAAAAACAGGGTGATCTTTTAAAAAATTTCGCGTAAGTCCCGTGATTTCTGTGGAAATCTGCGGCACATCTCTTTCTGGGTTCACATAAGTATGGTAAAATTTCCCTGTGGGAAGATGATTTATAAGCTCAACACAGGCAATCTCAATGAGTTTATCTCCCCGTAAAGGATCAAGTCCTGTGGTCTCCGTATCTAGAATAATTTCACGCATAAAACCACCCTAAAGAAAGTTTTTTTTAAAAGCAATTTGTAAAAAAATAAAGTTTTCTAAAATTGTATACTTACCACAGACTTATCCACAGATAAATGAAGGCCCCCTATTAAAAAGTCTCTATTTTTTCCTAAATAAACGCCATTTTTAAAAAATTTTTATTGTTTTTTTAAAAAAAAAGTGCGCAATCCTATTTTTTATTCACACCCAAAAAAATTAACTCATAGTATTAAGTTTTGCCAAGAAATCGTCAAGTCTTTGCATGCCTGTCATAGAGAAAATAATTCGGACCTCTTCTTCTCCCTCCATTTCAATCTGAACATCATAGCCTATTCGATCTTGAATAAAGGTTTGAATTTCTAAAAGCTCTTGGCTAAGAGGCGCCCGAGCAACAGGCTTTATCTTTTGCTCAGAAAGAGAAGAGCGGTCTTCCTTCGAAATTGGTTCTTTTCCTTTTGTTTTTTGCAATAACTTCTCTGTTTGACGCACATTGAGACCTTTTTGCACAACTGTCTGAGCAATTGCTTCCACATTCTCAGATCCCACAAGCACGCGTGCGTGCCCCGCTGTTAACTTTCCCTCTCTCAACAGTCCTTGCACAGACTCAGGTAGCTGCATAAGACGAAGCATATTGGTTACATGGGCTCTACTTTTTCCAACAAGATCTCCCACTTCTTCATGGGTAATCTGCAGCTGATCCAACATAGATTGGTATCCCAAAGCCTCTTCAAGAGGGCTTAAATTCTCCCTCTGTAAATTTTCCACCAGAGCCATGGTGAGCGCTTCTTCATTTGTAAAATCTTTTATGATAATGGGGACACGATTAAGTCCAATTTTTTTGGCAGCCCGCCAACGACGTTCTCCTGCAATAATCTCGTACTCGTCTGTGTTTATTCCGTTCCGCACTAAAATGGGCTGCAACATACCATTATGCTGAATGGACTGTGCAAGAGATTGAATTTCGTCTTCATCAAAAATTTTTCGAGGTTGATAAGAACTTGGGCTGAGCTGACTTGTAAAAACCTGATGAATTTTTTGCAAATCTACTTTTGAAGATTTTGCTTCATAAGAAATATTTTCTCCCAACAAAGCAGATAGTCCTTGCCCCAACCCTTTTTTTCTCATGCTGTTACCTTTTCTTCTTTTTTCAAAATTTCTGAGGCCAATCTCATATAAGCTTGCGCCCCACTGCTTCTAAAGTCATAAATCATCGCCGGCAATCCATGAGAAGGGGCTTCTGACACACGCACATTTCTTGGAATAACCGTTGCATACACCTTGTCACCCAAATGACTTCTGACATCTTTCTCAACAGAGGCACTCAAAGAATTTCTGGAGTCAAACATAGTGAGGATAACCCCCTCCAAAGACAATTTTGAATTAAAGTTCTCGTTTATAATCTTGATGGTTTTTAAAAGCTGACTGAGTCCTTCCAAAGCATAGTACTCGCACTGCAAAGGAATGAGAACGCTATGAGAGGCTACAAGAGCATTAAGGGTTAGAATTCCCATAGCGGGAGGACAATCTATATAGATGTAGTCAAATTTTGCTGCCTGAAGAGCTGTTTTTAAAATAAGTTCTCGATCTTTTTCTGTAACAAACTCTATTTCTGCCCCCCTCAAGTCTTCAGAGGCAGGCATCACGAAAAGACCGGGAACCACTGTTTTTTTAATAGCCTGTTCTAAGGAGCAAGACCCCACCATAAACTCATAAGTTCCATGGTCTCGGTCCCTTTGAGAAACGCCGAGACCTGTGCTTGCATTTCCTTGAGGATCCAGGTCTATAAGAAGGACTTTCTTTTGAATGGCGGCCATAGCAGTGGCCAAATTAACGGCGGTTGTTGTCTTCCCAACCCCTCCTTTTTGATTCGCGATGGCGATGATTTTTGTCATGTCCCATTGTCATCTTTTTTTGCGAAAAAAACAAGGGGGATTTCACCCTGTTTGTTATTTTAATAAAGGCTTTTTATAAACATGGACGATCTTAGATTCGGGGTCTGTCAAACTCTGAATAAGATCATAAGAAAAATCAAAAATCTCTCGGGCTTCTTTTATCTCTTCTCCGTAGCTGCGACCTTTTAGAAAGAAAAATTCTGTAGATTTTTTTGAAATGGGCTCAGAAAAACTAAACAGAAGAGAAAGTTTTCCCATGGCCCTAGAAATTATAATATCGAATTTTATTTTTTTTATTTTTTCTA
Organism: uncultured Holosporaceae bacterium; assembly: GCA_964515175.1. GTDB lineage: Bacteria > Pseudomonadota > Alphaproteobacteria > UBA7879 > UBA5542 > CAIWGV01. Next base: position 6,082 of record CAZEUR010000032.1, on the reverse strand, counting down.
CGCGATCATTGATGACCTTGGCACCACAAAATGTTTCACGTGAAACATTTTCCAAAAAACGAGATTTCTTTTCAGAAGATTCGATTAAAGTTATTCCTTCAATTCCCAAAATGCTCAAAATGAGCCCTGGAAATCCAGCGCCACTTCCTAAATCTGCGATGGCTTTATTTTTATTTTTCAAAAGAGGGTAAAGCTGAGCGCTATCTAAAACATGCCTCTCCCAGATCTGCGAAAACTCCCTTGGCCCAATGAGATTAAAGGCTTCATTTTTTTCGAACAAACATTGAACGTACAACTCTAGGCTTGATATTGTCTCGGGCGAAACAGCCTCCCCCATCAGACTTGAAATTTCTTCAATCACACCTTTTGGGCAAGAAAAATTCATCTCAAGAGACTTAGGCGTTCATGGATGTGAAGAAATCTTTGTTTGTTTTTGTTTCCTTCAGCTTATCAATCAAGAACTCCATGCCTTCCACAACACCCATAGGATTTAGGACGCGACGGAGAACCCACATCTTAGCCAAAGTATTTTTATCCACCAAAAGCTCCTCTTTTCGAGTACCAGAGCGGGTGATATCAATGGCTGGGAAGGTTCTTTTATCCGCTATACGACGATCCAGAATGATTTCTGAGTTACCGGTTCCTTTGAATTCTTCAAATATTACTTCGTCCATGCGGGATCCGGTTTCAATCAAGGCCGTGGCCAAAATTGTAAGGGATCCACCATCTTCGATGTTGCGCGCTGCTCCAAAGAATCGTTTTGGCCGTTGGAGCGCATGAGCATCAACCCCTCCCGTCAAAACCTTTCCAGAGGATGGGACAACCGTATTATAAGCCCGCGCAAGCCGCGTGATTGAGTCGAGCAAAATCACCACATCTCGTTTTTGCTCCACAAGACGCTTTGCCTTTTCAATCACCATTTCAGCAACTTGGATGTGCCGTGTTGCTGGCTCATCAAAGGTAGAGCTTACCACTTCGCCTTTAACAGAACGAGACATATCCGTGACTTCTTCTGGGCGCTCATCAATAAGCAGGACAATCAAATAAACTTCCGGATGATTCTTTTCAATGGCATGGGCCAAATTTTGAAGCATCATAGTTTTTCCCGTTCTGGGGGGTGCCACGATGAGACCACGCTGCCCTTTTCCGAGGGGCGTAATTAAATCAATCACACGGGTTGTAATATCTCCCTTATTCCCTTCAAGTTCCATCTTGAAAGGCTCCTGAGGGTAAAGAGGCGTCAAATTGTCAAAGTTAATACGATGTCTTAAGTTTTCCGGATCATCAAAATTGATGCGATTTACCTTAGTAAGAGCGAAATAACGCTCCCCTTCTTTAGGAGACTTTATTTCTCCCTCTACCGTATCTCCCGTTCTCATGGAAAATTTTCGCACCTGACTTGGAGAAATATAAATGTCATCAGGACCCGGCATATAGTTTGCTTGGGGAGAGCGCAGAAACGCAAATCCATCTGGCAAAACCTCTACAACACCTTCACCAAATATGGAAACCTTGTTTTCGGCCGATTTCTTGAGAATGGAGAAAATAAGTTCCTGCTTTTTCAAGGAACTTGAATTTTCAATTTCGAGTCCTTCCGCAAGCGCAAGTAGTTCCTTAGGCGATTTTAGCTTTAAATCTTGAAGATGCATAAATAATTTCCTTAATTGTAACTTTATTTGGTGATTTTATCTTTTCCACGCAATCGCACAAACACTGAACCTAAGTCTTGCAGAAAGCTGAATTCTAAACTATCTCTTTGAAAATAACCTTGAGGTTAGATTTTTATCATAAAAAAATTTTTATGTCACGGAAAAAGATAAAAACTTCTTTAAACGCCCTAATGTATCAAGAATTGTCCCCAGATCTCTATCTGTAAGGGCTTTCAAAAGGGTATCAGATTCTTTGAGAGAAGCGCTCATGTGACGAGAAATAACACTCAAAGCCACACCGTCCATTTCCATGGATCTATCAGGAAGAACGTGTTTTTTAAAATTCTCAAGCGATCCATCCACAATCTTTTTCGCCTTTTGAATGCTGTCATCATCAATGGTAGGACTTGCCCCTGTGGAAAGAGCCGTCACAACTAAAAGGAATTTATCTCTTTCTTGTAAAAGAGCTCTGCTGTGGTCCGGATCTCCCAGATATCTGACAAAACCCCGGATAAAATCCGTTGCATTTTCTAAGGAAGGCCTAAGGTGTTGCCCTCCAAACTTAAGGGCCATGGAGAGGACAAGATTTTTCTCCTCAAGACCTGGCAAAAACTGATCCAAGCTCCCTGAGGCTTGTTCAAAAGATTTCAGGCCAGAATCTTGAAGAGAATACCCAACCAATCTCATTTCGGTGCTCACATCAAAAGTTTTCATTTTTTGAAAAAACCTTTGGCAATCTTTTCGGAGAGCCGTGTAATTTTTCTCAGACAGCAGTTCATCCTCACCTTTCAAAGCGAACGTCTGTTGGACAGAAAAGATAAGGAGAAGAATTGATACGATGTATTTCATGATGGGACTTGTATAGCCCTATTTTATTGCTTTTTCAAGTAAGACAAGAAAATTTTTCCCGTCTATGTTATAAACACTCAGAGGTTAAAGTGACACAATCAACCAAAGATATTCTGTATCTCATCGACGGGTCTGGGTTTATTTTCAGGGCTTACCACGCGCTACCCCCTTTAACCCGCAAGGACGGCGTGCCCATTGGGGCCGTTCTTGGATTCACCAACATGCTCGTGAAGCTCCTCACGGATATGGAGGCGCATTCTTTAGCTGTCGTATTTGATGCAGCCCGCAAAACCTTCCGCAATGATATTTATGCCGACTACAAGGGCACTCGTAAGGAAACGCCTGAGGATTTGATTCCCCAATTTCCTCTCATTCGCGATGCCTGCAAAGCTTTTAGCGTGCCCACCATAGAGCTAGAAGGTTTTGAGGCAGATGACCTCATCGCCGCCTATGCCCGCACGGCTGTAGGGCAGGGGATGCAAGTGGTGATCGTATCTTCTGACAAAGATCTTATGCAGCTGGTGGGTCCAGACATCCAACTCTATGACCCCCTTAAAAATATCTTTATTGATGCAGAAAAAGTGAAAGAAAAGTTTGGCGTGGGGCCTGATCAAGTCATCGATGTACAAGCACTTGCGGGGGATACTTCTGACAACATTCCCGGCGTTCCTGGTATTGGCATTAAGACAGCAGCAGCCCTCATCGAGGAATTCGGTGATCTCGAAACACTTCTTGCCAAGGCCTCTACTATTAGACAAGAAAAACGACGGGATTCGTTAATCACTTATGCAGACCAAGCCCGTATTTCCAAACGCCTCGTCACCCTTGATGATAAAGCGCCCCTTCCTCTTTCCTTAAACAAGCTTCATGTGCAGTTTCCAACCCCCGACAAAGTTCTTCCCTTTCTTCAAGAACAGGGGTTCAAAAATCTGGAAGGACGTCTCTTTAAAAGCATAGAAAAAGAAGAAAAAAAGCCTTCTTCTTATGATTTAATACTCACCCAAGATCAGCTCAATCAATGGATCACAAAAATAAAAAATGCAGGCCTTGTAGCCGTGGATACAGAAACTGATTCCCTTGATGCCTTAACAGCCAATTTGGTGGGGATTTCTTTCTCCGTTGCCCCGGGGAATGCCTGCTATATCCCTGTTCGCTATCACCCTGTTCGGGATCTCTTAGATGGCCCTGAAACCCACAAAATAGAGCTATCCCAGAAAGAAGTTATAGATACACTCAGACCCCTTCTTAAAGATCCCAAAATCCTGAAAGTAGGTCATCATCTAAAATTCGATAAACTGGTGCTCAAGAAATATGACGTAGAGATAGAACCTTTTGAAGATACCCTTCTTTTATCTTATCTGTTGAATCCAGGCCCTCATGGGTTAGATGCTCTCACAGAAATTCATTTCGATCACAGAATGGAAAGTTTCAAAGAGGTCGCAGGATCTGGTAAAAAAGCTCTTACTTTTGACCAAGTCCCTTTGGACAAAGCTAATGATTATGCGGCTTCTGACGCCGATTACACGTATCAACTCTTTAAGCTTCTCCGACCCAAACTTCAAGAGCCGAAGCTTCAAAAGATTTACACCAACATAGACCTACCCCTTGTAAATGTTCTCATTGATATGGAGCAAACAGGGGTCAAAGTAGACGCCGTTTTTTTAAGAGATCTCGCTAAAAGTTTTGACAAACGACTTCACCTCATAGAAGAAGATATTTTTAAAGAAGCGGAAGAACGTTTTAATCTTGGGTCTCCCAAGCAAATTGGAGAAGTTCTTTTCGATCGCCTGAAATTAGAGGGGGGCAAGAAGGGAAAGACTGGCGCTTATGGAACGGGATCCGATGTCCTCGAAGAACTGGCCCTTCAGCACGAGCTTCCTGCTAAAATTTTAGAATGGCGCCAGCTGGCAAAGTTGAAAAGCACATACACCTCGACGCTGATTGATCAGATTGATTCAAAAACGGGACGTGTCCATACCTCTTACTCCATGGCAGGCACCACCACGGGACGATTATCTTCCTCTGACCCGAACCTTCAAAATATTCCCATTCGGACAGAGGAGGGACGTAAAATCCGGAAAGCCTTTGTGGCAGAGGAAAGGCATATTTTCATTTCCTTCGACTATTCTCAAATTGAGCTGCGATTATTGGCCCATATGGCAGATATTCCATCCCTTCGAGAAGCTTTCATCCAAAACAAAGATATTCATGCCCAAACCGCTAGCGAAGTTTTCGGTATTCCTCTGGATCAAATCACACCAGAGATTCGCAATAAGGCAAAAGCGATTAACTTTGGAATCATCTATGGCATCAGCGCCTTTGGACTTGCCCGTCAACTCAAAATTGATCGAAAGGAAGCCGCTCATTACATTGAATCCTATAAGAAACACTATCCAGGACTCACAGAATATATGGAAAAAACAATCACCTTTGGCAGAACACACGGCTATGTAGAAACCCTTTGGGGACGACGGTGCTACATCCCCAACCTTCAGTCTAAAAATCTCGTTTTAAGAAATGGTGCGGAGCGCCAGGCGATCAATGCGCCTCTTCAGGGCAGTAATGCGGATATTATTAAAAAAGCCATGATTCAGATTGATCAGATGCTTGTGGATAAAAAATTCAAAACAAAGATGCTTCTTCAAGTTCATGACGAACTGATTTTTGAGGTGCCGTTAGAAGAGGTGGAAGAAATAACGCCGCTCATTAAATCTCTTATGGAAAGTGCAGCTCACCTGAAAGTTCCACTCACCATTGGCGTTGGAAAAGGCCCCACTTGGGAAGATGCTCATTGATCCTCAGAACCAGATAATGAGTGATCGTCAGGGCGCTCCTTTGGTACTACACCTAAAGCTTCATACCCAACATCTCTGGGGGTCTTTCCGACTCTTTTTGCAATCTGATTTAAAATTTGATCATTTGACATGTTGATATTAATTTCAAACAATTCACAAATAATCGCATGACGATCATCGGGAGTTACCTCCCTCGGTAATTGACGCGGAGCTTGGGGATTGTCTTTAGCGTATTGTTGGGCTTTTTCCTCCTCAATTTTTTGGGCTTCCCTTTCCACGTAATTATAAAAGGCAGAACTTTTGTCGATCCGAAACCTTTCCTCTGATTTCACAATAATAAGTTGTTGTCCCTTTGATGTTACCACTGAAAAACGAGCTGGTGGAAAGGCTTGCTTCATGGATAGATCCATTGCGATATCTGCAATAGTCCTACGACTGCGTGGATCAGTATCTCTAGGATCCCCAACAACTTTATCAAGATTCAATTTATTAACAACTAAACGACCACTGGTAGGGCTCCCTTTTGTACCCTCTTCTGAAGCTGAAAAAACAACACTCACCATAATAAGAAGTGTCGCAATAAGTGTTAATTTTTGTGTCATGATATATCCTCCCAAAATATTATTATTATTGTTTATTAAATACTTTGGTTTATTCTATCATAAAAAGTATTTATAGTAATGATAAAGTAAAAATATATTAAATTAAAATGTTTTTAGGCCTGTTTTTGTTTGTTTTTTCTTCTTTTTCCACCTTTTTTGTTTGGTTTAGTTAAGAGTTCCTGAACGT